>WJPL01000003.1:223644-523644 GCA_009649675.1 Alphaproteobacteria bacterium HT1-32 | reverse complement strand
AGCAGTCTTTGAATTCCCATCCTCCTTTGAGGAACTGCATGAGCCGCTGCGGCTTTATCTGAATCACATTTTCAAGCCGAGCGTCTATCACGATTCTTTCCGGATGCGCGGACTGTATTTTACCGGTGATGCTGAGGCTTCCATGGATATGGATAGCTATCCTGGGAACGTACACCAGTTCGACAGCGCGCTTGGAGGGGGCAGCGATGCCGGGCTGGCGACATGGCAGGGCGGCGCATCCAGTGCGGGCCCGAGACCTGTCTTCCTGAAGCATCTGCTTGATAACAAGGTGTTTGCGGAAAGCTCGCTGGCGCAGCCGGCCGGCGGCAGGGTCAGGTCACAAACCCGGTCCGTCTTCCGGGCTCAGGTCGCCTGTGCGGCTGTTCTGGTACTTGGTTTGCTTGGCATCACCTTCTCGACCTTTGACCTGAATAATGACCGTGATGCTCTCGGCCCGCTTTTCGCTTCGAAATATGTGTCGCTGAATCAGATGTCCGAGATGGAACGGCATGGGGAAAAACCATCCCGTCCCTTCCTGCGCAAGGCATCGGAAGAGGTCATTGAAGGCATGTCCCGGGTTCGCCACGCGCGCCCGGTTTACGCTTTTCTGCCATCATCCTGGTTCAGCCCGCTTGGTGACAAGGTTCTGGTGGCACTGGAATTTGCCTACGATACGGTCATCATCAAGGCGATGCGGACAGAACTGCTGGCACGCACGCAAGGCCTGGTTATCCAGCCACTTCAGTTGACGACGGAAAAGCCTGGTACACTGAATGCAGACAGCGGATCTGACACAACGCCTGAACTTGAACTGCTGACTGCTTATGTTGATGAACTGGTTCGACTGGAAGCCATGATTCAGGGCTACAACCGCCTGAAGCAGGGCGGAGATGTCACCAGCATCGGAAAGATTTTCCAGTATCTCTATGACTTTGAAATACCGGAGAGATTCTTTCCTCTGGCAGCACGTTATCAGCGCGACCTTGATCCGAACAATTTCCAGCTGGTTGATATCGAGCAATATTCTGGCACGGCGCAGGCGCGGCTATTTGAACTCGCAGAACGCGCGCTGGATAGTCTGCGTGATGGCCGGGTAATTTTCAAAAATGCGCCGCTGGTTGCCGCCGGTATAGACACGCTGGCCTATGAGCGGGGAGACCCGGCAGAGGTTGCGGCAAGGCTGCGCGAGCTGGCAGTCATGATTCAGGAACTGAAGGCTGAACTGGGCAGCGCCGGCCTTCTTGCGTCACTGTCACGATCAACCGTGATAGGGAATACGCTGGGCGATATTCTGGTTGATGTGGAGACGTCGGAATTCTTCGGGCCCGAAGCGCGCAAGCGGATCGATTCGATGGCCGGTGAGTCTACTGAACATGCGCGTGAGCGGCTCTACACGACACGGTCAGCAGTCGTTGGGCCGATTGTCATTGTCGATCCGGCAACCGGTGCGCCGATGGTTGCCGGGCCTGTAGCCCATCTCGGGCAGGCCCTTGAAGAACTCATGACACAGCGTTTCATGCTGAAACAGTCCGGGGCAATTCCGAAACTTGTCGCAGGCAACAGTGCGGTTTTCTGGGACCGCCCGTTGCTGGAAGCTGCGCTTTCGATGCTGGACAGTCATGAAAACTACATGAACACCAGCCGCTCTCGATATCCTAGGGAATTGCTCTCTGTCGTTGAACGGGCGGCAACCCGTCAGCTGGAAATCAGTGTGCTCGACCTGCTGGCGGCGGCGCAGCAAACTGAGACCGTTCTGGCATCTGTCGGAACCCTGGATCCGGAAGGCCAACTCCGGCGTGAAGTAACGGATTTCCGGGCGGCTGCACCTGCGCTGCTTCGTATCCTCGACCGTTTTTCACGCCTCAAGACGGTCGCGGGCGAACGACTTGTTCTGCGTCTCGTCCGGGATCAGGCTGATGATCTGATACAGGAAGTTGACGTGACCTTGTCAGGGGATGGTCTTTATCAGCCCCGTGGTGACGGGTTTGGCTGGTGGGATGGGATGGAGCCCCCGGCATATGAAGGTTTTGATGCACGTGATGACGCTGAAATCGCAGCCTATCTTGATGCACAACGCTCCCGGATCGCTTTTCTGGCGCAGGACTATGCCCGCCCTCTGGTGGCTGTTCTTTCCAGCCCGGCCCTGAATCAGGGGCGTTCGGAAAACCGGATTGCCACCCGGTGGCGGCGCATTCTGGAAGCACTCGACAGCTATGACCGCCGGACGACAGGAAACAGCGTTTCAAATCTTGAGGACTTCATCCGCTTCACACTGACCGGCCTGACCGGACAGGATTGCCTGCTGCAGGCGGGGCAGGATGCGGATGCAGGCCGGTCTGCCGACTATTTTGACCGCCGCCGCCGTGAGTTGCTGTCCGATCTGCTGGCGCGCTGCCAGCTGATTGCGTCGGATACTGTTCTGTCGAGCTATGGTCAGATATCAGCCTTCTTCAATGAGCGGCTGGCGGGACGCTTCCCGTTCGGGACGCTGGCGACATCTGCGGGTGATGCGGAAGCTCTGCCGGAAGACATCCGCGATTTCTTCCGGCTGCTGGAAGACTATCAGCTGACTGGTATGGATCTGCTGCGACGTTCGGAGCGGTTCGGCCTGTCGCGGGACCGGGTACTGTCATTCCTTGATACGATGGTTGCTGCGCGGGCCTTCTTTGACCCGTACCTGACCTCTGCAGACGGTGCCCTACCGACCTTTGATATTGGGGCGGAGTTCCGGGTAAACCGGCGCAGGGAAGTCGCGGGCAACCAGATCATTGAATGGCGGCTGGGTGTCGGCGAACAGGTTGCGACACTCCGTGGTGAAGCGAAGACATTGCGCTGGCGATATGGCGATCCGGTTGGTGTTGTGCTGCGCTGGGCAAAAGACGCGCCAAACACACCGTTCGTCAAACCGGGAGAGCCGGCCATGACGGTAGACCGGGGCGCGGTTGCCTATGTCTATCAGAACAAATGGTCACTGCTGAGCCTGTTGCAGGATCAGGCATCCACATCCGAAGACTTTGCCCGGCTGTCTGACCCGGACCCGCATAGCCTGCGTTTTGATGTACCGACAGCACGGGTTGGCGGCGGTGTCGGGTTGTCACCGGTGACGCCGGAACCGGCCCGTGTCTATATCCGCGTCAAGGTTGCCGCCCCGTCTGATGAAGGCCGGCTGGTGGAACGACTGAAACTGCCGGCACAGCTCCCGGTGAAGGCACCGGCGCTGGAAATGGGGCGCAAGCTTGCGGGCCTCGAACAGCGAACACAGCAAACCCGATAGACGCAGAGAACAGGAAAGACGACTGAATATGGCCTCAGAGCCCGAAGACAAGGATGCCGGTGCTCCGGAATATGATGATGGCCTTGTAAATGGCCGTTTCCGACCGGTGCTTGAGGATTTTCTGGAGCCGGTTCCGGGCGATGATCCTGCCGGTGTGTCGATCCGGTATGAGAATATTTATGACGAGATCAAGGATGCCCGCCGGTCAGACGACCCCTCATTATCGCAGGGTGTCTGGGAGACTGAACTGAAACGGGCGGACTGGAAGCTCGTTGAATCCCTCTGCACAAAGGTCATTGTCGAGCAGTCAAAAGATGCCCAGATCGCAGTCTGGCTGACCGAAGCCTGGCTGCATCGGTTCGGGTTCGCGGGGTTTGCTGCGGGACTGGATCTGATTGTTAAGTTGTCGGAACGTTATTGGGATGGCCTGCATCCGCGTATCGAAGAAGGCGATATTGAATTTCGTGTCGGGCCTTACGCCTGGCTGAATGACCGGCTGGCTGTTCAGGCGCGTCTGTTGCCGATCACACAGCCGTCGACGACGGATGCCAGACCCTATTGTCTGAATGACCGTGAAGGCGGCGACCGCCTCGAAAACCTGTCGCGCCGGGATGAAGGTGCGGCGGACCAGGCAGAGCGTGGCGGGGCAGTGACCCGCGAGAAATTCCTGACCAGTGTGGCGCTGACGCCGGGCGCTTTCTTCCGCGACCTGTGGAAGGATTCCAGCAAGGCCTATGAAGCCGCCGAGGAACTGGATGATTTCCTTGATGATCAGGCGGGAAATGATGCGCCAAGCCTTGGCCGGCTGAAAGACGCACTGAAGCAGATCATGCTGTTTGCCCAGCGGACCATGGCCGAAAAGGGCGAGACACCAAAATATGATGATGACGACGATGATGATGACAGTACCGGTTTCCACGATTACTCGGTGGATGAGGATATGGAAGGGGATATCTCTGTGACAGATGGCCCGATCACCAGTCGCGCACAGGCCTACAAGATGCTGGATGCCGCGGCTGATTACCTGTTGCGCGCAGAACCGCACAGTCCGACACCTTACCTCGTCAAACGCGCGGTGACCTGGGGGCGGATGCCGTTGCATGACCTGCTGGCAGAGTTGCTGCAGGACGGTACCGACCGGCATCAGCTATATAAACTTCTGGGTATGAAGATGCCCCGCGGAGATGACTGAAACCAGTCTCCGATATAATCCTGACAAAGACCGGGTGAATACCTATATCCTTGATATTCATATTCTGTCCGGGGAACCATCATGAAGCCGTTCGTCTCCGTTTTCGTCATCCCGTTTGTGATCGTCTCAATGTTTGCTGTTCCGTCGTTCGGTGCGGGCGGTGGTGGCAGTTCTGACGGTTCCGGCAGTTCCAACTCCTTCAGTCAGGCCTTCATTGCAGCAGAAGCAGCGGTGAAGGCCGGAGACTATGAAGATGCCATAGGGAAACTGACCAGGCTGATTCTCGATGAGCCTGAGAATGCAGATGCCTATAATTATCTGGGCTACAGCAACCGGAAACTTGGCCGGATGGATCAGGCCAGAAACTGGTACGGGAAGGCGCTGGATATCGACCCGAGACATCTGGGCGCCAATGAATATCTGGGTGAGCTTTATGTCCAGACAGGTGAAATGGAAAAAGCAGAAGCCCAGCTCGATATTCTCGATGGCCTGTGTTTTTTCGGCTGTCGTGAATTTGATCAGCTGAAGCGTTCGATAGCGGACGCGAAAAAGCGGGCCGGGGGCTGATTTTTCGTATGATGCAGTCTCTTGGCTGGCTGGCAGCAGTTCTGCTGGCAATGTACCTCGGCATCACGCTGGGCATGTATCTGTTCCAGCGAAAGCTGATTTATCGCCCTGACGTTCATCGCAGCCACCTCAGTGAAGCGGATCTGGCGGAAGCTTCAGAAGTTACCCTGAAGACAGAAGACCATCTTGAACTGAATGCATGGTACGTACCGCCGCCTCGGGCTGACAGGCCGGTGCTGCTGTATCTTCATGGTAACGCGGGAACGCTGGCGGACCGTGCGGCCAGATTGCGACATTTTATTGCCGCCGGATTTGGCTGCCTGCTGGTTGATTATCGCGGGTTCGGGGGAAATCCGGGGACGCCGACGGAAGCCGGTTTGTTCATGGACGGGCTGGCCGGTCTGAACTGGTTGCGGGCCGAGGGCATTGCCGAGAACCGGATTGTGATCTACGGCGAATCATTGGGGACAGCCGTTGCGGTCAAGCTGGCGTCAGAATCGGCTGTTGCGGCTGTTATTCTGGATGCCCCGCTAACCAGTGTTCCGGATGTTGCTGCGCGCCAGTATCCCTGGCTGCCTGTGCACTGGCTGGTGAAAGACCGCTTTGATTCGTTCAGCCGTATCAGTCAGGTCGTCTCCCCGGTTCTTGTGATGCATGGAACGGCTGATTCTGTTGTTCCATACGAACTTGGCCACCGGCTGTTTTCAGCTGCAAATGAGCCGAAGGAATTTGTCCGTTTTGAAGGCGGGGCGCATATGGACCTCTATGATTTTGGTGCGGCAGCGGCTGTTGCGGGGTTCGTTGAACGCTATGCGGGTGGACAAGCGGCTCACCATGGCCATGAGGAACAGAACGAATATCGCGGAAAACCTTGATTTTTTTATCCTTAACGTCCACTATGCTTAATGAAATTTAACAGGTGTGCCGTACTGTTTTTTGCGGAACGCTTTAAGCTTCTGGAATAATTAAAGGAATCATCAGGGCATGGCCCTTCAGGTCAAACCGGTCGCATCTGCTGCCACAACGCCGAGCTCGCGTATTTCGCCGAGCAGCGGTGGTCGTGGTGTTGCGTCCGGTTCACGGGCTGAGGTCGATGCTATCCCTGAAGGCTTCAATGTTGGTTCGCAGGATGAACAGGTTCTCCAGCAGGATTTTTCGTTCACTGAGAAAGACAATGACCGGCAGTCGGGCAATAGGTTCAGCTCCCAGTCCGTTGCCTTCGCCTATGAGCTGCATGAGGCAGAAGAAGGGTCGACTGACGGTTCAGCAGTCTTCACGGCGTCGGGGCGTAGCGGCATAAACCTGCCACCTTATGAAATTGCCCGCGGTATCGCCGTGTATGAAAGCAATATCACGACGATCGCGAATGGTGGGAAATCCACTGGCGCGCAGTTGAGTTACGCTATCTGATCTCCTGTGTCTGTCGTCACAGCCGAATGCTCTGCGATCATCCAGTATCGGTGAAACGGAGTACGGAAACATGAACCCCATTTCTTCGATTGCTGTATCCGGTCTTCAGGCCGCAACTAACCGGGCGCAATCTGCTGCCGGTAATATCGCCAACCGAAACACGACAGGTTCGGTCGGGGATAATGGCAGCTATGACGGATACAGAACGACCGGGGTAACGCAGTCCTCGCAGGCCGGGGGCGGGGTTGTTTCTGGCACGGCACCTGTGGACCCGTCTTTTGTCCTGCAGTTTGCCCCGTCCGACCCGAATGCAAATGACGAGGGGATCGTTGGTGTGCCATCCGGATCACTGGTTGAGGATGTCACTCAGCTGGCGCTCGCTGAAAATGCCTATGAAGCGAATCTCAGGGTTCTTGAAACCGCAGATCAGGTTGCGCGCTCGGTCCTTGATATCAAGACCTGACCGGTTATCACGGTCTGGATGCGGAAATGATTTCTTTACCCTGTTCAGTCTAGAACCGGGGAGTAACTGTTTCCTGGCGTGAGGGAAAATGCCGTCTGCAGCCGATTCCAGCTTTGATGTCGCCATCTGGTTCACAGACCGGGCCTTGCAGGACAACAGCTATCTGCAACCACAGAAACTGCACCGCCTGCTCTATGTTTCTCAGGCGTTCTATGCCGTGGATAATGGCGGACGCAAACTGATGCCCTCCATTTTCGTTGCAGACCATCTCGGACCGATCGAACCGAATGTCTACCGGGCCTTCACCAATGGCCGGCCTGACTTCGACACCTGGCCGCTGCCGGAAGAGGCGGAAGTCTTTCTGAATGCTATCTGGGAACGCTATAGCCATCATTCGGCTGATCATCTGTCGAAGACGCTGATGAAGCACGCCCCCTTTCTGAATGCTTTCAAGCGTGCACCGGGGGCGGAAATCAGTCTTGATGACATGATTGCCTTTTACGGCCGCTTCAATCGCAAGCCGAAGAAAAAGAAGAAAGCGGCTGATCCCGTCGAGCAGTTGCATCCGGATCGCCCGACACTTCTGGTCTCGCAGACCGGGCGTCCGGTCTCGGTAACCAAATGGGTGCCGGGACAAAAACCCGGATAGCTTTCCGGGGAGTTTCGGCTTGGCTTGATCTGACCCGTTCGGCATACTTGCTCCCCACTTGGAATTAGCGAAAACCAAGGCTTTCCTCAGGTATGCCTGCCGGTTTTGCGATCAGAGAGAAATCATTGGGGGATGTCTTGATCCGTTTGCTTGCGCTTGTCGCCACGATTTTGCTGACCACTACGTCAGCTTCATTTGCCGCCGGCGAGGGCGCGCCGGTTCTTGATGGTGCAGACCTTGCGGTATGGTGGGTGGCACCGTTTGTGGCGATGCTGTTGTCCATTGCCGTCTTCCCGCTGGCAGCACCACATTTCTGGCATGATAATTTCGGCAAGATTTCCGGATTCTGGGCGCTGGCTTTCCTCGGACCCTTTGCGCTGGTGTACGGATTTGATATCGCCCTGTTCGAGATCATTCATACCCTGTTCCTTGAATATATCCCGTTCATCATTCTGTTGCTGTCGCTGTTCACGGTGGCAGGGGGCGTACGCCTGAAAGGCTCACTGGTCGGCTCTCCGGTAGTGAACACCGGGATTCTGGCGTTCGGTACGCTGATCGCGAGCTGGATGGGAACGACCGGGGCTGCAATGTTGCTGATTCGCCCTTTGCTGCGGGCGAATGAAAATCGCGAACATAATGTGCATGTGGTTGTCTTCTTTATCTTTCTGGTCGCGAATATCGGCGGCTCCCTGACCCCGCTTGGTGATCCGCCGCTGTTTCTGGGCTTCCTGAAGGGGGTCTCATTCTTCTGGCCGACCACGCATATGTTCCTGCCGATGCTGTTCGTCAGCGCGATTCTGCTGGTCGTCTTCTTCCTTCTGGACAGCTATCTTTATCGCAAGGAAAGCACACCGCCGGCAGATGCGTCTGCACCGGGTGAGGGAGAGAAATTCGGTATCGAGGGTGGCTTCAATATCCTGCTGCTGGGCGGCATTGTCGCTGCGGTGCTGATGAGTGGTTCCTGGAAGCCTGGCATTTCGATTTCCATCTACCACACCCCGGTTGAGCTTCAGAATATCCTGCGGGACCTGCTGCTGCTTGCTATTGCGGTTGCCTCCTGGGTGATTACCAGCCGGGAAAGCCGGGAAGCCAATGGCTTCAGCTGGTTCCCGATCGTGGAGGTCGGTAAGCTGTTCATCGGTATTTTCCTGACCATGATACCGGCGATTGCCATTCTGAAAGCAGGCCGGGACGGCGCCTTGTCCGATGTGATTTCGCTGGTCACCAATGATGCCGGGGAACCGGTGAATGTTGCCTATTTCTGGCTGACGGGTGTGCTCTCCAGCTTCCTTGATAATGCGCCGACCTATGTCGTCTTCTTCAATACGGCAGGCGGTGATGCACAGCAGCTGATGGGGCCGATGAGCCAGACCCTGCTGGCGATATCTGCGGGTGCCGTTTTCATGGGGGCGAACACCTATATCGGCAACGCACCGAACTTCATGGTGCGGTCCATTGCTGAAGACAGGGGTATCAAGATGCCAAGCTTCTTCGGCTATATGGGCTGGTCGCTGATCTTCCTGGTGCCGGTCTTCGGACTGGTAACGCTGGTCTTCTTCTAACTGACCGCGGCCTGATAACAGGCCATGAAAAAACCCCGCAGGCATCGCAGCCTGCGGGGTTTTTATTTCTTCCGTATCAGTATTCGCTGATCTAGTGCGCCATCAGCAGCGGCACTTCCGCATAGTGCAGGACATGTGAGGTGGCAGAGCCAACAACCAGATCGTGCAGTCGTGAATGACTGAACCCACCCATGACCACCATCTCTGCCTGATATGATGCCGCCTGATCGAGCAGAATATGTCCGGCCTTACGGTCAATGCCGGTTTCGTGCACCAGTTCCGCCTGAATTCCATGGCGCTCCAGATGCATCATGACTGATTTGTCATGGGCGTCTGCCTTGCCGCGTTCGGATACGGTAACGACGCGGACACCCTTGGCCTGTTTCAGGAAGGGCATGGCACCGCGAAGTGCCCGGTTGGCGGCAGGGCTGGGTTTCCAGCCGATGACAACACGTTCGGGAAGACCGCCCTTGTCCCAGCCATGCGGCAAAACCAGTGTCGGGCAGGGAGAATGAAGTGCCAGCTGATCGGGCAGGCTGTGGGCGATGATTTCCTCAAGTGTGGTTTCTTCTGTCTGGCTGACGATCGCGAGATCGTTGAAGCAGGCATGATAGGTCAGACGCTCCAGATGCTCACCGTCATTGACCACCCATTCCAGGTCAATGTCGTTACTGTCGAGATATTCTCTGAATTCGTTCTCGATCTCTTTCATCTTGCGCTCGGCAAAAGCGACTTTCTCACGCTCATAACCAACTGACGCACCTCGCCCGACCATAGCCGCCTTGAAATGCACCGGGCTGGTCACATAGAGCGCGGTGAGATGGGCATCAAAGCAGGCAGCCAGCCCCTTGGCGGCTTTAAACCTTGCGAGATGATCTTCATCGTCCGCGATATGGACCAGAATAGACTTGATCGACATGATGCACTCCGTGATGACTGTGGGCAGAGATTAACCGCAGGCAGCGGACGGTGCAACGTGGCTGCCCGTTCTGTATCCATGAAAGGAACCTTCCCATGAACACCTGGCTTGACCGACCAGCATCAACCAAGCGTCCCGGTGACCAACTGGCCGAGTTATTACAAAAGCCGGGTATTCTGCGCGCTCCGGGCGCCCATAACGCTATGGCCGGCCTGCTGGCACAGGAAGCCGGGTTTGACTGCCTTTACCTCTCTGGTGCGGCTGTAACGGCCAGCATGGGCCTGCCTGACCTCGGTATCCTGACCATGGAAGAGCTTTGTGCGGCGACCCGGCAGATTCACAGGGCAACCGACCTGCCGATCATTGTCGATGGTGATACCGGATATGGCGAGGCCCTGAACGCCATGCGGCTGGTGCGCGAGCTGGAGTCTGCGGGGGCGGCGGCGGTTCAGATTGAAGACCAGATCCTGCCAAAGAAATGCGGTCATCTGAATGACAAACGACTCGCCAGTGCCGAGGAAATGGCAGCGAAGGTTTCTGCCGCCGTTCGTGCCCGGACCGATTTGCGGATTATCGCCCGCACGGATGCTGCGGCTGAAAGTTTTGATGAGGCCGTTCGCCGTGCCCGGCTTTATGTCGAAGCGGGCGCTGACATCATCTTTCCGGAAGCTCTGGGAACACGCGAGGCTTTCAGGGCATTTGCCGATGCCATGCCGGGAACACCGTTGCTGGCCAACATGACAGAATTCGGGCGTACCCCTTATATGACCGGGGCAGAATTTGAAGCCATGGGTTATCAGATTGTCATCTGGCCGGTTTCCTCGCTGCGCGTTGCCGCCAAGGCGATGCAGCAGCTTTACGGTGGGCTGAAACAGGCCGACGGAACTGAACCTGCACTGGACCGGATGCAAAGCCGGGCAGAGCTTTATGAAACTATCGGCCTGAATGACTATGAGGCACTGGATGCCAGTATTGCCCGGTCAATTGCACCGGATACACCGGCAACCTGATCTTGTTGCTTTTCCGCAAGCCGGCCAGTCCCCATCTGGGTTGAATGAAGCAGTCTGAAACCATGTTACCGCAAGCAGCGGGGGCTGATGCCGCAGCCCGTCCGGTACTGATCGCCAGCGAGATTTACCGAAACTCGTCCTATGGCAGCAAGCATCCGCTGGGTATTGCCCGGGTCTCGGCGGCGCTTGATCTGTGTCATGCCGCGGGTTGGATTGCGCCGGATCAGTACGTCGACAGCCCCCGGGCGACGCCGCAGCAACTGGCCCGGTTCCATCACCCCGATTATATCGCAGCGGTGATGCGGGCCGAAGCCGAACAGTCACTGCCGGAGGAACTGGCGGAGCGTTATCATATCGGTCGGTTCGGCAATCCGATCTATCCCGAGGTATTCCGGCGACCGGCGACATCCTGCGGTGCCGGTATTCTGGCGGCACAAATGCTGCGCCGGGGCGGGGTGGTGCATAGTCTGGCCGGTGGCACGCATCACGGCCGACCGGACCGGGCGAGCGGGTTCTGCTATTTCAATGACCCGGTGCTGGCGATCCTGCAAATGCTGGATGACGGGCTGGAACGGATTTTTTATCTGGATATTGATGCCCATCACGGTGACGGGGTACAGGATGCCTTTGCCGATGATGACCGGGTATTCACCTTCTCGATTCATGAAGCGAATCGCTGGCCGCGTAGCGGTCCGGTATCAGACCGGGCAGGGGGAATGGCCCGCAATGCAGCTGTGCCGGCAGAACTGAATGACACTGAATTCCAGACCCTGATCGAAGGCGCTGTTCTGCCGCTCTGTGATGACTTCTCACCGGAAGCGATCGTTTTGCAATGTGGCGTCGATGGTCTGGCAGACGATCCGCAGTCGCGTATGAAACTGTCAAATAACGCACACTGGAATGTCGTGTCTCAGATGATGGGGCGGGCACCGCGTCTGCTGGTTCTGGGTGGCGGCGGCTATAACCCATGGTCGGTCGCCCGGGCCTGGGCGGGCGTCTGGGCAACTCTGAACGGCCACGATATTCCGGATCGGCTGGCAGAGCCGGCGCAGGCCGTGCTTCGTTCACTGACCTGGCAAAAGCTGGGGCTCGGCGATCCGCCAGATCATTGGCTGGACAGGTTACGGGATGCGGATAACCATGGTCCGGTCCGGTCTGAAATCACGGAGATTATCAATGAACTGTTACGCTGAACGCCGGTTTGCCGGAATCGCGATGTCGCTTGCGGTCATACTGGTTCTGACCCTGGTGCAGACGGCCGCAGCCTTCGAGACATCATCACTCTCGATTCGCAGCGGTGACAAGACCCACAGTTTTACCGTGGAACTGGCCCGGACAGCGGCGGAACGCAGCCGGGGGCTGATGTTCCGCGAATCGATGGCTCCTGATGCCGGTATGCTGTTCGATTTCGGGCGGGTGGCCCGTCAGGCGATGTGGATGAAGAACACATATCTCCCGCTGGACATGCTGTTCATCCGCAATGACGGAACAATTCACCATATCCAGCAACGAACCCAGCCACAGTCAGAGAATATCATTCCCTCGAATGGCCGGGTCAGGGCTGTGCTGGAGCTGAATGGCGGAACTGTTGAGCGGCTGGGAATCAGGGTGGGTGATCTTGTTGAACATCCCATGTTTACCGACAAATGATGCGATCCGGTCTTGCCAGTTCTTCTGAAACGGGTATGACAGCCTGATCTGGGTGACGTGGGGTCAGCCAGCCCCATCATTCACCGGCCCGGGCCGGGTTTTTACCGGTGCTGCATGGCGACAGACCGCCTGATCAGGGCTATCCCGCCTCGGGATTACCTGTTGTTTCTCGGTATTGTTATTCTCGGGCTGATGGCCCGATGGCTGACGGCTGTCTGGTTAGGTCTGGAAGATTCACCCTTCGCAGTTTCCCTCTCCGCCGGCACCGATCATCCGGAACTTTACCGCATCGCGTTGCGGGACCATTTCTGGTCCTATCTGCTTTATAATCATACGGAACCACCACTTGCGGTTATCCGGGATGCTCTCATCGAACGCTGGTTCGGACCATCACAGGTGATTGTAGCGAAGCTGACGAGTGCAGCAGTCTTCGATTCTGTTGCGGCTGGGCTGGCCTGCCTGCTGGCGCGTCAACTGGGGGCAGGGCGCCTGATTGCGATCTCTGCTGCCGTCCTCATATCGTGCCGGTATATCCTCATGGAAACGGCAACTCTGGGTGCTGGCTGGGATGCGATGAATCCGATGCTGGTGGCTTTGTTTGCGTTTGCCTTGCTGGCTTTTACCTCCCGGCCCACCATTATCCGCAGTCTGTTTGTCGGGCTGACTGCCGCCGTGGTGATCACCAGTTTCAATTTTGGACCGCTGGTCGTTGTCCCGGCGACGCTGGTTGCCGGACTGCTTATCTGGCTGCAGACCGGTGTATGGCGGTGCTCCTTGCCGGCGCTTGTCCTGCCACTGTTTGTGATCGGTCTGATTGTCGGGAAGAACGTGCAGCAGCATGGTCTTTGGTCAATGTCCTCCGGCGTCGGCCAGAATATCATGCAGGCCTATGCCTCCGGCCTGAAAGACCCCAGTGGTCAGGAACGCGGCGCCTATCTGATGGCACAGCGGCGCGGCTACCCGGACTGGTGGCTCTGGTGCTACAACGAAGCTCGTAATCGCGGGGTGCATACCAATCTGAATATTCCGTCATGGTACGGTACCTGCATGTATCGCCGGATAAATGGCGAACTGCAGCCGGATTATGCGGGCCTGTCAGACTATTTCAGAGACCATCCTGACCGGCATCTCCAGCAGATACTGGAACGTGACCTGGCGAATGCAGCGAACCGTCCCTGGCTCTGGGCCGGACCGGTTTCCTGGCGCGCAACGGAAATCAGTATCGAATACGGCAAAGTCAGTCAGTTTGTCATGTTCGATACCCTGATTGAACGGCCGCTCTATTTCATCCGCCGCGCGGTCAGAACACTGAAGAACCACTGGCTCGAAAACGGGGCAATATCCTATACGCTGCTGAACCGACTGTCGTTCGAGACGCCGGCAATCCTGTTTGCGGGAAGCCTGCTGGTCATCCCGTTCTTTTACCTCGGTCACTGGCTGATCTTCGTTTATGGGTTCGGGGCTCTCTGGCGCACAGCAAGAAATATCCGCAGCCTTTCTGTGGATAGAATCGCCGGTCATATTTCGGCCGGCAATCTGCTGCTGGCGGTTGCCGTATTACCAGCTCTGTTCGCCAGCGTTCTGCTGGCCTGCTGCGAGAACTACCGTCACGCTCTGGTCTTTCTGCCGCTGGTCATGGTTCTGGCTGCGCAGGCCGTTAACCGGCCATCTTTCTGGGGGCGGATCTGGCCCGGTACAGGGCGCTTTGCAGCCGGAAATCTGTTTCCGCACAAGAAATGATGACAGGCATCCGGTTTGTACGCTTGCCATCGTTCTTCGGAAACCATAGAAGATCAGCCAGTCGGGGAGTAGCGCAGCCTGGTAGCGCATCTGGTTTGGGACCAGAGGGTCGCAGGTTCAAATCCTGTCTCCCCGACCATTTCTTCACTTGTCCCGGATAATCAGAAGGATGTCAGCCTCGACAAGGCCGGACATTCTGGTGTATCGCTATGGCCGGGAAGGATCAGCCGAGGGGGCTGGTCATGGAACTATGGATGCTTTTGATGAAGGCTCGGATTTATCGCCCGGTGAAAAACGCCATGCAGTCCGGTATGAACAATACCCGCAAATGGGTGCTGGAATTCATGTCGGATGCGCGTAAGCAGAACGATCCTCTTATGGGGTGGGCCGGTGGCGGCAAGACGAGTGAACAGATCAGGGTGAAATTCGACAGTCAGGAAGAAGCTGTCGAATATGCGAAGCGGAACGACATTGATTTCGTCGTTCTCGCGCCGAAGGAACGCAAGAACCGAATCAAGGCTTATGCTGACAATTTCAGCTATGGTCGCAGGCTCGCCTGGGACAAGGAAGCGGCGAATAATCCGGTTGCGGCAAAGCGGGCCCCTTAGCTCAACTGGATAGAGCACCTGCCTTCTAAGCAGGATGTTGCAGGTTCGAGTCCTGCAGGGGTCACCAGACCTTTGGTTAGCATTGCGGCCGATGGCTACAGGGATGGGGGAATATGGTGAGCAGATTTAAGGCGCTAGCAGCAGGTTTGGTTTCAGGGCTGGTACTCTGGTCTTCCGGAGCACAGTCAGCCCAGATGTATGACATGCGCGTGTTCCTCAATCAGGCCCATCCGTTTGACCGGTCTGCGAGACGCGCCCCCGCAGTGCCGGTTGTGCAGCAGCCGCAGGTCGTTCAGCCCGCTGTCACTTCCGCAGCGGCATCAACGCCACCCTCCATACCACAGACCGCCAGTACGGCATCAATGTCGGATGGCGACGAGCTTAAATTCAACGATATCGTTTCTGAAATCCGCCTTGGTGCGTTCTGGCATGATACGGGGCCGTTTGGCAGCAGTAAGGAAGGCGGTATCGACGGCAACTTTGAAGTGCTGTTCCAGTCACCGTCTTTCTTTGAATATATCTGGTCACCGCGTCCGCATCTCGGCGTTACCGTCAACAGCGAGGGTGATACCAGTCAGGCCTATTTTGGTATCACTTACGAATGGGATATCTGGGAAGGCACCTTCGGTGGCTTCAGCTGGGGCGGTGCCGTGCATGACGGTAAAACCCGGACGTTGGAAACGGATCGCAAGGAACTTGGTTGCCGGCTTCTGTTCCGGGAAAGCTTTTTCCTCGGTTACCGGTTCAACGAACACCACAACGTCCAGCTTCACCTCGATCACATTTCCAATGCGAAACTTTGTGATGCCAATGAAGGTCTGGATAATTTCGGGATCCGCTACGGCTATCTGTTCTGATCTGCCGGCAGATACAGATCGTTACTGTTCCGGCTTCCACCGGTCGGCACGGAACTCTGCCTCCTGAATCTCCGCTTCGGTCAGTCGGCTGCGCATTTCCAGCAAGACAGGCTCCAGCGCCGGGTTTTCGTTTCTTACTGCCAGTGTCAGCCATTTGTAGGCTTCAATGACATCTTGCGGGATGCCCTTGCCGTCCTGCAACAGGCGTGACAGCCGGGCCTGAGCCAGACCATGGCCCTTCCGGGCAGCCTTCAGTAACCATTCAGCAGACTGATGAAAGTCCGGTTTTACGCCGAGACCACGCCGATACATCATGCCGATCTTGTACTGAGCTTCCGGATTGCCGGATTCGGCAAGAGGCTGCCATTCTGTCAGCGCGGTTTTATAGTCCCGTTTGTTGTAGGCAATTTCACCTTCATCAAACCCGGCCAGCACGGTTGCGCCGGAGATCATCAGGCCAACTGAAACAATGACAGCAAGCGACGACAGGATTTTCATGGAAAAATCCTATCCAAACTCCGTCGTTTCGTGAAGGAAATTTAATAGCGGCCGGTTCTGCTGTTGTCGGGATATCTGATGAAACTGCGTGAGAGTCTTCGTCGAAGTTACTCCGGAGCCTTCAGAAACTCCAGTGCAGGATGCGTACGTTTAAGATCAATCTCATGGATTTCAGCGGTTACCACCCCTTCAGCCACGAAAGGATCGGACTGGATGCGGGTTTCGTGGAGTTCGCGTGTCTCTCCATGAGAAAAGATCGCCCCGCCCGCAGCGGGCTGGATCGACCCGACGCCCAAAAATACCCCGTCAGCAAATCCTTTGGCGATCCATTCATTATGAGCAGCCATGAATTCTGGTGCTGCGGCGCGGTTTTCTGAGAATCTCAGGAAGGTGACGAACATGGATGCTCCTGTCTGTCGTTGAAAGAAGGCGCGCATTGCGCGTCGAGCCAGCGTTCGATTTCAGCAACTTCGTGGCGGATGTAAGCCTCGTCGCGAAAAACTGTCGCCATCACGGCTACGCCCTGCGACCAGGTGAGCAGGTGAAGTGCCTGTGCGTCGGTTGCTTCAATTGTGCCGAGAGAACGAAACTGTCTGGTCAGCCAGTCCTGAAACAGGTCAAAGATTTCAGCTGCCCGCTGTTGTGAATCGTGACCGAGTTTGGCGAGTTCCGAGCACAGCGTCCCAACCGGACAACCGTAGGCCATGATGCTGGTACGATTGGTGATCAGGATACGGATGAAGGAAATAATGCGGTCGCGCGGTTCGTCGGTGCTGGTTTCCCAGTGCCTGAGCATGGCGCGTGTCCGCTCAATACGGGAGGTGATGACCGCATTGAGGATATCATCTTTGGTTTTGAAATGATGGTAGAAATTCCCGCGCGAAATTCCTACAGAAGCGGAAATGTCTGAAAAGGATGTGGCTTCGAAACCCATTTCATAAAAAAGCGTATCAGCCTTTTCTATAATCATGTCGCGGGTTGCTGGTTTCGACACAGATGGACCTTCTGCTTTGCAGGTTTGACGAAATCAACAATTAGGACATTTGTCCTAATTGTCAATCGTCGCATCTCATCCTGCTGCTTTCCGCTGCATCAGGGACATCTGTTTTCGTGTGAAACCAGATCAGCCCTGCGGTTTTGTCGCGGCCTCATTGAAGGCCCGGAAGGTTTGTTCGATGGCGTCGCGGCCAAGATCTCGGGTGATGAAGACTAGTCGGGACCGGTGATCGTCAGTTGGCCAGGCATCAAGTCTGACGGGCGGGTGGAACACATGCTGAACCCCGTGGAGAACAACCGGGAGGTCTTCACCAGCAAGGCTCAGGATGCCCTTGATCCGCAACAGACTGTCGCCCCGTGTGGCGATCAGCATCTCGATCCAGGTAACGACACCATCCCAGTTCAGCGGCTCATCGAAGGTCAGGCTGAAGCTGCTGACACGGGCATCATGCCGGTTGATGTCATGATGATGGTGGTGGTGATGATCTCCATGGTCATGGTCATGACCATTGTCACTATAGGCCTCGTCACGCAGCCAGTTTGCGACGTCCGGGATCTTCTGGCCGGGCTGGAACAACCCTGCGTTCAGCAGGTGCTCAGGATCGATGATGCCATTCGTCACCCGGTATGCCGGTGCTGCCGGGTTGAGCGCGCTGAGCCGTTTCTCAAGGTCTGTTAACTGCCCGGGATCAGCCAGATCGCTTTTTGTGATCAGGATACGGTCGGCAACCGCCGCCTGCTTGATGGCTTCCGCATGCTCATCAAGCGTCAGCATACCGTTGGCGGCATCAACGGTGGTAACAACACCGTCGAATCTGAAACGGGCACCAATCATCGGGTCTGTCATCAGTGTGTGAAGTACAGGAGCCGGATCGGCAAGGCCGGTGGTTTCAATGATCACCCGGCGAAACAGCGGTACCTCGCCGGAGGCCCGTTTCGCATACAGATCGCGGAGGCTGTCGACGAGGTCGGTGCGTACGGTACAGCAGAGGCACCCGGAATTCAGCAGAACGGTGGACTCATCAAGCTCGCGGACCAGCATGTGATCGAGACCGATCTCACCAAACTCGTTCACCAGAACCGCTGTGTCCGAGAGTGAAGGCTGTTGCAGAAGATGATTGAGCAGGGTGGTTTTGCCACTGCCGAGGAATCCGGTGATGACCGTAACCGGTACCGCCTCTGCGGCTTCTGTCGCAACATCACGCGTCATTTGTGATACAGATCCTCGGGCGAAATCTCGACATCCATGATGGCTGTGACAGCATCATTCCGTATAGCCTGAAAGAAGCAGCTCCGGCGACCGGTATGACAGGCAACGCCTTTCTGGTCGACAATCAGCAACAGGGTGTCGCCGTCGCAATCGACACGGGCGTCAATGAGGCGCTGAACCTGTCCGGAGGTCTCACCCTTGCGCCATAATGCCTGCCGTGACCGTGACCAGTAGCAGACACGCCCGGTGGACAATGTTTCCTTCACGGCTTCAGCGGACATCCACGCCATCATCAGCACTTCACCGCTTACATCCTGCTGGGCGATGGCGGCAACGAGGCCATCACCGTTAAAGGAGATTTTCTGTATGAAGGCCGATATGGCTGCATCTGACGGGACCGGCCAGACCCCGTCATTTTCGGCAGGATTACGTTCAGGCATTGGCTTTAAGCGCGGCGAAGCCTTGCTCAAGGTCGGCTTTCAGATCGTCGATATCTTCAAGGCCGGCATGAATACGAAGACTGGGGCCCGCTGCTTCCCATTTTGAGGCGGTCCGGTAGGCACCGGGATTGGTTGGCAGAATCAGGCTTTCAAAGCCGCCCCAGCTGGCGCCCATGCCATAAAGGCTGAGTGAATCCAGCATGGCGTCGACGGCTTCTTTACGGACATCCTTCAGGATCAGTCCGAACAGGCCACAGGAGCCTTTGAAATCACGTTTCCACAGGGCATGACCGGGGTCGTCAGGCAGGGCAGGGTGAAGTACGCGATCAACTTCATCACGGGCAGCCAGCCAGCTGGCGAGTTCGATGCCGGTTTTCATATGCCGCTCAAGGCGCACTGAGATTGTCCGCAATCCGCGCAGACCAAGGAACAGTTCTTCGGTGCCGGCACAGACGCCCTGATGCACGCAGAACGTCTTGAGCTGAATATAGAGTTCTTCATTGGCCGCAGTGGCGCAGCCCAGCATGGCATCGGAATGACCGCAGATATATTTGGTGCAGGCATGGATCGAGATATCGACGCCAAGATCGAATGGCTTGCAATAAACCGGTGTGCCCCAGGTATTATCCATGAAAACCAGTGCGCCGGCAGCATGTGCGGCTGCCGAAATGGCCGGGATATCCTGCATGTCGAAGGTCAGGGAGCCGGGGGCTTCGACAAATACGATTTTGGTGTTGTCCTGAATCAGGCTGGCGATATCGCCACCGATCAGGGGATCATAGAAGGTCACCTCAATGCCGAGGCGTTGCAGATGCGAGGTCGCGAAACGCCGCACCGGTCCGTAAACTGAATCCGTGATCAGGACATGATCACCGGTCGACAGAAAGGCCAGCAAGGACGATGTCAGCGCGGACAACCCGGAAGACATGGACACCGTGTTGAAACCGCCTTCAAGGGCAGAAACCGCTGCTTCGAATGCTTCAGTTGTCGGTGTGCCGACGCGACCATAGCGATTGCTGAAATTACCGGCCTTTGTGGCAGCTTCCAGTTCAGCGACTGTCGGGTGGGTGATCGTCGAAACACGATAAACCGGAACATTGACTGCGCCGTTATGATCTTCCGGTGAACGACCGGAAGTGACAATAACTGTATCTTCTTTCATGGGATTTCCGTTAGGCTGTCCTGAATATCAGTCACTTTCTCATTCAAACAGCGTCACTGCAATCTGCGAGTGCCGGAATTCTGGTTACCGGCAGTTCTGCAACAACGGAGTACAGTGATGAAGATATCCATAGTTTCCATCATGTTAGTCATGTCGTCTGCTGTTCTGCCGACTGGTCAGGTCATGGCCTGCGCCGACGAAGCCTGGGAAGTTGAATTTGAGGATGAACAACTGACCATCGAAGATATCGAGCGTCTGTACACAGACGCTGTCCGAAATCAGGGGAGCTGAAGTTCAGCCCGCAGCCGGGTGACGATAACCTTGCCATTTGGCGGACAGGGCTTCCGGCGTGCTGAGTACGCAACCATCGATCAGCCAGCGTCCGTCCGGCTGCTGTTCCATAAAGTAATGAGCTGTTGTCTGTGTACCGTCGGGGGCCGTCAGCAGAACCCGCTGGGTTGGCTGGCCACGCAGCATGATGACATCCAGGAAGGTAACGGATTGCGGCCGATATACTGCAGGATAGCCGGATTTGACCATTAAGAGAAAGCGATCGGGAGACCCGAAGGTTTTCCGGATCTTGGGCGAAGCAAAAGAAAAGGCGAGGGCGGCATTATCCTGCTGGAAAGCCGCCAGCTGTTGCTCGACGACTGACCTGATGGCACCACGGTCAGGCTCTGCTGACATTGCCCCGGATGCGAGGAGCAATGTCCAGAGACTGAGAAATATGGCTGTCGTAACTGAATTTCCCGTCTTCATAATCAGGAAGTCGGAATGCCGGAACGGCCTTTCAAGTGAAAAAAAACGGGGGACGGTGCCGACGAAGGGCAGAGACTATTCTTCTTTTTCCCGTTTCCCGAAGCGCCGGTCACGGGCCGCGACAAATTCTGCCAGCTCCGCATCCTGCCAGTTCTTGGTTTTTTCAAGTTCTGCCGTCGCAAGATCGGCAACAGCATCAATAATTCGCCGTTCACCACTTGTGAAACTGGACTGAATCTCGAAAGCGTCCATCAGAATGTTGATCAGGTTCCGGTGCATTACCGATACCCATTCCTTGAGTTGCAGGTCGAGTGGCCGGGCGATATCAAAAATCCGGACGACATGAGCGATTCGTCCTGCCGCAGACTCCCGTTCGCGCTGGACACAGGCATCGCGGAACATCGGCTGGATTTCGTGGATCACATCAGCCCGCCAGCCGGTGATCTCGGCGCTTCCGTAACCGTTCTTGTCGAGGATGGCTTTCCAGCGCCACATCAGGGAGACGGCCCAGACAATCGTGTCGTGATCTTCAACGGGTTCCAGCCGGGCATTGCAGGCAGCAGCAGCCCGTCGGAAGACAGCGTTGACGACGCGGGTTTTCAGGCCTTTTTCCGCATCGGCCAGATAACTCCGCAGCATCGTTTCGCGGCGCTTGTCGTTGAAGGCCCCGACCGCATCCAGCCCGGTCATCGAGCGGTCGAGTTGATCCAGCAGGTTTTCAATCGACTTCTTGTCTCCTGCCGAAATCTTCAGCGGTTTCTTCTGGTTTTCTTCCAGCGACAGTGCGTCGGCAAGTTCAACAGGCAGGCACCGGCTGGCTACCCGGAAATGTCCGATCATCGCGTCAATCAGCATGTCGGTTTCTTCACGCTGAAGCGCGCTGGGGTCTTCAATGGCTTTCAGGTTCTGCAGATACTTTGTCACCAGCCCAAAATCCTGGCGCACATGAATAAGCGAAAGCGGGAGGTGATTTGCGAGAGCTGGGTCGAACCCGGCATCCCCAAGCAGATTTACAATATCGTCCCTGGCCACACCCAGTTCAAAAGCAAGCTCGCGATCTGAAGCACCGTTTGCCATCAGGGTTTTAAGCTGTTCGGTGAATTTACGTGTCGCGGGCGCAAGAATGGTATCGGCAGCAAGGATATCCCGGAGCATGATCAGGGTGTTCCGGTCGACCAGACGCATGGTGGTGTTGGTATCACCCGTGGCCTTGATCGCTTCCGCCCGTGTCTTGTTGATATAGTCGATAAAGCGTTGAACCTGATCCCGGTTTTTCAGAATGCCGGTGATATATTTTGCACCTGCAGCGGTCATGCGTTTGAGCAATGCCTCTGCTTCCGGTGTATACAGGGCTTCATCAATAAGCTGGCCCGTCAGCATATCGTCGAGGCTGTCCGAAACCTCATGCACAAGTTTCGAGATTGCCTGCGTGCTGAGTGCATCCCACAGACCAGCCGTGTCAAAGAAATGAACCAGCCCGGGAACCCGTTCAACATCATGCAGCAGACGCGGGTTACGTGTCATGAAGGGTTCAAACGCCATCGTAAACAAACGCCGCGCCCTCTGAGGGCGGTGCTTGTTCAGATGTATGATCAGGTTTTCACGGATTGCATCACGCTTGCCGCTGGGCGGACCAAGCTGTCCGGCATCAAGCATCGTCAGCAAATCCCGAATCGCAACATTGTCGACGCGTGAGAGAAGCTGGCCTACCAGAGTATTGATTTGGTCGTATTGCATGACGCGTTGAGACGGTCCGCTACTATAGTTCTAACGCGGACTATGCCGGTTACTTATGGTAAAAGAGTTAACGCCAAACAGGTTGATGTGTTCCCTTGCTGCCTCTTTATCAGAGAGGCTGGTCTACGAAACTTTACCAAACCAGCGGCTTTCCTGACCTTCAGGAACTGCAACCAGGTTGAGATGACAGTCTGATCCTGCATCGTCCGAATGAATGGGGATCAGGTCAATTCCGGTTTCGGGACCAGTCCATGACTGTAATCCGTAGAGCTGATAGCCGTATGATTCCAGAAGTTCGCCTGCCTTTCCACCGTCATCCCCGTTACGGCTTTCAAAAAGAACGATAGGCTGGTGCTGCTCCAGGACTTTCAGGCCGCCCTGAAGGACTTCAAATTCATGGTCTTCCACATCAAGCTTCATCATGTCGGGAGGTGTAATATTCAGTTCGTCGAGCCGGACGACGGGTACGGACAGGTCAGTCAGTTTCTGACCGTCAGTTTCCGCAACAACCCTTATGAGGTGAGCTGCCCTGTCAGTCGATATCGCCGAATATCCGGAGCGGTTTGAAAGTCCGTGCCCCATAACTTCAATAGCCTGACTTTCCAGTGATTTTGCCATGCCGGATAACGCCTGGTTCATCTCGTCAGACACATCGAAGGCATAGATTTTGCCGTGATAGCGAGGGTGAGTTGCCGCCAGTAACGTATAATAGCCCCAGTTGGCACCAACATCATAAAAGCAGCTGGCTCTGGCGAGCATTGCCTCAAGAAACATTGTCTCAGCAAGCTCGTATCCGCCAAACAAGGCGCGGCTGGCATATGCCAGATAAGCGGACTGATGAGCGTCAAATCTGTATTCTCCGGTTGAGCCGTCGGCCCGCCGGACAGTGAATATCCCGGTAGAAGGAAGTGCCATCCATTCATGGATAACAACATCTGCGGCCTGTCCGAGCTTCCGCCCGAGCTTCTTCAGCCCGCGGGGTTTTCTGGACGGGTCGTATAGCCGCAGCCGGGATAATAAAGGCAGGGTAATGCCTTCAATGAATTCCCTCCGCTGAACTGCTATCGAAATGATGTCCGGGCTTTTAGAGAGACTTTTCAATGTTTGCCTGCTCAGAGAGGTAGAGAAGAAAGTAGATGGGCCAGCATTCAGCTTCACCGTGTAATATTATATTAACAGCCGGAACATAGTTGAATCGTGACGGAAAGGGCTGGTACGGGAGCTTTCAGGGCTGAAAAACAAAGGGCCGCCAGAGAAAATCTCCAACGGCCCTTCTTGATCTGGCTCCCCGGGCCGGACTCGAACCAGCGACCGGGCGGTTAACAGCCGCCTGCTCTACCAACTGAGCTACCGAGGATCACGCTGCCCCGCTTACTTGCGGGAGCGGGTATATAACAAAACACTCTGGCAGTTTCCAGAGGGAATTTTATCCCCGTCTAAATTGGAGGCCCGGGCCGGAATCGAACCGACGTACAAGGATTTGCAGTCCTCTGCATAACCACTCTGCTACCGGGCCATCCGGTTTAGAGGCGCAGCATATAGACCGTCAGGGGGAGGGGGGTCAAGCAATGCCACGTGATTTGCCTGTGATTATCCGCATGACGGCGTTGTACAGGGGCGCGCCTGGCCTTATACAAAGCGGGCAAGCGGTCGCAGCGGTGCGACCGTGTGAAGAATACGGAGTTTTCCCATGGATTTCGAACGCGCACGCCGCAATATGATTGACAGTCAGGTTCGCCCGAACCGGGTCACTGATATCGCCGTCATTGATGCAATGGCCTCTGTGCCGCGTGAGTTGTTCCTGCCCAAAGCCCGTCAGGGTATTGCCTACATTGATGAAGATATTGATCTGGGCGAGGGGCGTTACATGCTGGAGCCGATGGTTTTTGCCCGGCTGCTGCAGGCCGCCGAGATAAGGCCGACTGACGCGGTCCTGGATGTCGCCTGTGCCAGTGGTTATTCGTCAGTTGTCATCGGACGGTTCGCTGCCGCCGTTGTCGGACTGGAAAGCAATTCGGATTTTGCAGCTGCTGCGTCCAAGACGATGATCGATATGAATGCAGACAACGCTGTCATTGTTGAAGGGGCGCTGGCGGACGGATATGCCAAACAGGCACCCTATGATGTGATTTTCATCAACGGGTCGGTCGAGGTTGAGCCCGCCGGCCTGCTCTCCCAGCTGGGCGAGGGTGGTCGGATGGTTGCCGTTATGAAGGGCGTGAACGGTGGCGCTGCGCGGATCTGGGAGAAGCATGCAGGCAGCATAACCGCGCGGACTCTGTTTGATGCCGGTGTGCCGTTGCTGAAGGAATTTGCAAAGACGCCGGAGTTTGTATTCTGACGCCCCGACAACTGTGTTTTTGAAGTTGTCTTTAAAGGTTAGCAAATTCTTAATTTTCTGTTCTTACAGTAATGGCAAGACTAGCGAATAAAATTCGTTGCCTCGCTGAGTAAGCTGGGGTACAAATTTAAAACGTTAACCATATTGTTTGCCTGCCTGCCGGGCTGTATCGGGAAATCAGGGTCTTAATTCTCATGAAGCAGAAGCTTTTAGCCGCCGCCAGTGCCGTTGTGTTCTCATTGACCGCATCCGGATCCGTACTTGCCGAGAGCTTTGATGAGGCGCTTGCAAAAGCCTACATGACCAATCCGACATTGCAGGCGCAGCGCGCCGCCGTTCGCGGGACTGATGAAGATGTACCGCAGGCCTTGTCGAACTGGCGTCCGACCGTTGAACTGAATGGTTCAGTTGGCCGGGTGTTTGCGACAAGCAACTCTTTCAATCCGAATGATCAGAACCGGACCGAGCGTTCTGTGGATTTTACCATTGAGCAGCCGATTTTTCGTGGCTGGCGCACCGTCCGTGAAACGGAGCAGGCCGAAAATAACGTTCTGGCTTCCCGCGCTGACCTGACGGACGCTGAGCAGGATGTGCTGCTCGCTGCGGCGACGGCTTATCTTGATGTCCTGCGGGATATTGCGACGCTTGACCTGAACCGGAACAACGAACTGGTGCTGCGTCGTCAGTTGCAGGCCGCGCAGGACCGGTTCTCGGTTGGTGAAATCACCCGGACCGATGTGTCGCAGTCAGAAGCGCGTCTGGCGCAGTCCGCGGCGGACCGTATTCAGGCGGAAGGCAATCTTGAACAATCCCGCGCCGCTTACCGGAATGCCGTTGGCGATTTGCCGGGGACGCTGGAACAGGTGCCGGAGATCGGCGGTATTCCTGCGACGGAAGACGAAGCCCTTGCGATTGCGCTTGGCACCAATCCTTCGGTTGCGTCAGCAGATTTCTCTGAACGTGCCGCCCGGGAGAATATCGGACTGGTCCGGGGCGAGTTGCTTCCGGAAGTGTCGCTGGTTGGCCAGTGGGGGCGGGACATTGATACCGCGAATAACAACAGCAAAGTAACAGAGCTCGAAGTCCGGGCCGATGTGTCTGTGCCGTTGTATCAGGCAGGGGATGTCTATTCCCGCCTTCGTGAGGCCAAACAGGTTGCCGGGCAGCGACGTCAGGAACTTGATGAAGCCAAGCGTAATGTGGCTGAAGATGTCAAACGTGCCTGGGAAGATCTGGTTACTGCCCGTGCCCGTATTCAGGCATTCAACAGCCAGATTGAATCCAACACCATCGCCCTTGATGGTGTCCGCCGTGAAAATGCTGTCGGTGCACGAACCATTCTGGATGTGCTGGATCAGGAGCAGGAACTGCTCGATTCACAGGTGAATCTGGTGCGGGCTGTCCGGGATGAGAAGGCTGCTGCCCTTCAGGTGCGGGCTGCCATGGGTACTCTGACGGCGGTGGAACTCGCCCTTCCGGTCGAAATTTATGACCCGATGGCTAATTATCGCCGGGTACGTGGTAAATGGTTTGGCGGTGACATCAAGGAAGATTGATATCCCTGATATCTGTCTGTTGCGGTAATTCTTCCTTAATCTGATTGTATTCTATTTTGTCTTACCGATAAATCAGCACTATCCTTCTGTATAGTGCTTCAAGGACTAGGGAAGACGGCGCGATGAGCGACGATAACGCACAACAAGAACCCTCGATGGAGGATATCCTCGCGTCTATTCGGAGAATTTTGTCCGAAGACGAGCAGGAAGAGCAGAATGCAGCGGAGGCAGCGCCACCGCCGCCACCACCGCCACCTCCGCCGCCCCCTCCACCACCTCCGCCTCCACCGCCGCCTCCGCCGCCGCCGCCTCCGCCGCCTCCGCCGCCGGTTGAGGAACCGGAAGAGGAAGTGCTGCCGATTCCCGAAGTTGAAGAAGAAGATCTTCTTGAACTGGCGGATCAGGATATTGAGCCTGAGGATGATCTCGAAGAACTTCTGCTTGAGCCGGAACCCGAGCCCGAAGAAGACGTTCTGGAGCTTGGGCCAGACATGCAGGTCGAGCCGGAACCGCAGATGGATACCAGCGACCTGATCGGGGTCTCGACCGCTGCTGCATCGACTGCGGCCTTGTCGGAACTCAGCAATGCACTGGCCCGTGACCGGGGTGTCGGTGTCGGCCGGGCGGGTATCACGCTCGAAGAGATCGTTCGTGATTCTCTGCGGCCTTATCTCAAGGAATGGCTCGACCACAATCTGCCTTATCTGATTGAGCGACTGGTCAAAGCCGAGATCGAGAAGATGGTGAACCGGGCAGAGCGTCGCTAGGCCACATTACTTTTCAGCCCAAAGGGCTTTGCGAACACGGAATTGAGGCGTTATGAACTAGCGCTTCAATTCCGTTTTTTATTGCAAGGACGCCCGGCAATGCTGGACAAGACCTTTCGACCCGACGAGGTCGAGCGCGCGCATTATTCCGATTGGGAAAGCAACGGCCTGTTCAAGGCCACGACAAATGCGAATGCGGATCCCTATACCATCGTCATTCCGCCGCCGAACGTCACCGGCAGCCTGCATATGGGCCATGCCCTGAACAACACCTTGCAGGATGTTCTGATCCGTGTGCATCGCATGCAGGGGCGCAACACGCTGTGGCAGCCCGGAACTGACCATGCGGGAATTGCAACGCAGATGGTGGTTGAGCGTCAGCTGGGTGAGCAGGGAGTGACCCGCCATGACCTTGGCCGCGATGCTTTCATCAGCAAGGTCTGGGACTGGAAGGCCGAATCCGGCGGAACCATTACCCAGCAGTTACGACGGCTCGGTGCGTCCTGTGACTGGTCGCGTGAGCGTTTCACTATGGATGACGGCCTGTCCGATGCCGTGAAGAAGGTCTTCGTTACCCTCCATAAAAAGGGGCTGATCTATCGCGATAAGCGACTGGTGAACTGGGATCCGAAACTGCATACGGCAATTTCCGATCTGGAAGTCGAGCAGCGTGAAGTCGCCGGAAAGCTCTGGCATTTCCGCTATCCGATTGAAGGTCGCGAAGGTGAATTCATCACGGTTGCCACGACGCGGCCGGAAACCATGCTGGGGGATACTGGCGTTGCCGTTCATCCGGAAGATGAACGCTATCAGTCGCTTATCGGCAAATACTGCATTCAGCCGATTACCGGCCAGCGTCTGCTGATTGTCGGAGATGATTATGCAGACCCGGAACAAGGCTCCGGCGCGGTGAAAATGACACCGGCTCATGACTTTAACGATTTTGAGGTCGGCAAGCGGCACAAGCTGGAGATGATCAATATCTTCGATGCGGATGCGCATGTGAATGAAGACGCACCGGAAGGTTATCGTGGTCTGGATCGGTTTGTGGCCCGCGACAAGATCATCGCTGAGATGGACGCTCTTGGGCTGCTGGAAAAGATCGACGAGCATCCGCATACAGTGCCCCATGGTGATCGCTCCGGTGTGCCGGTAGAGCCCTGGCTGACAGATCAGTGGTTCGTGAATGCCGAAGTGCTGGCCAGGCCGGCGATTGAAGCTGTTGAGCAGGGCCGCACGAAGATTGTCCCGAAGCAGTGGGAAGCAACCTATTACGACTGGATGCGCAACATTCAGCCCTGGTGTATCTCGCGTCAGATCTGGTGGGGACATCGGATTCCCGCCTGGTATGCAGAAGACGGCACGATTTTCGTCGAGGAAACCGAAGAAGCGGCCCTGGAAGCGGCTGCGGCGCATTTCGGACGGGATGTCGAACTGTCGCAGGACACCGATGTTCTCGATACCTGGTTCTCGTCGGCGCTCTGGCCATTCAGCACACTGGGCTGGCCGGAACAGACGCCGGAACTGGACCGTTTCTATCCGACGGACGTGCTGGTGACCGGATTCGACATCCTGTTCTTCTGGGTTGCCCGGATGATGATGATGGGTATCGAGTTTATGGGGACAGAGCCGTTCCATACGGTCTATCTGCATGGACTGGTCCGTGACGAGAACGGCCAGAAGATGTCGAAGTCGAAAGGCAATGTCATCGATCCGCTGAGCCTGATCGATAAATATGGCGCGGATGCCCTTCGTTTCACGCTCTGCACCATGGAAGTGCAGGGGCGGGATGTGAAACTGTCCGAGAAACGCGTCGAAGGATATCGTAATTTTTCCACGAAGCTCTGGAACGCGGCCAGATTCTGCCAGATGAACGAGTGCCGGAATGTCGAAGGATTCAGACCGGCAGAGGTGACGCAAACAGTTAATCGCTGGATCATCAGCGAGGTCGTTCGGACAACGGCACAGGTGAATCGTGCTGTCGCCGCCTATCGCTTCAACGATATTGCCGACACGGTGTATCATTTTGCCTGGCACAATTTCTGTGACTGGTATCTGGAACTGATCAAGCCGGTTCTGCAGGGTGATGACAGCCCTGAAAAAGCCGAATGTCAGGCAACGGCTGCCTGGGCCCTGGATCAGATTCTTCTTCTGTTGCATCCGGTCATGCCGTTCATCACCTCGGAACTGTGGTCTTCGATGGGAGAGGGGCGTGAAGCCCTGATGAGTCAGCAGTGGCCTGAATATCCGGACAGTATGGTGGATGCGGCGGCTATTGATGATGTTGAATGGGTCATCAGGGTGATCAGCGCGATTCGCGGTGTTCGGTCTGAAATGAACATCAAGCCGGGTGCGAAGATTCCGCTTCTGGTCAAGGATGCATCAGAAACCAGCCTGCGCCGTCTGGAACAGCTGGCTGAGCCGTTGCAGCGGCTGGCACGCCTTGAAAGCGTGGATTCTTCGGTGACAGAAGCCCCGCAGGGTGCCGTACAGCAGGTTGTCGATGAGGCGACTTATATGCTGCCTGTTGCAGAAGTGATCGATATCTCGGGCGAGCAGTCCCGTCTGGAGAAGGAGATTTCCCGCCTTGATGGCGAAATCGATCGTTTCGACAAGAAGCTGAATAATGAAAACTTCACATCACGCGCACCGGCGGAAGTCGTCGCGGAACAGCAGACCAAACGGGATGCGGCAATTGTTCAGCGTGAGAAAGTTCAGGAAGCTCTGGAGCGGATTGCCGGGCTTTAACAAAACCTGATTGTTATCTGTCTGCTCATGTCATCCCGGGGCTGCCCGGGATGACATGGGTTTGCAGCATGACGGAAGTGCAGCAGTTCTGGCGACGCCCGGATTCAGCTCCGGTCATTGCCTTCGTTATCAATCACGGCGATCGGATTTACCTGAATCCCGTGATCCCGCAGGATGCGCAGGATTTCGAGCACCTTTTCATCCATTGATTTCGGCATCAGGTCCGGCCGGGCCGGTTCGTTTTCATTCATGGCTCTTGAAACGGCCTGCATTGCCATTTCTCCCGCTTGTTATACCCCACATCATCTGAGACGAAGGCTTTCAAGAACCGGGCCAAAGTTAAGTCCCTGTATTACTTGAGTTTGCTTTCATGTGTTACAGGGAATGATTTGCGGTGGGCAGATACTGCCCGGCAATTTCGACTCACCTGAACAATCTCGATAATTTAGGCTCTTACGGCCTCGCCAAGCGCCTGTTGCTTGATTATTGTTCCTGCGAATTTTCGCGATAACGCAAAGCTACAACAGAGGAAACGTCATGCCCTACGATAAGGTGAAACCGGTGTTCGACAAATCGAAACTGCCGAGCCGGCACGTGTCGGTCGGACCGGAGCGCGCGCCGCATCGGTCCTATTATTATGCGATGGGGATGACGGCGGAAGAAATTGCGCAGCCGTTTATCGGCGTTGCCACCTGCTGGAACGAAGCAGCCCCCTGCAATATCGCACTGAGCAGACAGGCGCAGGCTGTGAAGCTTGGCGTGAAGGCGATGGGTGGTACACCCCGGGAATTCTGCACCATTACCGTTACCGATGGTATCGCGATGGGGCATCAGGGGATGAAATCATCGCTGGTCAGCCGCGATGTGATTGCTGATTCCGTGGAACTGACCATGCGCGGCCACTGCTATGATGCGATGGTTGGTATTGCCGGCTGTGATAAATCACTGCCGGGCATGATGATGTCGATGATCCGCCTGAACGTGCCGAGCATCTTCATCTATGGCGGCTCAATCCTTCCGGGCCGTTTCAATGGCAAGGATGTGACGGTACAGGATGTGTTTGAAGCGGTTGGCCAGCATTCCGCCGGTAACATGTCGGACGATGATCTGCATGCACTGGAATGCGTTGCCTGCCCGTCTGCCGGTTCCTGTGGTGGCCAGTTCACAGCCAACACCATGGCCTGCGTATCCGAGGCCATTGGCCTCGCGCTGCCGGGATCGTCCGGTGCACCGGCACCCTATGAAAGCCGCGATGCGCTCTGCGAACTTTCCGGACAGGAAGTCATGCATGCGCTGGCAAAGGGAATTCGCCCGCGTGATATCGTTACCCGCAAGTCACTGGAGAATGCTGCGACACTGGTTGCTGCTTCCGGTGGCTCAACCAATGCCGGGCTTCATCTGCCGGCGATGGCCGCGGAAGCCGGCATTGAATTCGATCTTCATGATGTAGCCGAAATCTTCAAGAAGACGCCTTACATCGCCGACCTGAAGCCGGGCGGAAAATATGTCGCCAAGGATCTGTACGAGATCGGTGGTGTGCAGGTGATCCTCAAGGCGCTGCTGGAAGGCGGCTTCCTGCATGGGGATTGCCTGACCGTGAATGGCAAGACAATCGCTGAAAATCTGGAAAATATCAGTTTCCCGCAGGATCAGGATATCGTTCGCCCGACCTCGAACCCGATCACCAAGACCGGTGGTGTTGTTGGCCTGCGCGGCAATTTGGCTCCGGAAGGGGCGATTGTTAAGGTTGCGGGCATGACCAATCTCAAATTCACCGGCCCGGCGCTGGTGTTCGATTCCGAGGAAGAAGCCTTCGAAGCCGTCGACAAGCGGACCTACAAGGAAGGCTGTGTCTTTGTCATTCGTTATGAAGGACCGAAGGGTGGTCCCGGCATGCGCGAAATGCTGGCAACGACGGCGGCTCTCTATGGTCAGGGCGTTGGCGACAAGGTGGCTCTCATCACTGATGGTCGTTTCTCGGGTGCGACACGTGGATTCTGTATCGGCCATGTCGGACCGGAAGCCGCTGTCGGCGGCCCGATTGGCCTGCTGAAGAATGGCGACATGATCACCATCGATGCAGCCGAGGGCACGATCGAGGTTGATCTGACCGATGAAGAACTAGCCGAACGCCGCAAGGAATGGAAGCCGCGGGAAACTGACTATCAGTCAGGTGCCCTGTGGAAATATGCCCAGACCGTTGGCTCCGCCGAGAAGGGGGCTTTGACCCATCCCGGTGCGAAGGCTGAAAAGCACGTCTACGCAGATATCTGACGCAGATTATCTGTTTCCGTTGTTCCGGGCGGCCGAGCTATCGGTCGTCCGGGGACAATGAAAGACTTATACGACGCGGTGTTCGGATTGATCTGACGTTCAGTCGCCGGACACGAAAAACAAGGTGCCCTGTTTCGCAAAGGCCTGCTGCGGCGCGAACCCGGTAAAGCAGCGTATCTCTCCCTTACCTTCAGATCCTGCAACTTCCAGCATGGCGTCACATTTTCGGGTGTCGCCGTCGGGAATTGTCATGTCCTTGTCTGAATCGTCGAGATAGATAAGGCCACCCGGTCTGATCAGGTCAAAGGCTGTCTGCAGACAGCGGGAGCGAACGCTGCCGTCAATAATCGCAAAGTCGATGCTGGCTGCGGGCAACCCCTCCGGCACTGAATAGCGGTCCATATCCCTGGCGAACCGGTAATCGACATTGGTAATGTTGCGGCTGAGAATCTCGGTGGTTACACGTTTGTACCATTCCGGATGATCTTCCATCGCAGTGACGTGGCCGGCATGCTCTGCCAGCCAGAGCGTTGACCGGCCGGAGCCGAATTCCAGAACCTGCCAGTCCGGTTTTATCAGGCCGGCAACCACCCGGATCACCGGTGCGGGCCACCAGGGCAACGCGCTGCCTTTATAGCCAAACTTCTCTGCGACCGTTCGCAACAGGGCGCCGGGCACATCGCGCAGCAGATCAACCGGTGCCGTCAGGTTGCCTTTCTCATCATGCAGTCTTGAGTGACGTTCAGGGCCACCGGCGATGATACGGGTGAAGATATTGCTCATGGATCAGAAATGTCCGTGCCGGGCAGGGCGTGCACCCGGATAACGGGGCAGGTCATCACCGGGTTTCATCCAGCCGAATTGCGATGCTGTGTGAATGTGATCGAGGGGCTGAACAGTCTCGGGATTGTCGAGACTGGTGACAGTAACATCAACTTCGTCCGGCTGGTCTTTATGGGTAAAGGTCAGGGAGGTGCCGCATTCCGGGCAAAATCCCCTTCGTCCCTTGTCGCTGGACCGGTGATAGGAAAGCCGCCCGGCAAAGGTGACTTCGCCAGAGCGGAAGGTCATCCAGGTGACGATTGCCGCCCCGACAGACCGCTGACACATCCGGCAGTGACAATGGGTGACATTATGTGGCTCGGCGACGGCAGAGTAGCGGATGGTGCCGCAAAGGCAGCCGCCGGTATGGCGGACTTCGGTCATTCGATCTCGCACCAGACCGGCGTATGATCGGATGCCTTCTCACGCCCCCGGGGCTTGCGGTCGATATCAGCGGCAACCAGCCGATCGGCGGCCTGAGGTGACAGCAACAGATGATCAATCAGCAAGCCGTTGTCTTTCTGCCAGGCACCGGCCTGATAATCCCAGTAGCTGTAGACATGCGGGCCTTTGTGGAAGCTGCGGACGGCATTGGTCAGGCCCAGATTGCAGAGTTCCCGGAACCGTGCCCGGCTTTCCGGACGGCACAGCGCATCATTGGCGAAACGTTCCGGACTGTAGCAGTCTTCATCCTGCGGACAGATGTTGTAATCCCCGGCGAGCACAAATGCGCTTTCTGTCGCCAGCAGTTCACGCGCATGGGCTGTCAGCCGGTCCATCCAGCCCAGTTTGTAATCAAACTTCGGGCCGTCGGACGGGTTACCGTTCGGCAGGTAGATGGTTGCGACGATAAGGTCGCCGATATTTGCTTCAAGATAACGTGCCTGATCATCCCCGTCATCGCCGGGCAGGGCGCGGTGCAGCACGTCGATTGGCTGCTTTGAGAAGATGGCAACGCCGTTATAGCTTTTCTGGCCAACAATCTCGATATTGTAGCCGAGTTCCTCAATCTCCATCCGGGGGAATGTTTCCTCGGTGGCTTTGATTTCCTGAAGCAGGGCGATATCGGGTGCCGATTCCTTCAGCCATTCCAGAATGTTCGGCAGTCGCGCACGGAGCGAGTTGACGTTGAAGGTGGCAATCTTGGTCAAAAGGGTGTCTCCGCTGCTGAACCGTCAGGATATCAGACGGTGTTAGCATGGGCGACAGCGCTTCGCCATAACCTGTCCGCGGGATTTGCGGCAGACTTCTGAAACATGAGAAATCGCCGCCCTTGTTCTGAACCCGTATCAGGGCGGCGGAGATTGATTCAGGTTTTATCAGACGGCGAAGCTTGAACCGCAGCCGCAGGTCGATGAGGCGTTCGGGTTCTTGATCGAGAAGTAGGAGCCGATCAGATCTTCGACATAATCAACCTCGGACCCGGCGAGCAGGTCGAGGGACATGTCATCAATCACGACCTTTGCGCCATGACCTTCAAAGATCAGGTCATCCTGACCGGTGTCGGTATCAAGGCTGAAACCGTACTGAAAGCCTGAGCATCCGCCGCCGGATACGGCGATGCGCAGCATCAGATTATCGTCGCCTTCACTGGCGATCAGCTTCTGAACATGCTTTGCAGCGCTCTGGCTGATGGTGAGCGCGCGGTCGGTGAGGGTCGTTCCGTCGGGCATTTTTGTCTCCGATGCCGGGTATTGTGACTGGTGACTATACCATATCGTAACAGATACGCCTTATGTAAGGGGTGACATGACGTTGTCAAATCCCCTTGAACGCCGGAGAGCGGCTTGATTGATCTGAAACCCTACGCCACCGACCCCCTGAAAACCCGGGGGCGTCTTATTGATGAACCGGAAAGCACCACGCGGGGCCCGCATCAGCGAGACCGCGACCGGATTATCCATGCCGCCGCCTTTCGCAGGCTGCAATACAAGACGCAGGTTTTCGTCTATCACGAAGGTGATAATTACCGGACCCGCCTGACACATAGCCTGGAAGTCGCGCAGATTGCCTGTTCGTCGGCCCGTGCACTTGGCCTGAATGAAGACCTCGCGGAAGCACTGGCGCTGGCCCATGACCTTGGTCACACCCCTTTCGGCCATGCCGGTGAAGCGGGCATGAACGATGTGATGAAGCCCTTCGGCGGGTTTGACCATAACGGCCAGAGCCTTCGGATTGTCACCAAGCTTGAAGAGAAATATGCCGGGTTTGATGGTCTCAACCTGACCTGGGAAACGCTTGAAGGACTGGCCAAGCATAATGGCCCTCTGCTGGCGCCGGGCGAGAATGTCGTTCTGCCGCGGGCTTTTGCTGAATATAACGCCCGTCACGATCTGGAACTGGAAACCTATGCGGGGGCAGAAGCCCAGATTGCAGCTCTGTCCGATGATATCGCCTACAATAATCACGATATCGAGGATGGTCTGCGGGCAGAGCTGTTTGAAATTTCCGATCTTGATGATGTGCCGCTGGTTGGTCCGGTGTTCCATGACCTTCGCCGGCGGTTTCCGGATCTTGATGAAAGCCGGATGATTTCGGAGGCCGTGCGCGATCTGATTGGCCTGATGGTTCATAATCTGCTGGAGGAGACCGGGCGGAGGCTGGCTGACGCGAATCCGAAATCTGTCGAGGATATCCGGGCGTTGGATCATCCGGTTGTCGCTTTCTCCGATGATTTTGCCGAACAGGACCGGGCGCTGAAGAAATTTCTGTTCGATTACATGTATCGCCACTACCGGGTGAACCGGATGGCATCGAAGGCACGGCGACTGGTGCAGGAACTGTTCAGGCTGTTTCTTGATGAACCGAACACCCTGCCACCGGACTGGCGGCGGAAAACTGCCGGACCGGGCACCGAGCAGACGGCAATTGCCGTCGCGGACTATATCGCCGGGATGACCGACCGGTTCGCAATCGATGAACACCGACGCCTGTTCGACATGGATGCGAGGACCTGAAACAGGGGCGGGGCTTGATGAACCGGAGCGCAGGCAATAGGAACAGCGGCAATTCACACATTCAGACACCAACCGCGCATCAGCGCCGGGATATATAGAGCATGAACGTATTTTCGGAATTCCATAACCGGCTGGTTGCCCAGCTTGAAGCTTTGCAGCAGGACGGGAAGCTGCCGTCGGATGCTGCGCTGGATCGTGTGACGATGGAACCGCCGCGTGATCTGAGCCATGGAGACCTTTCCACCAACGCGGCCATGGTTCTGGCGAAACCGGCTGGTCTGAAGCCGCGTGATCTTGCTGCTGACATTGCAGAACGCCTGAAAAGCGATCCGGATATTGTTTCCGTCGATATTGCCGGACCGGGCTTCATCAATCTTCGACTGAATGACAGCTTCTGGCGGGCCCGTGTAACAGATGCCCTGAACGCCGGGATTGCCTATGGCGATTCGGTGATGGGCGGCGGTGAGCCGGTGAATGTCGAATATGTTTCCGCTAATCCCACAGGGCCGCTGCATGTAGGTCATGCCCGTGGCGCGGTTGTGGGGGATGCCCTTGCGGCCCTGCTGGAAAAGGCGGGCTTTGCCGTTGCCCGGGAATATTACATCAACGATGCCGGGGCGCAGATCGATTCTCTCGCCCGTGCGGTTCACAAACGTTATCTGGTGGCCGCCGGGGCCATTGATCAAGCTGAATTTGACCGGATGGTTGCCGATAAGGATATCGAATATGGCGGCGATTATCTGGTCGCGCCGGGGCAGGCAATCGCAGCAGAGGATGGTCCGAAATGGGTTGATCAGGACGAGGCTGACTGGCTGCCGGTATTCCGCGCCCGTGCGGTTGACCTGATGATGGACCAGGTGCGCAGCGATCTGGCGTCTCTTGGTATTAAGCAGGAAATCTTCTCGTCGGAGAAAGCACTGGTTGATAACGGCGCGGTCGAAAGCGCGTTCAATGAACTGACCGAAGCCGGGCATATCTATCAGGGTGTTCTGGAGCCACCGAAAGGCAAGACCCCGGAAGACTGGGAGCCGCGTCCGCAGACCCTGTTCCGGGCGACCGAATTTGGCGATGACGTTGACCGCCCGCTGAAAAAATCCGACGGCAGCTGGACCTATTTTGCGACGGATATTGCCTACCATCTGGATAAATACCGTCGTGGCTTTGCCAGTCAGATTGATGTCTGGGGGGCGGATCATGGTGGTTATGTAAAGCGCATGCAGGCGGCTCTTAAAGCTGTTACCGGCGGCAAGGCCTCGCTTGATGTGAAGCTTTGTCAGCTGGTACAGCTGATGAAAGCTGGCGAGCCTTACCGGATGTCGAAGCGGGCCGGGAACTTTGTAACCGTGCAGGACCTGATTGATGAAGTCGGCAAGGATGTCGTCCGCTTTATCATGCTGACCCGCCGTAATGATGCGCAGATGGAATTCGATCTCGACAAGGCGACAGAGCAATCACGCGATAATCCGGTGTTTTATGTTCAGTACGCCCATGCCCGTATCTGTTCGGTCATGCGACTGGCCGGAGAGAGTTTTCCGGGTGTTGACCTGTCAGACACGGCACTTGCGATGGCCGACATGAACCAGCTGAAAAGTTCTGAGGAAATGGAAGTCGTCCGGAAAATTGCGGAATGGCCGCGGGCTGTCGAAGCCGCGGCAGCGACCCATGAGCCGCACCGAATAGCCTTTTATCTCAACGACCTTGCCTCTATGTTTCATGCGTTGTGGACACGCGGGCGCGAAGACGCCAGCCTGCGTTTCGTCCATGAAGGCGAACCGGAACTGACTATGGCAAAGCTGGCGCTGGCGCGGGCTGTTGCCGTGGTTATCGCTTCCGGACTGACTGTTTTTGGCGTCCAGCCCGTGGAGGAATTGCGCTGATGGCCCAGGCGTCAGATGACGAAGGAATCCAATATGACGGACGTCGCGTGGTTGATCTGAGCCCCGCCGAAGAAGACTGGGCCGACGACGCACCGGGGCCGCGGCGTTCTGGCGCGGGCAAGGCTGTCCTGTTGCTTCTGGCAGCTTTTGTTCTTGTCGGGGCGGGTATGGGGGCCGGCTGGCTGATTTACAGCAATCAGTCAGGAACGGGCACCGGTGGTGCTCCTTTGGTTCGGGCCCCCGCTGAGCCTGCGAAAGTACGCCCGGAAAACCCGGGGGGGATGGAAGTTCCCGATACAGACAAGGGTGTTTATGATGTCGTCTCCGGCAATGCAGGAGAGCCACGTACAGAAAAGCTGCTCGATGCGCCGGAACGGCCACAGGTGCCACAGGCGTCTCATGCCGATGCGACGACAGGTCAGCCTCTGGATATCACCAAACCGGCACCGCCTGCCGAACCGGTAGCGGCACCGCCACCTTCAGCTGTTGCCGCTCCGGCGGCACCGGCACCGGACAGTTCCGAAGCGCCGGCGCCAGAACCGGCACCGCTTGCGAAAGTTGAACCTGCACCGGCCCCTGCAGAGGCAGTCGCACCGACAGAAAAACCTGCGCCGGCACCAAAGCCGGAAGCGAAGAAGCCGATACAGCTGACGAAAGCGCCAGCAACCAGTGCTGAACCGAAAAAGCCGGAACCGGCCAAGACCGCCCCGTCGTCAGGAAGCTGGCGAATTCAGGTCGGTGCCCTGCGTGATGAAGCTGCTGCGGAAAAGGAATTTGCCCGTTTGCAGCGCCGGCATCCCGATCTTCTGGGAAATCTCGGCCTGTCGATCATGAAGGTCGATATTACCGGTAAGGGATCCTTCTACCGGATGCGTGCCGGTCCGCTGGCGGATAGTGCCGCAGCAAGCGCACTTTGTGGCCAGCTCAAGGCTGCGAAAGTTCCCTGCCTGACAGTACGGCCCGGGTCTTGAGTACGCCGCTAGCTGCCATTTTTGGCTGTGCCGGAACAACGCTGAACGAGACTGAGGCAGCGTTCTTCCGGGAAACTAATCCGTTCGGGTTCATTCTGTTTGCCCGCAATATCGCTGATCCGGCGCAGGTCAGAAGGCTGGTTACCGATCTTCGTGCGACCGTCGGTCGCGATGATGCGCCGGTGCTGATTGATCAGGAAGGGGGCAGGGTTGCCCGTCTGCGTCCGCCCTACTGGCAGGAACGGCCGGCAGGGCGCCGGTTCGGGGAACTCTATGATCGTGACCCGGCGGCCGGAAAACGGGCTGCAAGGCTGAATGCGGCTCTGATCGGTGTGGAACTGGCGGCACTTGGCATTGATGTTGATTGCGCCCCTGTCTGCGATGTACCGGTTGCCGGTGCGCATGATATTATCGGGGACCGTGCGTATCATATGGACCCGGAGATTATCGCGACGCTGGCTGATGAGGTCTGCGAGGGGCTGGCAATGGCGGGCGTGATGCCGGTCATCAAGCATATTCCGGGACATGGCCGGGCGATGTCTGATTCGCATCTTGACCTGCCAACCGTTGGTGCCGAGCCGGAGACACTGGCAACGACCGATTTTCTGCCGTTCAGGCGTTTGTCTTCGGCCCCCTGGGGCATGACAGCCCATATCATTTACAGCGAGATCGATCACCGGCTTCCGGCAACCCTGTCGGCGCATATGGTGAAGAAGGTGATCCGTGAACAGATCGGCTTTGACGGGTTGCTGCTGACGGATGATCTGTCGATGAAAGCACTGACCGGCGGCTTTGATGATCGTGCGATCGCTGCCCTGCAGGCCGGATGTGACATCGTTTTGCATTGCAATGGCGATATGACGGAAATGCAGGATGTGGCACGGGGTACGGAGGAGATGTCTCCGTCAGCGGTTCGCCGGGCAGAGATGGCCCGCAGCTGGGTGGATACCCGGCGCAAGGATTTCGACATTGCTGATGCCGAGGTGGAACTTGGTGCGGTACTGGCCTAGATAGGCAGATATCCACAAAATATGGAGTTTTCCACAGCATATTGCGGTTTTGGGTATTTTCTGCCCCTAAATATGCGATTAAGCGGTTGGAGTCGGCGGCTGGTTTCTGGTTGAATACAGGGGTGGATGAATTGACCCGCAGGTATTTAGACCGTGCTCGACGAACCGCAGAGCAAAGAACAGCAGGAACTCTTTGAAGATGATGGCGACGGCCCGTCCGGTCGCCAGCGGGCGCTGGAGCTTGTGCTGGATATCGAGGGTTTTGAAGGGCCGATCGATATTCTGCTGGCGCTGGCACGCGACCAGAAGGTCGACCTGACGCATATCTCTATCCTGCAACTTGCGGATCAGTATCTGAATTTTATTGCGACAGCACGGGAACTGCGGCTTGAACTGGCGGCAGATTATCTCGTGATGGCCTCCTGGCTGGCCTATCTGAAATCCCGGCTGCTGCTGCCGAAGGCGGTTGATACGGAAGAGCCGACCGGTGAACAGATGGCTGCGGCGCTGGCGTTCCAGTTGCAGCGGCTGGAAGCGATGCAGACGGCGGGGGCGGCGCTGATGGACCGGCTCCAGCTTAATCAGGATTTCTTTCCCCGGGGTGATCCGGATGAACAGATTGTCCAGACCGAGACAATCACTGACATCTCTCTGATTGATCTGCTGCGGGCCTATGCGGATCAGCGTCGCCGGTCGGATGCCCGGCAGACCATGCCGATTGAAGTCAGCAAGCTCTATACAATGGATCAGGCGGTTCAGCGCCTGCGCAGGATGCTCGGCGATATTCCGGACTGGCGAGACCTGATGACCCTGTTACCGCAGGATGAGGCGGGGCCCCTGAAGGGACTACAGTATCGTTCGGCGGTGGCATCGACCTTTGCGGCCAGTCTGGAACTTGTCCGGGAAGGTGCGCTGGCAGTGCGGCAGGATCAGCTATATGGCCCCATAATGTTGAGAGAAGCGGAGCACAGACCATGATGCAGATGGATGTATCCGAAGAATTTTCCTTTGAAGATACGGATGCGGAAACGTCAGAAGGCAGGAACTCGGAACAGCCGGCGCAGCCGGATGGCCGGGCACTCCGGTTGCTTGAGGCTGTCCTGTTTTCCGCAACTGAGCCGATGTCGGTGGAGGCCCTTGCCGAACGTCTGCCCGAAGGCATTGATCTGCGGGCTTTGCTGAAGGTGTTGCAGGCGGATTATGCGGAACGCGGGGTTCATCTGCGCAAGATTGAAAACCGCTGGGCATTCCGGACGGCAGAAGACCTAGCCGCTGAAATGCGGGTGCAGCGCAAGGTTGCCCGGAAGATGTCACGGGCGGCTATCGAAATGATGTCGATTCTGGCATATCACCAGCCTGTCACCCGTGCCGAGATTGAGGAAATCCGAGGTGTTGCGGTGAGCAAGGGAACGCTGGATGTCCTGTTCGATCAGGGCTGGATCCGGCCACGCGGCAGACGTCAGACACCGGGTAAGCCGATGACCTGGGGAACGACACCGAAATTCCTCGACCATTTCGGGCTGACCAGTCTGAAAGACCTGCCCGGTATTCAGGAACTCAAGGCTGCCGGTCTGCTGGATGCCCGGCCGGCGCTGACGGCTTATGGCGATGGCGGACTGGACCACGGGGTCCTGGCGGATACGAAAGAGCCGGAGACCGCAGAAGAACGTGTGGCCCGTGAAGTCGAAGAGGAACTGAGCGAACCGCTGAACCCGGACGACAGTGCGGCTTGATAAGCCGGGCGGCTGACCGTACCTAAGTGTCAGACTTTGCTTAATTGATTTCGGGTTTGGAGACCTTCTTGCCAAAAAGCGGCCTGACTTCCGGTCTTATTCTGGATGGTGTTTATCACGCTTATGACGAACGACTGGTTCTGGCCGGTCTCAGTCTGACCGTGTCTGCGGGCGAAGTCGTCTGCCTGCTCGGCCCCTCGGGTTGCGGTAAAACAACTGCATTGCGGATTGCGGCTGGTCTGGAACGGCTGAGCCGGGGCAGGGCGGTGATCAATGGCGAGGTTGCCAGTGACCGGGATACTTTCCTGGCCCCGGAGCGGCGAAGCGTCGGCTTTCTGTTTCAGGATTTTGCCCTGTTCCCTCATCTCACTGTCTGGGACAATGTGGCCTTCGGACTGCGCGGGTTGTCCGCCTCCGAGAAGCGTTCACGGGTCGACCGGCTTCTGGAAACAGTGGGGCTGAGCGATTACGCCGGAGATTATCCGCATATTCTGTCGGGAGGGCAGCAGCAACGGGTTGCGCTGGCGCGGGCACTTGCCCCGGAACCGCGGGTCATGTTGCTGGATGAACCCTTTTCCGATCTGGATGCCCGGCTGCGCGACGAAGTGCGGGATCAGACGCTCCACCTGTTAAAGGAAAGCGGTGTTGCGACGCTGATGGTTACCCATGACCCGGAAGAGGCGATGTGGATGGCTGACCGGATTGCGCTGATGCGTGACGGGGTGATCGTTCAGATGGGTACCCCGTCAGAATTATATTTCCGGCCTGCGGACGCCTTCGCGGCGAGTTTCTTTGGTGATGTAAACCGGATGGCCGGTGTGGTCGTTGCCGGTCGGGTGTCGACGCCATTCGGTGATCTTGATGCTGATCTGTTGCCGGACCAGACGAAAGCTGATGTCCTGATCCGGCCTGAGGCCATCAGGCTGATGGAAGCGGACGGTGCGGCGGAGAAGGCCTTGCAGGGACGGGTGCTGGCATCACGGCTGCTTGGACGATCCAGCCTGGTTCACCTTGAGATACCGGCTGCTCCGGGTGAAGACCCGCTGCATCTGCATGCGCGTATCCCCGGCAGATTCCTGCCGTCAGAGAATGACAAGATATCGATCGGACTGGACCACAGTCAGGCGTTCGTTTTTCCGAAACAGTAAAATGCACTAAACGGGCTGGTCCTGCCGCTTGTTCGGTCCCGGACCATCTGCCATTATCCGCCTCGTTTCAGGGGACTATAACCAAAGGGAATTCCGATGGGAGCATTTAGTATCTGGCATTGGCTTATCGTCCTTGTGGTCGTGCTTGTGCTGTTTGGTGGCAAGGGCAAGATCTCTTCCATCATGGGTGATTTCGGCAAGGGTCTGAAATCCTTCAAAAAAGGCATGAAGGAAGAGGATACGGCTGAAGTTGATGACAAACCGGCACAGAAGGTCGAAGACGCGTCAGCGACCGAAAAAGACAAGGTCAAAAGCTGAGCCTGGGGGCTGAGGCTGTGACCGTAACTGTATTCCCGACACTTCTTCGACAGGCGAACTGATGTTCGATATCGGCTGGTCGGAAATGATGATGATTGGCGTTATGGCCGTTATCGTCATCGGCCCGAAAGATCTGCCAAAAGCACTGAAAACCGTTGGCAAATGGGTCCGCCGGGCCCGTGAGCTTGCCCGCGAGTTCCAGTCCGGGGTGGATGATATGGTGCGGGAAGCCGATCTTGAAGAAGCACGGGAAGCAATCCGCAATACGACCTCAATCGACAAGAAGATCGAAGAGACAGTCGATCCGACCGGTGAGATGACCAAGGCCATGCGTGATCATGGTGAGGATATCCGCCGTGATCTGGAGCGGGACGAGACAAAAGCTGCGGAGACGGCAAAGACTGCGGGGACAGAGGCGGTGACGGCAAAGGCGGATCCGCCTGCCGCTGCGACTCCTGCCAAAGCTGACGACACAAAACCGAAGACAGGAACGCCCGGCTGATGGACGCACCCGAGACCGACGTCAAAATGCCGTTGATGGAGCATCTGATCGAGTTGCGGAAACGGCTGATGTGGTCGTTTCTGACACTGGTTATCCTGACCTTTGTGTTCTATGCCTTCGCTGAGAGCATTTATCAGTTTCTCGTGCATCCGCTGGCGCAGGCTTACCACGAACTGGGCGCCAGCAGCCCGCGGATGATCTTCACCGCACTGCATGAAGCCTTTTTTACCTATATCAAGGTTGCGTTTTTTACGGCGGCCTTCGTGTCGTTTCCTGTGTTTGCCTCGCAGCTCTGGATTTTTGTGGCACCGGGGCTCTATAAAAATGAAAAAGGCGCCTTTGCCCCGTTTCTGATTGCGACCCCGATCCTGTTCCTGATGGGCGGGGCCTTCGTCTATTATTTCGTGATGCCTGTGGCCTGGCGGTTTTTCCTCGGCTTCCAGGGGGTGGCACCGGAAGGCGGTCTTGCCATCGAACTTGAAGCAAAGGTGAATGAGTATCTGTCGCTGGCGATGCGGCTGATCTTTGCCTTTGGTCTTTGCTTTGAATTGCCGGTGGTGATGACGCTGCTGGCCCGTGTTGGGCTGGCGACCAGCCAGGGCATGAAGGAAAAGCGGAAGTATGCTGTGGTGGCGGCCTTCGTTGTCGCTGCCGTGCTGACACCGCCTGACCCGCTGAGCCAGATCGGGCTCGCGATCCCGACCATTCTGCTATACGAAATTTCCATCATCTGTGCGCGTTTTGTCGAAAAGGGACGTGCAGAGCGTGAGGAGAATGACGATGACGATGGCGGCGATAAACCGTCCGCATCGGCTGATCCCTATGATGAAGATGACGGTATGCAGGACGAAACCGACTTCAATGAAGGCCGGAAGTCGTAACGCTGCAGGCGTGATGCTGACATCTTGCAAAGCCATCACTGGACGCCCGCAGGCACGCTTCGTATAAACGCGGCTGATTCACGGGAATGGAAGTCGCATGCACGACATCAAATTGATTCGCGAAAACCCTGAGGACTTTGACCGGGGACTCGCACGACGAAATCTGCCACCGCTGGCTGATGAACTGCTGGCACTGGACGCCGAGACGCGGCGTGTCCGCACCGAAACGCAGGCCATGCAGCAGCGCCGGAATGAAGCTTCGAAAGAAGTCGGTGCCCTGAAGCGCAGCGGCGGTGATGCATCAGAACTGATGGCTGAAGTTGCAGCGATCAAGGATGCCATGCAGGCAGGTGAAGCGCGCGAGCGTGAACTGACCGACGATTTGCAGCACCGCCTTTGCATCATCCCCAATAGGCTTGATGACGATGTGCCGGACGGACCGGATGAAAGCGCCAATGTTGAAGTGCGCCGCCATGGTGATCCGGGGCCGGTTGATCCGTCTGCGAAAGAACATTTCGAGATTGGCGAAGAACTCGGCCAGATGGATTTCGAGATTGCGGCAAAAATGTCCGGGTCCCGCTTTTCCATGCTGACCGGCGGAATTGCGCGGATGGAACGTGCGCTGGGCGAGTTCATGCTGGACCTGCATACGGAGGAATTCGGTTATACGGAAGTTTCCTCACCGATGCTGGTGCGTGAAGAAGCCCTGTTCGGAACCGGACAACTGCCGAAATTCGCTGACGATCTGTTCCGCACCACCGGTGATCACTGGCTGATCCCGACGGCGGAGGTGACGCTGACAAATATTGCGGCCGACCGTATTCTGGATGTAACGGACCTGCCGCTGCGTTTCACCGCCCGGACCGGCTGTTTCCGCTCGGAGGCGGGGGCTGCAGGGCGGGATACACGGGGTATCCTGCGCCAGCATCAGTTCACCAAGGTGGAACTGGTCAGCATTGCGCATCCTGATAAAAGCCGCGAAGAGCATGAGCGCATGACCTCTGCCGCCGAGGAAGTTCTGAAACGTCTGGAGCTGCCGTTCAGAACTGTGGTTCTGGCCAGCGGTGATACCGGTTTTGGCGCCCGCAAGACCTATGACATCGAAGTCTGGCTGCCGGGGCAGGGAACCTATCGTGAGATTTCCAGTTGTTCGAACTGTGGTGACTTTCAGGCGCGTCGCATGAAAGCGCGCTTCAAGGAAGAAGGGGCAAAGGGGACGCAGTTTGTCCATACACTGAATGGTTCCGGCGTCGCTGTCGGACGGGCATTGATTGCGGTGCTTGAGAATTATCAGCAGCCGGATGGCAGCGTGGCCGTGCCCGAAGTTCTGCAGCCCTATATGCGCGGTGCCGAGAAGATCACGGCTTCATGAGCGCGTATCCAATTGATCTGAAGACAGCCCGCATTCTGGTTTCCAATGATGACGGAATTAACGCGGACGGTCTGGCTGTTCTGGAGAAAATCGCCCGTGAACTTTCGGATGATGTCTGGGTTGTCGCACCGGAAATCGAACAATCCGGGGCTGGCCATTCACTGACACTGCATCAACCGCTGCGGTTTCGCCCGATTGATGACCGCCGCTTCGCGGTTTCCGGAACGCCAACGGATTGTGTCCTGCTGGCGATCAATCACATTCTGGCGGATCGCAAGCCGGATCTGGTGCTTTCCGGCGTTAACCGGGGCGGCAATCTGGGAGAAGATGTCACCTATTCCGGCACCATTGCGGCGGCAATGGAAGGAACAATGCTGGGCGTACCTTCGATTGCGCTAAGCCAGTTCTACGGACCGGACCGTCGGGTCGACTGGACAGCGGCAGAGGAAAACGGTGCTGATATCGTGCGGAAGCTGGTCGCCGTTGGCTGGCCAGACAATGTCACGGTCAATGTCAATTTCCCGGAGGCCCGGACTGCGGGGGTCAAGGGTGTCGAGGTCTGCCGTCAGGGAAAGCGCAAGCTGGGTGATGAACTGGATCATCGTCAGGATCCCCGTGGCCGTTCTTATTTCTGGATTGGCGCGATGCGGGAGGAAGACATCTCCACCCCGGGTACGGATATCTACGCCGTGCATCAGGGCATGATTACCATTACGCCGCTGGATCTGGACCTGACCCACGGGCCGACCATGGAAATATTCAAGCGGAAGATGGGATAGGGTCGTGGATTCGCGGAAAATTCGCCTGATCATGGAGATGCGCCGGTCCGGCGTGCATGATCGGCGGATTATCGCGGCAATTGAGCAGACCCCGCGTGAAATATTTGTTCCCGACGCCTTCCGCGACCGGGCCTATGAAATGACCGCCTTGCCGATCGGATGCAGCCAGACGGTGACGGACCCGCTGGAAATTGCCCGGACAGTTCAGGCACTGGCACCGCAGTCCAACAGCAAGATGCTGGAGATCGGCACCGGCTCCGGCTATCAGGCATCGATACTGGCCCGTGTCTGCAAGCGGATCTATACGATCGAACGATTCCGCAGCCTTCTGGCTGAGGCGGAGAAACGGTTTACCGAACAGAAACTCTTCAATGTTATTTCTCAGGTAGGGGATGGTGCACGCGGCTGGCCTGAACAGGCGCCGTTTGACCGTATCGTGGTCTCCGCAGCGGCTGAAGACATTCCGCCACTGCTGGCAGACCAGCTGGCGACCGGGGGGGTCATGCTGGTTCCGGTGGGTGATACGCCTGTCGATCAGCGGATGATCCGGGTCACGCGAACCGAGACCGGATTTGACAGTGAAGAACTCTGGCCGACACGGTTCGTGCCATTGACCGAAGGAACGGCTCCGTGACGTTGCGATGGCTGAATGTGATTCTGCTTCCGGTATTGCTGGTGGCCTGCGCTCCCCGCAGTTCCGGGCCGGCACCGGTTGTCGCGGGTACATCTGGCGTTACACAGCCTCCGGCGAGGGGCGCGCAGGCTGCTGCGAAAGGTGAGGTGGCGTATCTCGTTCAGTCCGGTGATACGGTCTATGCCATTTCCCGCCGTTTCAGTGTTTCTGTCCGCAATATCATTGACCTGAACAACCTGCAGCCACCCTACCTTCTGTATGTCGGGCAGCGGGTCATTGTGCCGGTGACAGCTATCCATGTTGTCCGTCGGGGCGATACCCTGTCGGAAATCGCCGACCGTTATGATGTCGGCTTGTCGGATCTGGCTGCCGCCAACGGGATCAGGCAGCCTTATGAAATTTATGTTGGTCAGCAGATCCGCCTGCCAGGCGCGGTGATTACGGCCAGCAGTGCGCCGGCAGCGCCCCGGCAGGCGGTATCTGCTCCGGCTCCTGCACCGGTGCAGGCACAGCCACGGCGCCCTGTGACGGCAGCTCCCCTGCCGGAGATGGCCCGTCCACAGCCTGCGCCGCCGCCGGTCGCTGAACCGAAGGTCGTAACCCGTCCCGTTCCGCCACCGGCCAGCAGCAGGCCAGAGCCACGGACCAAACCGATTGAGCAGGCCTCACGGGCGGTACCGGCTCCGGCGGCCCGTTCGGGGAAACTGCTGGAATGGCCGATCTCCGGTCGCATTTTGTCCGGGTTCGGGCCGAAGGAAGGCGGACTGCACAATGATGGCCTGAACATTGCCGCCCCACGTGGCAGCCGGGTAAAGGCAGCGGAAAACGGCGTTGTCGCCTATGCCGGGGATGACATCAGAGCTTTCGGTAATCTTCTGCTGATCAAGCACGCAGACGGCTTGATGACGGCTTATGCGCATCTGGAGCGCTATCTGGTGAAGCGTGGCGATACGGTCCGCAAAGGTCAGCTTGTGGCAACCGTTGGCTCCAGCGGCGGTGTCTCAACGCCACAACTGCATTTCGAGGTCCGGCGTAAGTCACAGCCGGTTGACCCCCGCAGCTACCTGCCAAAGGTCATCGCTGCCCTGCCATAGCATTGGTTAGGGGTAGGCCGTCCCGGACGGGACCCGGCTGATGTCAGGCTGTCCGGGCCGGAAACCAGATAAAATTCAATTGGTTGGGGGTTTTATTTCAGATGTACTTCAAGTTCCCCGGCGAGATCCTGAATGAACTGCCAGGCAACCCGGCCGGAGCGTGAACCGCGGGTAACGGCCCATTCACGGGCACGGGCCTGCAACTCTTCCTGAGGAACCTTCATGCCGTAATGTTCGGCATAGCCTTCGATGATGGCAAAGAATGTAGGCTGATCAAGATTGTGGAAGCCAAGCCAGAGGCCAAAACGATCAGAAAGCGAGACTTTCTCTTCGACAGCTTCACCGGCATGGATGGCGGTTGATTTCTCATTCTCGATCATGTCGCGGGACAGCAGGTGCCGTCGGTTCGAGGTCGCATAGAAGATCACATTTTCCGGACGGCCTTCAACGCCACCATCCAAAACGGCCTTCAGCGACTTGTAGGAGGCGTCTTCCGATTCGAAGGACAGATCGTCGCAGAACAGGATAAAGCGCTTGTCAGCAGCACGCAGCAGGGTCAGCAGGCGGGGCAGGGACTGGATATCCTCACGGTGGATTTCAACCAGAACCAGCGGCTGGTTATGCTGGTCGCAGACTTCTGCATGGATCGCCTTGACGATGGAGCTTTTCCCGGTGCCGCGTGATCCCCAGAGCAGGGTGTTGTTGGCAGGCAGTCCCTTCGCAAAACGCAGGGTGTTATCGAGCAAGATCTGTTTCTGGCGGTCGATGCCAAGTAGCAGACCGGCTTCGATGCGGCTGATCTGCGGTACCGGCTCCAGCCAGTCCAGATCGGCACGCCAGACGAATGCCTGAGCGGCGTCCCAGTCAACTTCGGGCCGGGCGGGGGGAGCCAGTCGCTCAAGGGCGGTGGCGATGCGGTCGAGCGAGCGGGCGATGTTTTCGGTGTCCATTATGTCCGGCTTTTTACTGGCAAGTGAGGAGCGGGAAATTAGTGGGCTGTTGTCGTCTGGTCAATGTCGCGGACAAACAACTGGGAAATAGTACCGGATAGCGTTTGAAACTCGGCACCCGGTAGCTATAGTCCCGGCCTTTCGGCAATCAGCCAAGAAACCAGCAATTTCCCGGAGGGATTCAGCCATGTTCATTACCCCCGCATATGCACAGGCCGGTGGCGGCGGCGGCGGCTTCGAAGCCTTTATTCCGCTCATTCTGATTTTTGTCGTGTTTTATTTCCTGCTGATCCGCCCGCAGCAGAAGAAAGCCAAGGAACACAAAGCCCGTCTCGACGCCATTCGTCGTGGTGACCGGGTTGTCGTTGGCGGCATTCTGGGGACGGTCTCGAAAGTGAACGACAATCGCGAAGTCGATGTCGAAATCGCTCAGGGCGTCAAGATCAAGGTGCTTCAGGACATGGTTGCCGATGTGCTTTCCAAGACCGAACCGGTCAAGGGCGGTGGCAAACCGGCTGATACGGATGCACCGGCCAACGATGGCCCCGTCAAGAAGCCAGGCGGCCTTCGTGGTCTGCTGGGCGGAAAGAAGTAATCGAACAACAGTAACGCCGGGAGCCCGCATCCATGGTCCAGATGGCGAAATGGAAAGTCACCCTCATCGCAATTATCAGCCTGATCGGGCTGTCACTGGCGATGCCAAATTTCCTCAGTGAAAAGGTGGCGAAAAGCCTGCCGGACTGGCTGCCCAGCAGCACGGTCAATCTTGGGCTGGACCTCCGTGGCGGTGTTCATCTGCTGGCGGAAGTCGATGTCGAGGGCGTGATGCGGCAACGGCTTGATGACACGGAAGATGACGTCCGCTCCGCGCTGCGCGAGGCGGGCGTTGTCCGCCGGACCGTTGGTGTCAGCGGACAGACTGTTGTGGTCACTGTCCGGGATGAAGCGGATATCGCAAAGGCCCGCACGGCACTGGAAAGCGTTCGTTCGGCACAGAGCAGTACACTGTTTCAGCTGACCGGCATCGGTGGCAGCGGTGGCGCACTGGAACTGACGGAAGCAGAACCGGGCCATTTCCGGCTGGGAATGACCGAGGAAATGCGTGCTCAGGTACGCAAGAATGCGGTCAGTCAGTCAATCGAAGTGATCCGTCGCCGTATTGATGAGACCGGCACGCGTGAGCCGACAATTCAGCAGCAGGGCGAAGATCGTATTCTGTTGCAGCTGCCGGGGGTCGACGATCCGGAGCGTGTGAAGGAAATCATCGGGACAACCGCGAAGATGACCTTCCATCTGGTGGTAACCGATCAGGAGCAACTGGGTAACTCGATCCGTACCGGTCGTGCACCGGCGGGGATGCGTCTGCTGACATCGGCGGAAGACAATCAGTCTTATCTGATCCGTAAACGGGTCATGGTGGATGGTAATAACCTCGTCGATGCGAATTCATCCGTTGGCGATCAGGGGCCGGAAGTTAATATCCGCTTTGATGCGAAGGGATCACGGGATTTCTCGGAAGCGACGACAGAGAATGTCGGTCGCCCTTTCGCCATCGTGCTTGATGACAAGGTCATCAGCGCCCCGGTGATCCGGGAGCCGATCCTGGGGGGCTCGGCCCGGATCAGCGGTAACTTCACCGTCCAGTCGGCCAATGACCTTTCACTGGTTCTCCGGGCCGGTGCGCTGCCCGCGCCGATCACCTTCCTTGAAGAACGGACAGTCGGTCCGGGACTGGGGCAGGATTCAATTGAGTCCGGCAAGATTGCCAGCATCATCGGGCTGGTTGGCGTCATCATCTTCATGGGGATGGCCTATGGTCTGTTCGGTGTCTTTGCCAACATGGCGCTGATCCTGAACATGTTCCTGATACTCGGTGCCCTGTCATTGCTTCAGGCAACGCTGACACTGCCGGGGATTGCCGGGATCGTTCTGACGATTGGTATGGCGGTCGATGCCAACGTGCTGATTTTTGAGCGTATTCGCGAAGAAGTCCGCAACGGGCGTTCGCCTTTGTCATCCGTTGAATCCGGCTATGCACGGGCCATGATCACCATCGTCGATGCCAACATCACCACGCTGATTGCAGCTCTCATGCTGTTCGAGTTCGGTTCAGGGCCCGTGAAGGGCTTTGCGGTGACGCTGGCCATCGGCATCGTGACCTCCATGTTCACGGCGATCATGGTGACCCGGCTGTTTGTGGTGATCTGGCTGCGCCGCCGTCGCCCGACCACGATTCCGATCTGAGGGTCTGAAAATGAAATTTTTTCCCGTGAGACTGATACCCGCGACCACGAAAATCGATTTCCTGCGTCGCCGGACCGTGTTCTTCATCTTCAGTGCGCTGCTGGTGCTCAGTTCGCTCAGCCTTTATGCGATCAATGGCCTGAGTTACGGCATCGATTTCAAAGGCGGCATCATGATCGAGGTGCGGGACACCCGTGGCCCGGCTGATATCTCGAAACTGCGCAACGATCTGGGCGCGCTCGGTCTTGGTGAAGTCTCTCTTCAGGAATTCGGTGAGCCGTCAGATGTGCTGATCCGCATCCAGAAGCAGGAAGGCGATGAAACGGCACAGAACGTTGCTGTTGGTCTGGTCAAGTCAACGCTGGGCGAGGGATATGATTATCGCCGCACCGAATTTGTCGGCCCGAAGGTTTCAGACGAGCTGTTCTGGGATGGCCTGATGGCCATTGCCCTCGCACTGGGGGGTATCCTGGTCTACATCTGGTTCCGGTTTGAATGGCAGTTCGGTATTGGTGCCATCATCGCCCTCAGCCATGACGTGATCTCGACCATCGGTCTGTTTGCCCTGATTCAGCATGAATTCAATCTGGCAACAGTCGCCGCGGTGCTGACCATCGCCGGTTATTCGATCAACGATACGGTCGTTGTTTTCGACCGTGTGCGTGAGAACATGCGCAAATACAAGACGATGGATTTTTCAGATCTGCTGAATCTGTCGATCAACGATACGCTGTCACGGACCACGCTGACCTCGTTCACGACGCTGCTGGCGCTGGTCGCACTGTATATCTTCGGTGGCGAAATTATCCGGGACTTTGCCTTCGCCATGATCTGGGGCATCGTTATCGGTACCTATTCATCAATCTGCGTCGCTGTGCCGGCCCTGCTGTACTTCAATGTTCGCCGGGACGGGTTTGATAGCAATGATGAGCCGCAGGATGATGCGGCCATCGCACGGGCTAATGTGAACAAGGGCGCCTGACGGCTGAAAACCGATGCCTGAACTCACCCCGATCCGCGAGACGCGGCTGAGCCTTGTTCAGAGATATGGTGAAGGCCGCTTCCGGATATCGGGAGAAAGCTATACAGGGTCCGTTTTGGTGACGCCTGAAAGCGTTATACCGATCCCGGTGGAAACGCTGGCGGATGTTGACGCAGGATCTGTGCAATCTGCCGTCGGTGATACTGTAATCGATATCCTGCTGGTGGGCTGTGGTGGCGCAATACCACGACTGGACAGCGATTTTAAGTCAGCAATGAAGGCTGCGGGTATTTCAGCGGAGCCGATGGATACCGGCGCGGCCTGCCGGACATTCAATGTTCTCGTGACCGAAGGCAGACGGGTTGCCGCCCTGCTGATTGCTGTAGACTGAGTTAACGCTGATTTTCTCCAGGCATGGATGACGCAGCGGCTGGTATACGGCAGACTGTCGCAATGGAACTTCTGACCACCGACGAGATGTACCGGGCTGATCAGCTGGCTGTAGAAGCCGGCATATCGGGCGTCGCTCTGATGCTGCGTGCGGGACAGGCTGTGGCTGATGTGATCCGGCGGCGGTGGAAGCTGCGTCCGGTGGTCATCCTCTGTGGGCCGGGCAATAACGGCGGAGACGGCTTTGTTGTGGCCCGTCTGCTGGCTGAGGCGGGATGGCCGGTCCGCGTTCTGTTACTTGGTGACCGGCAGGCTTTGCGCGGTGATGCAGCTTATCATGCGGATCTGTGGCCGGGCCATGTGGAGGCTCTGGCGCCAGATCATGTGACAGCGGGTGATCTGATCGTAGATGCGCTGTTCGGTGCGGGACTGACGCGTCCGCTTTCCGGCCCGGCGCTGGTGACAGTCCGGCGGGTTTCCGACCTCGGGCTGGATGTTGTTGCTGTCGATGTGCCGAGCGGTGTTGATGGCAATACGGGAGCGGTACTGGGGGCTGCCATGCAGGCGGTCGAGACGATCACCTTCTTTCGCCCGAAACCGGGGCATTATCTGTATCCCGGCAGAAGCCTGTGTGGCCAGCTGACCGTTGCGGATATCGGTATTCCGGAAACCTGCCTGAGTGAAATTGCCCCGGGGCTGATGCGTAACGGTCCGGCGATATGGCGGGCTCACTGGCCGGTTATGGACAAACAGGGGCATAAGTATCATCGGGGGCATCTGCTTATCTATGGCGGCGCCCGGATGACCGGAGCTGCCAGACTGGCGACCACGGCGGCACGCCGGGCAGGGGCCGGGCTGGCAACCATTCTGGCACCGGAAGGAACGGATCTGGTGTATCAGTTGGGGGCGCCCGGCGCGATGGTGCTGCCGTTACAGGACCGCCAGCGACTGCTTGATGATTTCCGGTGCGGCACATTGCTGATCGGGCCGGGGCTGGGAACCGGAGACGAGACAAGGAAGCTGGTGCTTGAAGCCTGCCGGTCGGGAAAACAGCTTGTGCTTGATGCCGATGCCCTGTCCGCCTTTGAGGGGATGTCCGGATCGCTGCTTGATGTCTTGCCGGCAGGGGCAGTTCTGACCCCTCATGAAGGGGAGTTTGCGCGGATATTTCCGGCTATCACAGGGGATCGTCTGTCGCGGGCCAGACGGGCGGCTGCGGCCAGTGGAGCTGTCATTGTTCTGAAAGGTGCTGACAGTATCATTGCGAGTCCGGACGGTGATGCTGTTATCAATGTAAATGCGCCTCCATCTCTCGCCACCGCGGGCAGCGGGGATATACTGGCAGGATTGATTTCTGGACTTATATGCAGGGGGATGGCGGTTTTCCCTGCTGCAGCCGCGGCAGTATGGTTGCACGGAGAAGCCGCTAACCGGTTCGGACCGGGACTGATTGCCGAGGATATCCCGGATATGCTACCGGATGTCCTCGCTGAAATTGAACATCTGACCACCGAGGTTTAAATGCCAGACGGCGTACAAGAAGGCCTGCTAGATCGAACACTCCGCAATTTCAAGGTAGCCTGGCGCGATATCGCCCGCAGTTCCGGACAGGTAGATCCGGATCTGCCGAAGGATGATATCGACCATCTTCGCCGGCAGATGCTGGATTGTCTGTCGGGCAAGGGCGGGGAAGTTTCCGCCCGGGCCAGAGCGGCTGCACTGGGACAATCCTATATTGGTCTGACACCTGTCGGACGGGAACGGTTCCTGCGGCTGATGGCGACGGAATTCGGTCCGGACCGTAAGGCCGCGATGAAAGCGGTTGAGGAATTCAAGGCAGCAACCCCGGAAAGTTGGCTTGATGCACGGGCATCATTGCAGCGAAATCTGGAAGCTCCGTGGATCCGGTTGTTAATGCAGTTCAATGACTTGCCGGACGGAATTAAATTTCTGGTTGATATGAGGTCGGAGCTTCTGAGTCTGAGCAGACGGGATGTTCAGTTCCAGCCGATTGAGCGGGATCTGCGCAAGTTGCTGGCGTCCTGGTTTGATGTCGGGTTTCTCGAATTGCGGCAGATCACCTGGGAATCATCTGCCGCGATGCTGGAAAAGCTGATTGCCTATGAAGCCGTCCACGAAATCGCCAGTTGGAATGATCTCAAGAACCGGCTGGATTCAGACCGTCGCTGTTTTGCCTATATTCATCCCCGCATGCCCGATGAACCACTGATCTTTGTCGAGGTGGCGCTGGTGAATGGCATGGCCGGAAATGTTCAGGAACTGCTGGATGAGGATGCGCCGGTTGCCGATCCGCAGAAGGCGGATACCGCGATTTTCTATTCGATTTCGAATGCCCAGAAAGGCCTCGCTGGTATCAGCTTTGGTAACTTCCTGATCAAGCGGGTTGTCGGCAGCCTGTCCCAGGAATTTCCGAACCTGAAGAATTTCGCCACCCTGTCCCCGGTGCCGGGGTTCCGGAAATGGCTCGACGGGCGTCTGGCGGAAGGTGATCCCCGTTTGCTGACGCCGTCCGAGCGCAAGGAACTGAAGAAACTTGAAAGCGGTGTCGGTGCGAAGGGGTCGCTCAAGCGTGCCCTGAACAACCCGCAATGGATTCGTGATCCGGCCACGGCTGATACCATCAAGGCCCCGCTGATGCGCCTTTGCGCCCGCTATCTGACGGAAGAAAAGCGTCCGGTTGCGCGGGCTCTGGACCCGGTGGCCCATTTTCACCTGACCAATGGCGCACGGATGGAACGGCTTAACTGGCTGGGTGATATCTCTCCCAAAGGTATCGAACAGTCTGCAGGGATGATGATCAACTATCTCTATAAGCTCGGTGATATCGACGCCAATCACGAAGCCTATAGTGGTGAAGGGAAAGTGGCCGCGGCTTCACGCCTTGGCAAGGTCTAGGCTGGAGGTCTGTCGGCCGCAGGATCGCGCCCGTCCCCGGAAACCCGTGTTGCGCCTCGGATACGGTATGATATAGAGACCGGCCCGTCGGGTCAGTAGTTTGACCAGACGGCTGAGGCGGCGGGTGTGGCGGAACTGGTAGACGCGCCAGATTTAGGTTCTGGTGGCTTTTGGCCGTGGGGGTTCAAGTCCCTTCACCCGCACCAGGAAATTCACACTGTTACGCAGTCCGCTCCGGGCTGCGGCAGAGTTCACATATCACCGGATTGGATCACGGATGCAGGTCACTGAAATCAATGCCGAAGGATTGAAGCGCGAATTCAAGGTCGTGCTGCCGGCAGCAGAAATCGAAGAAAAAGTTACGGCGCGGCTCGAAGAAGTGCGCAAAAATATTCGCATGCCGGGTTTCCGCCCGGGCAAGGTGCCGACAACATTGCTTCGCAAGCAGTACGGACCGTCCGTGATGGGCGAAGTGCTGGAGCAGGCGATCAATGATTCGTCGCAGCAGACAATGGCCGAACGCGGTCTGCGCCCGGCAATGCAGCCGAAGATCGAAATCGCCGAGGGCTTTGAGCCGGGCAACGATCTGGAATTCTCGATCGAGGTCGAGCTGCTGCCGGAAGTCAAACTGATTGATTTCTCGACGGTTGAACTGACCCGCTACAAGGTGCCGGTTGCAGAAGAAGCTGTCACCGATGCCCTGACGCGGATCGCCGAAGGTCAGAAATCTTCTGAGCCGGTCAAGACCAAGCGGAAGTCCAAAAAGGGCGATATCGCGGTCATCGACTTCCTCGGCAAGGTTGACGATGTGGCCTTTGATGGCGGTGCTGGCGAAGACTTTAACCTCGAACTCGGTTCCGGCATGTTTATTCCGGGCTTTGAAGATCAGGTCATTGGCGCGAAGGCGGGTGACGAGATCAAGGTCAATGTGTCCTTCCCGGAAGATTACGGTCATGCTGCTCTGGCTGGCAAAGCTGCCGTCTTTGACGTTACCGTCAAGGAACTGCGCGAAGCCAAACCGGCTGAGATTGACGATGAACTGGCCAAGAAACTGGGCCTCGAATCGCTTGACCAGCTCAAGGAAAATATCCGCGGCGATATCGACCGTGAATATGGCAATGTGACGCGGATGCGCATGAAGCGCGATCTGCTCGATTATCTGGAAAAGAACCAGGAACTCGAAACACCGTCAGGTCTTGTGGAGCAGGAGTTTGACTCGATCTGGCAGCAGTTCGAGCAGGCAAAAACGGAAGATCCGTCGCAGATTGATCCGGACGATCTGGAAAAATCCGACGACGAACTCAAGGCTGAGTACCGGAAAATTGCCGAGCGTCGCGTAAAACTCGGTCTGATCCTTTCGGAAGTTGCTCAGAGTAACAATATACAGATCGAGCAGGCTGATCTGAACCGGGCAATGATGGCGGAAGCACGTCGTTATCCGGGTCAGGAAACGCAGGTGATCAAGTACTTCCAGGAAAACCCGCAGGCGATGGAAGGTCTCCGCGCCCCGCTCATGGAAGACAAGGTTGTCGATTTCGTTCTCGAAATGGCCAAGCTGACCGATGTGGAAAGCACTCTGGACGAGGTCACGAAAGACCCGGACGAAGCTGAAACAGCGGCCAAGTCAAAGCCGAAGCCGAAGAAGAAAGCGGCAGCGAAAAAGAAAAAAGACGAGGACGCCTGATCATCGATCAGGTGCCTTCCAACAAGGAATGGCAGGAATAGATGCGCGACCCCATTGATACCTACATGAACACCCTTGTGCCGATGGTTGTCGAACAGACAAACCGTGGCGAGCGTTCCTACGACATCTATTCACGGCTGCTGAAGGAACGGATTATCTTTCTGACAGGCCAGGTCCATGACCAGGTAGCCAGTCTGATCTGTGCCCAGTTGCTGTTTCTCGAGTCGGAGAACCCCAACAAGGATATTTCGATCTACATCAACTCTCCGGGAGGCGTGGTAACGTCCGGTCTCTCGATTTATGACACGATGCAGTATATCCGTCCGGAGGTTTCCACCGTCTGTATCGGTCAGGCAGCCTCGATGGGGTCGCTGCTGCTGACGGCTGGTGCGGCAGGCAAACGCTACAGCCTGCCGAATTCCCGGGTCATGGTGCATCAGCCTTCCGGTGGCTTCCAGGGGCAGGCGACGGATATCGAAATCCACGCCCGCGAGATTCTGGCAGTGAAATCACGGCTTAACGAGATCTACGTCAAACATACCGGTCAGGAACTCGACCGTGTGGTTGATGCGCTGGAACGTGACCGCTTCATGACAGCGGAAGAAGCAAAAGAGTTCGGAATCATTGATGAAGTGGTTGCCGAGCGTATCCCGGCAGAAAGCGACAGCAGCGGCAGTGACGCCTGATTGCCGGCCGGATCCGGCCCGGAAGTGATGGTCTTTGAACTGTCGCTTCCGGTGCTGAGTTTCCGGCTGTTTGCTTTTTTGGTTTGAGCCACTGCCGGACCAGCGGCTAACATAGCGATTCTGTGGAACTGGCGGCCCTTAGGCTGCGGAGACTGGTCAGTATGAGTAAATCTACCAACGGCGATTCGAAAAACACCCTCTATTGCTCTTTCTGTGGGAAGAGCCAGCACGAGGTGCGGAAACTGATTGCCGGCCCGACTGTGTTCATCTGTGATGAATGCGTCGAACTGTGCATGGATATTATCCGTGAGGAACACAAGACCAGCCTCGTGAAGTCACGCGATGGCGTGCCGACACCAAAAGATATCTGTCAGGTGCTGGATGATTATGTGATCGGGCAGAGTCACGCCAAGCGCGTACTCTCGGTTGCGGTGCATAATCACTACAAGCGGCTTGGACATGGCGCGAAAAGCAACGACGTCGAGCTGGCGAAGTCGAACATCCTGCTGGTCGGTCCGACCGGTTGTGGCAAGACGCTGCTCGCGCAGACGCTGGCCCGTATTCTGGATGTGCCCTTCACGATGGCTGACGCCACGACCCTGACTGAAGCGGGGTATGTGGGGGAAGATGTTGAAAATATCATCCTCAAGCTGCTGCAGTCGGCGGACTATAATGTCGAGCGGGCGCAGCGTGGAATCGTCTATATCGACGAGGTCGACAAGATTTCCCGCAAGTCCGACAATCCGTCCATTACCCGTGATGTGTCGGGTGAGGGCGTGCAGCAGGCCTTGCTGAAGATCATGGAAGGCACGGTTGCCAGTGTACCGCCGCAGGGCGGTCGCAAGCATCCTCAGCAGGAATTTCTGCAGGTTGATACAACGAACATCCTGTTTGTCTGTGGCGGTGCCTTTGCCGGCCTGGAACGGATTATCGCCCAGCGCGGGCAGGGAACCTCGATCGGCTTTGGTGCCGATGTCCGGGGGCCGGATGACCGTCAGACCGGTGAAATCCTGCGCGGTGTAGAACCGGAAGATCTGCTGAAATTCGGTCTGATCCCGGAATTTGTCGGACGACTGCCCGTTCTCGCGACATTGGAAGATCTCGACGAGGACGCGCTGATTGAAATCCTGACCAAACCGAAGAACGCGCTGGTGAAGCAGTATCAGCGCCTGTTCGAGATGGAGGACGTCAAGCTCAGCTTCTCTGACGATGCGCTCAGCGCAATCGCCAAGAGGGCAATTGCCCGGAAAACCGGTGCCCGTGGCCTGCGGTCCATCATGGAATCCATTCTGCTGGAAACCATGTACGATCTGCCGGAGTCCGAGGGTGTCGAAGAGGTCGTGATCAATAAGGAAGCTGTGGATGATGGAACGAAGCCACTGTTCATCTATTCCGATATCCGAGAGGACATTGGCAGCAGCGCCTGATTACCGGACCTTGAAGGGCGGCCCTGACGTTCTAATTAACAGTTTAACCAAACGCGTCGCTTCTCTGACGCAAGTCTGCCAAAAAGGATAAACTGATGGCGCAAGGTGAATTGTACCCCGTCCTCCCGTTGCGCGACATTGTCGTCTTTCCGCATATGATTGTGCCGCTCTTTGTCGGCCGCGATAAATCAGTGCGGGCACTTGAAGACGTGATGAAGAACGACAAGCAGATCCTGCTTGTTGCCCAGCGCGACGCAGCGCAGGACGATCCGGGTGTTGATGACATCTATAACATCGGCACGGTTTCAACCGTGTTGCAGTTGCTGAAACTGCCTGATGGTACGGTGAAAGTGCTTGTTGAAGGGGCGTCCCGCGCCCGTATTGACGAGTTCACCGACCATGAAGAATTCTTCCAGGCCCGCGCCGTCACAATCGACGAAAGTGGCGATGACGGGGATGAAGTGGAAGCTCTGGGCCGTTCTGTCGTCGGGCAGTTCGAGCACTACATCAAGATGAACAAGAAGATCCCGCCGGAAGTGCTGGTTTCGGTCAACCAGATCGAAGAGCCGGGCAAGCTGGCAGATACGGTTGCCTCGCATCTCGCACTGAAAATTTCAGAAAAGCAGGAATTGCTGGAGATTTCCGGTATTCCCGACCGTCTGGAGCGGGTCTATTCACACATGGAGAACGAAATTGGTGTTCTGCAGGTGGAGAAGAAAATCCGTAACCGCGTAAAGCGGCAGATGGAAAAGACCCAGCGCGAATATTACCTGAACGAGCAGCTCAAGGCGATCCAGAAGGAACTCGGCGAAGGCGAGGATGGCCGCGACGAGACCGAAGAGCTGGAAGAGCGGATCGAATCAACCCGGCTTTCCAAGGAAGCCAACGAGAAGGCCATGGCTGAGCTGAAAAAGCTCAAGAGCATGAGCCCGATGTCGGCTGAAGCAACCGTCGTGAGGAATTATCTCGACTGGATGCTGAGCATTCCCTGGAAGAAGCGTTCACGGGTGAAGAAAGACCTGAAGGAAGCCGCGCGCATTCTGGATACGGACCATTACGGTCTGGATAAGGTGAAAGAACGGATTCTTGAATATCTTGCGGTTCAGAATCGCATCAAGAAAATCAAAGGCCCGATTCTCTGCCTCGTTGGCCCTCCGGGTGTTGGCAAGACCTCGCTCGGCAAGTCGATGGCGAAGGCTACCGGTCGTAACTTCGTTCGCATGTCGCTTGGCGGTGTGCGTGATGAAGCTGAAATCCGGGGTCACCGGCGCACCTATATCGGCTCAATGCCGGGCAAGGTGATCCAGAGCATGAAGAAGGCAAAGACTTCAAACCCGTTCTTCCTGCTGGATGAGATCGACAAGCTTGGTGCGGATTACCGGGGGGACCCGTCATCTGCGCTGCTGGAAGTGCTCGATCCGGAACAGAACAGCACCTTTGCGGATCACTATCTGGAAGTCGATTATGACCTGTCGGAAGTGATGTTTGTGACGACCGCAAATTCGCTGCGGATGCCACAGCCTCTGCTCGACCGTATGGAGATCATTCGCCTGTCCGGTTACACGGAAGACGAAAAGGTGGAGATTGCCAAACGTCACCTGATCGAAAAACAGATCAGCGCAAATGGCCTGAAGAAGGGTGAATGGTCGATCAGTGATGAAGCGCTTCGCGACATCATCCGCTATTACACCCGGGAAGCCGGTGTACGTAATCTCGAGCGTGAGATTGCCAAACTGGCGCGCAAGGCGGTGAAGGAAATCACCATGAACGGCCTGGAAAAGGTCGCGATTACCAAGCGCAATCTGGATGACGAAAAATGGGCGGGCGTGAAGCGGTTCCGCTACGGGCTTGCTGAACAGGAAGATCTTGTCGGTGTTGTTACCGGTCTGGCCTGGACGGAAGTTGGCGGCGAACTGCTGAATATCGAAGCTGTCATGCTGCCGGGTAAAGGCCGTATGTCGATGACCGGTCAGCTTGGCGACGTGATGCAGGAATCGATCCAGGCAGCCCGGTCTTATGTCCGGTCGCGTGCAACTGATTTCGGAATCAAACCGCCTGTCTTCAATACCAAGGACATCCATGTTCATGTGCCGGAAGGCGCCACGCCGAAAGACGGTCCGTCTGCCGGTGTGGGGATGGTGACAGCGATGGTATCCGTACTGACGGGTATTCCGGTTCGCAAGGATGTCGCGATGACCGGCGAAGTGACACTTCGTGGTCGTGTTCAGCCGATTGGTGGCTTGAAAGAAAAGTTGCTGGCAGCCTTGCGCGGCGGCATCAAGGTCGTGCTGATCCCGAAAGATAACGAACGCGATCTTCCGGAAATTCCGGACAACGTTAAAAAGGGTCTGGAGATCATTCCGGTCACGGTTGTTGATGAGGTGCTTGAACATGCCCTGACACAGCCGCTGGTTCCCATCGAATGGATCGAACCGGATGAAGACGCAATCGCTGTCGCCAAGACGGAAGAAGACGTTGATGGTGAAGGACTTGTGACCCACTAGCCAATACGACTCGCCGGGTTTTATGTCCCGGAGGATGATAAATGACTGAACGGGCCCGCTGATATTTCACGGGCCCGTTCTTTTTTATCCGTTGACTTCCCCGCGACTCGGGAAAGTCGTCAAAAAACCTCTGTATATGTCTGAAAAACCGCAGAATTCTGTGGAAAACTGCTTATCCTTGATTGACGGGCGAGAGTGCTCCCGCCTAGATTGTTGCACCGCTGAGGCGGTTTGATTTTTGAACAATTCCTCAAAAAAGGGGGCCAATGTGAATAAGAACGATCTCGTCGCTGCCGTCGCTTCGGCAACAGACATGTCCAAGACCGATGCCGGCAGTGCTGTCGATGCGGTTTTCGATTGCATCACCGATGCGCTCAAGAGTGGCGGTGAAGTCCGTCTCGTCGGTTTCGGTACTTTCAGTGTCGCCCAGCGCGCCGCGTCTGAAGGCCGTAATCCGCGTACAGGTGAAACCATCCAGATTCCGGCTTCAAAGCAGCCGAAATTCAAGGCTGGTAAAGGTCTTAAAGACGCCGTCAATTAAGGCGCTTTTGATTCTGGTAAAAGCCGGTCGCCAGGTGCGGCCGGCTTTTGCTTTTTCTCCGCCAGCGTGATTGCCTGTCATTCTGGCGTATGAGGAGAGCAGTTTTCAAATGACAGTTTCGGGTGATGATTTCCGGCTGGCACTTGGTCATTTTCTGACAGGTGTCACCGTGGTCACGAGTGGCGATCAGACGACAGGGCCGAGTGGCACAACAGCCAGCTCGTTCTCCTCGGTCTCACTTGATCCGCCTCTGGTTTCCGTCTGTTTTGGCCATCTCTCCGATACGCTTGCCGTGATACGCCGGGTCAATCGTTTCGGGGTGAATATCCTGTCGGAAACTCAGGCTGATATTGCGCTGAAGTTTGCTGCACGGACCGATACAAAGAATGACGGCATTGCCTGGACCTATGGTGCTGATGATCTGCCCCTGCTGCCTGATTGTCTGATCCGGATCGAATGCCGCCTGCACAGCGATATTGAGGCGGGAGACCACACAATTCTGGTTGGCGAGGTTGAGGGGCTTTCTATCATCGGTAAAGATGCCAGCCGCCCGCTGCTTTATTACCGGGGGGTGTTGTCTGATCTCGATGGATTCAGCGGGCTTTTCCCTGAATAACCGGGATCTTATTTTCCGGCGCAGTCGACGCAGACGGGTGTCGCCGGATCTGCCCGCAGCCGTTTCTCGGCAATCGGCTCGTCACAGGACAGGCAATAGCCAAAATCACCATCTTCAATACGTTTCAGCGCGGACTGTATCCGGCTGGTTTCCGATGCCCGGCGACCGACCTGGGCCTGTGCCATTGCCTGAACCTGCAAGGCATCCATGCGGGACAGCCGCCCGACCCGGGTCTGATCCAGTTCGACTGCGGCGCGATCATCCTTGCTGATATCGCTCAGTTCGCGTAATTCCTCAAGACGCGCAACCAGTCTGGATCTGAAGGCTTCGATATCGGTGTCACTGTACGGTTCCATATATAACCGTATCACGATGACCCCGGTGGGGCGCAATCCTCTGGTTACTCTAAATTAGAACCGGGTATCCCGATTATGTCTATTGCCGCAGAAGTGGCGGAACGTCGCACCTTCGCCATTATCTCTCACCCCGATGCGGGCAAGACCACGCTGACGGAAAAGCTGCTGCTGTTTGGTGGTGCTATTCAGCTTGCCGGCGCGGTCAAGGCGCGGGGTGAACAGCGCCGTGCCACATCGGACTGGATGAAGGTCGAGCGGGAGCGGGGGATTTCTGTCGCTTCCTCGGTGATGACCTACAGGTATGGCAATTGTACGTTCAACCTGCTTGATACGCCGGGTCATCAGGACTTCAGCGAAGATACCTACAGAACACTGACGGCGGTCGATAGCGCGGTGATGGTGATCGATGCGGCCAAGGGCATTGAGGCCCAGACCCGCAAGCTGTTCGAAGTCTGCCGCCTTCGCGATGTGCCGATCATCACTTTCATCAACAAGATGGACCGTGAAACGCGGGATAATTTTGAACTGCTTGATGAAATCGAACAGACACTGGCGCTGGATGTATCGCCGGCCAGCTGGCCGATCGGTATGGGACGCGACTTTCGGGGCTGTTACGATCTGCTGAACGACAAGCTGCAACTGATTGAGCGCTCACGGCAGGGTATGCCGGACAAGGGTGAAAACTGTACCGGAATTGATGATCCGAAGCTGGATAAAATTCTGCCGGAACATTCTGTCGCGACCCTGCGTGAAGAAGTCGAGATGGCCAGGGGGCTTTGTCCGGAATTTGATATTAATGCCTTCCGTGAAGGGACGATGACACCCGTATTCTTCGGCAGTGCCCTGAACAATTTCGGGGTTCGAGAAGTGCTGGATGGTGTGTCTGCCTTTGCCCCGCCGCCGCGGACACAGCCAACCGCAGAGCGGGAGATCAAGCCGGAAGAGGAAAAGGTGACGGCCTTCGTCTTTAAAATTCAGGCGAATATGGACCCGAAGCATCGTGACCGCATTGCCTTCGTCAGGCTTTGTTCCGGCCATTTCAAGCGCGGGATGAAGCTGACGCATATCCGCTCGGGTAAACAGATCAACATGCATAATCCGCAGATGTTTCTGGCCCGTGACCGGGAACTGGCGGAAGAGGCTTTTGCCGGTGATATCATCGGCGTCCCAAATCATGGAAATCTGCGAATCGGTGATGCCCTGACAGAAGGCGAGAAACTGCACTTCACCGGTATCCCGAGCTTTGCCCCGGAACTGTTGCAGGTTGTTCGCCCTGATGATCCGATGAAGGCGAAACATCTCGGCAAGGCCATGCAGCAACTGGCAGAGGAGGGGGCCGCCCGGGTCTTCCGGCCGCGTATCGGTTCTGACTGGGTGGTCGGTGTTGTGGGTGCTCTTCAGTTTGAGATTCTGGCGGACCGGGTACGTACGGAATACGAAATTCCTGTCCGGTTTGAATCGACAACATTGCTGACCGCCAGATGGGTCGTTGCCCCGGACCCTCAGACCATGCGGAAGTTCGAGGATGCCAACCGGGGGGCTCTGGCAGATGACCATGACGGGGACCCGGTCTTCATGGCCCGTAATGCCTGGCATCTGGACAAAGCGGAGTCAGATTTCCCGACGATTAAGTTCCTGAAGACGAAAGAGCAGGTTGCAGTTGCCGCCTGACGGTGGTTATAAAGCCGTAGTGGGTGATTAGCTCAGCTGGGAGAGCATCTCGTTTACACCGAGAGGGTCGGCGGTTCGATCCCGTCATCACCCACCATTCCCTTTTTATTTTGATGTCAGATGGCCTGCCGGCTGATGACCGGCGATGTTCAGCCGATGATGACCGAGTTGCCATCGGCTGATGACTCGGCATCCGTTGCCCGCCTGAATGGTCCCGGATATTCCTTCAGATCCCGTCGCCGGCGATCGGGGCCGAAATATTCCGGTGAGCGTACGAACTGGCGCGGCCGTTCGATAATACTTTTGATTCTTGAGTAGATGGATGTGGCAGAGATAGGTTTCGCCAGGAACTCATTGACGCCGACATCTCTGGCTTCCCGCACGCGGGAGAGTTCGGTATGACCGGTCAGCAGAATGATCGGGACATAGCGATTCGGGCTATCAGCGCCGGTACGCATTTCGCGGGTAAACGCGATACCGTCCATCGGCTGCATGTTCCAGTCGCAGATAACAATATCAGCAGGAAAGTTGGCCATTTCGGCAAAGGCTTCGGCGCCGTTTGTCGCCTCAAGGATATTTACAGCACCCAGTGCCTTCAGCACGGTCTCTACGAGGTGGCGCATTGCCTTGTTGTCATCGACAATCAGGAAGTTCACACGTTCCAGAGAATGGGATTGCATCAATTGGTCATCCGCAGATTCCGATCCCCATCGGCTTTACCCAAGACGAATATCAGAGTTAATCCATGAACCTTCATCCTGCCTAAATACGCCTTTTTGCAAAGGAAAAAAAGAAAACCCCACCGTTTCCAGTGGGGTTCAGCAGAGCACTACCTTATTCTCATCATGCTCTTTGAAAACATAATCGCTTTTTAGTGTTAAATATTTATGACGGCCTTCTGTTATTATCAGAAGCTCCGGTTTCAGAGCGGGCGTCGCTTCTCGGCCGGCGTTCATTATCGACCGTGGCGCTGACACCGCTGCCCGGTACATCGCTGGTGGCAAGTCTTGCCTGCGAAGCAACGGGGTTATCTACCGTGGTCGCTGCGGCAAGGCTGGTGGTCTGAAGATAATCAACAGACCTTAGGTTTTCCGGACCAGGGGCTGTGGAAGCACGTTGATCCGCAGCGGCAGCCGAGCCGGCGCTTACCGAGGCCTGCTGGGTTTCTGCACTGGTAATGACTGTATCCGGATCAGCACTCAGATTTCCTGATGCATCAGCATCCCGGCTGGTTTCTGTCGCCTGCTGCTGAAGCAGGGCGGCTGATTCTGCCCGCTCCTGATCTTCAGCCTGGCTGATCCGGTCCAGTTCTTCCTGACGACGCTCTGAATAGGCGAATTCATCAGCCTGCGGCTCCGATTCCTGCAGGGCCAGAATTGACTGGGCACTTAACTGAACCGAATTGAATGACAGTGCTGACTGGGCCGCTTCGGCACGCTGGTCTTCGCGCCGGTCAATCGCCTGCTGGTTCTCGATTTCGATATCGTAACGGGCAACTTCCTGCGCGCGTAATGCGGCAAGATCGGCTCCCTGAGCCAGATCGCTTCTTGAAAGACTGATCGGTGCAATTGCCATGAGACAAATATAGGAGCGGATGACGGCCTCTGCAACTGAACCTCCCGTGATCGGTGTCTTGACCCGCCCCTAAGCATCGGGACAATCCGGCTGGAAGGAGAATTCCCTATGAGCGAGAAAAAGAATATAGGCGTCATTGGTGCCGGGGTTGTTGGCCTGTGCTGTGCCCGTTACCTGCAACGTGAAGGCCATCAGGTTACGATCATCGACCGTGTGCCGCCGGGTGAAAGCTGCTCCTTCGGAAATGCCGGGAGTTTCAGCGTCAGCTCGATTCTTCCCAACGCTTCTGTCGGTATTCTCAAGAAAGTACCGTCCTGGCTGATGGATCCGGAAGGGCCATTGTCGCTGCGTTACAGTTATCTGCCGAGAATGGTGCCCTGGCTTGCGGCGTTCATAAAATCGGCAGACCCGGCCTGGGCTGCAAAATGCGCCACGGCACTGGCGTCTGCCTATACCTCCGGCTACGAGGACATGCTGTCCCTGTTGCAGCATTCCGGCGGGACCGGTCTTCTCGACAAGCGCGGCATGATCTACGCCTATGAATCTGTCGCCGGACGGGATGGCGACCGGGGTGGTTTTGACAAGCGCGCGGCACATGGCTTCACCATGGAATATCTGTCCGGTGATGAACTGCACGAGATGGAGCCGGCGCTGTCACCGCGTTTCAAGGCGGCAATCTTCTGTCCCGATCACGGCATGACGTTTGATCCTGAGGCTGTGGTCAAAAACCTGGCGGAAGGTTTTGTCCGTGATGGTGGCGCCATTCTGGCAGCCAGTGTTACGGGACTGATCCATGACGGCCCGGCAATTGTCGGCGTTGAAACCGACGAAGGCCCGGCGTCATTCGATTCGGTCGTTGTTGCGGCGGGGGCCTGGTCGGCGAAAATTGCGGCAATGGTGGAAGATCATGTTCTGCTGGAAGCAGAGCGTGGCTATCATGTTACGGCACCGAATCACGGCATCGAGATGAAGGCACCGGCGACCTGGGCAGAGAAAAAGGTCGTCATGACGCCGATGAAGATGGGTCTTCGGCTCGCGGGAACGGCAGAATTTGGCGGTCTGGATGCACCGCCATCACCAAAGCGTTCTCAGTTGCTGTCCCGGTTTATGGAGCAGATGACACCGGGTGTCGACATGGCTGGCGCAACCGAGTGGATGGGGCACCGCCCGGCCAGTCCGGACAGTTTGCCGATTATCGGTCCGTCGCCACGGGCGCGGGGGCTTTTCTATGCATTTGGCCACGGACATCTTGGTCTGACGGGCGCTGCGCCGACCGGCCGGGCGATCGCTGATCTGGTCGCCGGACGGCAGCCTTTCTTCGATACGGAACCCTTCTCGATAAAACGTTTCACTTAAGTCATTTTCTTGGTGATGGCTTGCTTGACAGTGTCGGGGCCATCACTTACTACACGTCTCCTCACGCGGGGGTGTAGCTCAGTTGGTTAGAGCGCCGGCCTGTCACGCCGGAGGCCGCGGGTTCGAGTCCCGTCACTCCCGCCATTTTTCCCGCGACAGAAAATGGCAGTTCCGATCATCCCTGATCGGAAAAGGCGACGCCGCTTTTCAGGAAGCCGTCGACCTCTGAACGCGTGTAGCCGGCTTCCATCAGTATCCCGACCGTGTCGCGCCCCATTGTTGGCGCCGGCTGTAGCTGTTCAAAGCTTTCGCCCCGTGATTCGAAGGCAAGGGCGGGCACCGTGATCTGTCTGTCGAGTTCGGGGACGTTCAGGTTGCGCATAACCGGCAGGGCGGCGGTCTGCGGATGCTGAAGGATTTCGCCAAGGTCACGAACCTTCGCAGCCGGTACCTGGGCTTCCGTCAGCCGTTGTTCCATTTCTATCGACCCGGATGCTGCGAATCGTTTTCTCAGGTCCTCTGAGATCGTCGCCGACTCAGCTTCTGTCAGCTTCTTGCCGGCAGCCATATGATCAACCAGAGGCACCAGATTCTGTGCATCAAGACAGGCGCATATGGCGTAGGCCTGTGCGATGGTGTTGGCGGTGACAACCACCAGACCGTCAGATGTCTGGAAGCAGTCGGAGAAAGGGCTGCCGGAGAACGCCTTGTTGCCTTCTAGGCCGCGTAAATGACCCGTGGTTTCCCAGTCGACAGAATAGGCCCCCATCAGGCTGATCAGGCTGCCCAGCATCGAGATTTCAAGATGCCGTGGGCTACTGTCCTGGTTCCGCTGCATCAGGGCCGCCAGGATGGCGTTTACGGCTGCCTGACCAGCGATATAGTCGACGACTGGGAAACCGACCCGCATCGGGCCGCCAGCGGGTTCCCCGGTCATTGCCATCATGCCGGATATGCCCTGCAATATATGGTCATAGGCTGGAGCGCCGGCCAGTGGTCCCCGCTGGCCGTATCCGGAGAGGCTGCAATAGATGATATCCGGTTTGACGGCTTTTATGGCGTCGAATCCAACCCCGAGGCGATCAACAACGCCCGGTCTGAAATTCTCCATGATGACATCGGCGCCGGTTGCCAGACGAAGAAACAGCTCTTTGCCCTGATCGCTTTTCAGATCGAGACAGATAGATTTCTTGGACGCATTCTGGCTGAGGAACGAGGCTCCCAGTCCGGCAGACTTCATCGCTTCCGTACCACCATGATAGCGAACGAAGTCATCGCCAGCGATTCGCTCTACCCGGATAACGTCTGCCCCGAGAAGGCCAAGCTGATAGGTGGCAAAAGGGCCGGCAAGGACGTGGCTGATGTCCAGAACCCTGATGCCATTCAGAGGAGCGAAGGTTTTTGTCTGTTGCGCCTGCATATCGATTTCTTCCCGGTTTTGCCGCTCATTCGCATTGGCGACCTGATTGAGAAACAAGTCTGGAGCGTAACAAACGGGATGGAAAGTCGATAAGAGAAAGGCGAAAGACTATGGCTCAGGCTGTCTTTCTGTCCGACAGCATGGCTGTGAATTCGAGTAATTCTCCGGTGAATTTCTGTAGACGCTTCCCGATCGCAGGGTCAGTCAGCGGAAACAGACCTGTCGTTTGCGACAGCGGCCCGTAATGCGCTTCGGCGGTACTGATCTGGGTCGGAATTGCGATTGCCTGCAAGGCACGAACAATGATCCGGAGATGGTCGACGGGCTGCGGGCTGCCGCCACCGTGGCTGACCAGCCCAAAGGCCTTGCCCCGGCATTCGTTCATGCCAAGCCAGTCCACGGCATTTTTCAGCAGGCCGGAGCAGGAATTATGATAGACGGGAGAGGCAAGAATGATGGCGTCTGCCATCTGTGCCGCGCGAAAAAAGTCGGCGACCTCCGGGATGTCGATAGTTTCGCGCTGCAACCGCCGGTCCGGGTCTGCGAAGGGCAGGTCAGTCGGTGTGTGTATCGTTACCGCTGCACCGGCCGCCGACAATGATTGTCCGACGGCGGCACAGAGGCTGGCTGTGTAGGACGGTATGCGTCCCGACCCGCAGATAATCAGAACGGCAGGCTGTGTCATTCCGCTGCCTGTTGCCCGGAAGCTGCATTGAAAGCCAGGTCAAAGGCATCGAAGTTGCGGAGTTGCGGATGATCAGCGGCAAGTGAGACCTGGCGGTTGACGATCAGCGGTACATCCTGTTCCGAAATGCCGCCATGAGAGCGGAGCGGAGCGTCCAGACCGCTGAGATCGTGCCGGTCATGGGATGTCCCGAGAACGACATGGCGGGTCGACACAACCACAAGGTCGCCGATCCGGTCGGTGGGAAGTTCAAACCGTTCGGCAGCTTCTGCATTGGTGAGAACGACCTCAATCTCGGGCATGGCTTTCAGGGTTGCGGTTATTTTCTCACGAACCTCTGCGGCGTCGGCATAGATTGTTGCGAAAGACCCGAGCGCGCCGTGATGCACGACATAGGGGTCGGTAATCGGCAGGATGACCCGCCCGGCATTTTCCCCGAACTGCGCATCCAGCACATCCTGCAGGAACACAACATTGGGCGTGCCATCAGCATTATGCTTGGCATTCATGCCATGATCAGCGGTCAGGGCAATGACATATCCGGCCTCATCCAGCTTTGACAGATAGCCGTCCATCATTGCGTAGAAAGCATTGGCGACCGGCGTTCCCGGTGCGTGCTTGTGCTGAATGTAATCGGTGGTGGAAAGGTACATGATGTCCGGACGTTCCCTGCCGGCCAGACTGACACCAGCTGCAAAGACAAACTCACTCAGTTCAGCGGAATAGACGGACGGGGCCTTCATGCCGACACGCTCTTCCATGCCGGTAATGCCATTCACCTCGGTTGTCAGCTGATCAGCTTTCTCGGCCGACAGGCAGATACCACCGGTCAGGCCGTTACCGAGCAGTGCCCGCAATTTATCCTTGGCGGTAATGATGGCCACGGTTGCCCCTTTTTCGGCAAAGGCGGCGAAGATGGTTGGTGCGCGCAGCAGACCGGCATCATTCATCATGATTTCTTCGCCGGTTTCGCGGTTCAGATAGAAATTGCCGCTGATGCCATGGACGGCGGGTGGCCGGCCGGTGACAATTGACAGGTTGTTCGGATTGGTAAAGCTGGGAACGACACAATGCGCCATCAGGTCGGCACCGGTTTTCCGAACGTCCGACAGCCACGGCATGTGGCCACCGGCAATGGCCTCATCAAGATAAGCGGCCTCACAGCCATCGACGCAGACAACAGCAACCGGATCGCCCTGCCACTGGTAACTGCGACCGTTTACGTTGACTGTCGTTCCTGTTTTCAGCTTTGTCATGATGGCGTCCTTTTCAAATTTCAGGCGCAGAATAGACCGCCTTGCCTGCTGGCGAAATCGTCAAAGCCGTAATGGGACCTATTGATATGGTCAATCCGGAGAAGGATAGTCTGTGATTCAGAGGGCGTTATCGTCTTCCGGCAGGTCATCAAGCATGACCGGTAAAGTGAAACAGAAGGCTGTGCCTTCGTTGATTTCGGATTCAACCCAGATACGGCCATCATGGCGCTCGACGATTTTTCGGCAAATAGCCAGCCCCATGCCTGTGCCGGGATAGGCAGATCTGCCATGCAGCCGCTGGAAGATGCCGAAGATCCTGCTCTGGTCGGCAGGGGCAATACCAATTCCGTTGTCGACAATCCGGATGACCCATTCATTTACCCGGTCAATTACCGCAATCCGGATTTTCGGGGTCTGCCCCTCATGCTGATATTTCATGGCATTGCTGATCAGGTTCTGGAACAACTGCACGATCTGGGAGTGATCTGCGGTCACTTCCGGCAGATAGGGGGGCAGGTCGAATTCGGCCTGGGTCTCCTGAATGATCAGCGAGAGGTTGAGCCTGGCTTCTTCCAGTGCCTCTGACAGGCTGATGTTTTCCATTGGTCTTCCACGGGTGCCGATCCGGCTGTAATCAAGCAGATCCCTGATCAGCTGCTGCATCCGTTTGCCGCTCTGCAGCGAATAGTCGAGATATTCGACGGCCTCGTCATCCAGCACTCCCTTGCTTCGGCGCCGCAGCAGGTCGAGATAACCGGTCATCATGCGCAGGGGTTCCTGCAGATCATGGGATGCAATTGTCACGAATTGCTCCAGTTCGATGTTCTGGCGTTCCAGTGCATCAAGGGCTGCATTCCGTTCGCGGATTTTTGTGACCCGGTCAGTTATGTCGGCAGCCGCCCCGACAATGCGGATGACGTTTCCTTCATTATCAACCTCTGCCTTGCCGCGGTCATGGATCCAGATGGTGTTTCCATCGGGTCTGATGACTCTGTATTCCAGATCAAAATTGCAGCCTTCGGTGAAATCTCTCTGACTCATTGCGGTCTCGACAGAATGCCTGTCGCCGGGATGAACGAGGGTCAGGAGATTGGCTGTTGAGGGTGGCAGTGTGAGGTTTTCGATGCCGAGTATGGCGCGGAAACGGCGGGACCAGAACGTCTTCTCGCGGCGAAGGTCAATTTCCCAATAACCGTCTTCGGTTGCGTCGAGAACAAGAAAAAGACGGTCGCGACTGTGCCGCAACTCTGTTTCCCTGATGCGCAGTTCCGTAATGTCTGTGAAGACAGTCATGGTTCTGCCATTTGACGCGCGGGTATCACTTCCTCTGAGGATACGGCTTCCTTCCGTCTGGATTTCGAAGGTGCCCGTACAACTTGCATGGCGTTCCAGTCGACGCTGAATGGTCTCTTCTGCCGTCAGGTCGGTATCGAGTATATATGAACCGGCTTCGACATGATGAGTGAGAAGATCAGAAAACCGTGCCCCCGGCTTCAACTGGTCGGCAATTGCCGGGAAAAACTCTTTCAGTCGCCGGTTGGTCAGAATCAACCGGTCTTCCTCGTCGAAGAAAATGATCCCCAGAGGCAGGCTCTCGATCGCATCCTGAAACTGGGTTCTGGCCTGATGCAGATCGTCAATCAGCCGGCGGTTCTGATAGTCGTGCTTGAGTGTCCGTCGCATGGACCGGCGCTGAAAACCTGCAAACAGGGCGATCAGTCCGAATATGATGCCAATAATGACAGCCGTCGGGATCATTTCCGGCTGCCGGAGGAATGGCGTAGCCAGACCAATGCCACTTGGTACGAGGAGGGCGGTCATGGTGCTTTTGCAGGGGGCCAGTGTAATGGCTCCGGCAATGCCTACTGCGGCGGTCACAAGTACCGCAAAAAGAACGTTTGCCGGGACAGCGATATCAATCAGAAACAGGCCCGAAGCACCCCAGTGCAGGCCCGCCAGTGCAGCTGCAATTGTGGTTCCCGGTGCCAGATGTCCGGGCAGGGCAGCCTTGTTGTGCCGTGGTCGCATACCGGACCAGATAATCCATATCAGTATTGTGACGATAATGCCGGGCATGGCCCAGATGCCGGCCCTCGCCATTGATGTGGTCCAGCCGTTAAACATGCCGGCAAGACATACTGCGGCCAGATTGGCAGCAAGAAACAGGGGCATGTTCCGGAACACATACTCACCCTGGCGGCGCTGTATAAAAGCATGCAGGCCGGGCAGATCAGATTCTGTCATCCGGGGCCGGGCTTGAGAAGGCTCGGTCATATCGCCGTGCTCTCCCGGTTATAAGATACTTTTTCGTATGAGAATGGCTTCATCTCTATGGCATTGCGCTGATCGGGATGACAGCATTGCGATGGGCAACGACAATGCTGGCGAGATGATGGGCCGCGGTAACGCTGTCTTCCGGGGACTGACCGGAGATGCGCGCTGCAACAAAACCTGCATTGAAGCTGTCGCCAGCCCCGGTTGTGTCGATGCGCGGTCCGCTGCAATCCAGAGGGAAGATGCCGGAAATACCGTCAATGCGTGTCTGAACGGGTTGGCCGCCGTCTTTAAGAACAATATCACACCGATACTGATCCGAGAGCATCCGGAACAGATCTGTCGGCGAACTGATGTCATAAAGCGGCCGGAGATCATCGGTGGTTGGCATCAGGAGGGTGGCGAGATGTGAAGCGCGCTCGACCCAGTGCCGGGCGATTTCCGGAGAATGCCAGAGTGCTGGCCGGTAGTTGGTGTCGAAGACCACAGCGGTGCCGGATTCGGCAAGTTCGGCGACCTGTCGCAGCATGTTCTCTCGCGCTGCAGGCTGGAGAATGGCAAGGGTGACAGCGCTGAAGACCAGCATGTCAAAGCCCCTGAAGGCAGTTGTATGGGGATGGTTCTGATTGATAAACATACGCCGGGCAGGGGAGTCCGATCGCCAGTAGGCAAACCGGCGTTCACCGCCGGCAAGATTTTCGATCTGACATAATCCGGGCTGTCCGCCTGCTTCAATCCCGATCTGGTGCGTGCTGATAGCTTCTGTTCTCAGGGCTGTCATCAGCCACCGGCTGGAAGCATCGTCGCCCAGACGGGTGAAATATGACAGTTGATGGCGGTCTTTACCCAGCAGGCGCGACAGATATATCGCCATGTTCAGACTGTCGCCACCGGGGCGTCGCTGAAGGTTATCGCCCTGTTCGTCAGACAGCGATAACTCAACCAGCGGTTCCCCGATGACAGCAATCTTCATAGCCGGTTTTCTCAGTCGTTCAGAACCCGTCGCGGCTCGCCTTTTGCGTAGGCGAGAATATTCTCGACAGCCTGTGTGTACATGGTCGCATAATTCTCGCGGGTCACATAACCCAGATGCGGCGCCAGCAAGGCGTTTGGCAGTTTGCGGAAAGTATGATCGACCGGCAGCGGTTCCACATCGTAAACATCAACCGCCGCGCCTGCGATGATGTTGTTCTGCAGGGCCGAGATAAGTGCTGCTTCATCAACAATCGGCCCGCGGGATGTGTTGATCAGATAGGCGCTCTTCTTCATCCGGGAGATTTCACGTTCTCCGATCAGGCCACGGGAGCGATCGCTCAGGATCAGGTGGATGGTGGCAAAATCTGATGTTTCGAGCAATTCGTCGAAACTGACTTTCTGTACGCCGACCTCTGCGCAACGTTCTTCTGTGAGGTTCTGACTCCAGGCGACCACATCCATGCCGAACAGTTTACCAACACCGGCAACCTGCGCGCCCAGTTTGCCAAGACCGATGACACCAAGGCGACGGCCATTCAGATCAACTGGCAGGCCAGACTGCCAGCCACCTTTGCGCATATCGGCATCTTCGATGGCGATACGTTTCGCAAGACCGAGAATCAGCGCCCAGGTTTGCTCAGCAGCCGCATAGCCAACGGAAACGGTACCAGAGACCGTAATGCCCTGTGCCTTGGCAGCGTCCAGGTCGAATGCCAGATTCCGCATGCCGGTGGTGATGAGCAGTTTCAGGTTTGGCAGCCGTTTGATCAGGCTGGCCGGGAAAGGTGTGCGTTCCCGCATCCCGACGATCACGTCGAAGCCTTCCAGCGCCTTTGCTGCGGCATCTTCTCCGCCAAAGGGCTCGTTGAAAACAGTGACAGCGCCGATTGCATCAACGGCAGACCAGTCGGTAATCGTACGAGCGACGTTGGAGTAATCGTCGAGAACTGCAATTTTCATGATCGTTTCCTTGAATGTTTGTCTGTGCCATCTGGCAGGGTTGTCCTATTCATTGGTATGATGAGCCGGGAAAGCAAGGGAGGTGAAAATGGCGTTGCATTTTGAACGGGCCGAATTTGACCGGAGAATCAAGGCGGCCTGTGCGTCGATGACGGCAGAAGGGCTCGATGGGCTGCTGATTTTCCGTCAGGAAAGCATGTTCTATCTCACCGGGTATGACACCTTCGGTTATGTGTTTTTCCAGTGTCTCTATCTGGGCGCGGACGGAACGATGACCCTGCTGACCCGCGCGCCGGACCTGCGACAGGCTCAGCATACGTCGATTATCAGCGATATCAGGATCTGGACTGACCGGGATGGGGCAATGCCATCCGATGACCTCAGGGATATTCTGGAAGAGCATGGCTGCCGCGGGACATGTCTGGGGGTTGAGTATGAATCCTATGGCCTGACAGCCCGTAACGGTAAAAGGCTCGACGCATCGCTTGATGGTTTTGCTGAACTGACAGATGCATCGGAGCTGGTCACGCGCCTGCGTGTTGTGAAAAGCGCGGCGGAAATCGCCTATGTCAGGCGGGCTGCTGAACTGGCGGATGATGCACTGGACGCCGCGCAGGATATCATCGCTCCCGGCGCTTTCGAGGGGGATATTCTGGCTGGCATGCATGGGGCGATCTATCGCGGGGGCGGAGACGATCCGGGAAATGAATTTATCATCGGGTCTGGCAGTGATGCCTTGCTTTGCCGCTATTACTCGGGCCGTAAGACGTTGCAGCCCGTCGACCAGATCACACTGGAATGGGCCGGAGTCTACCGGCACTACCATGCGGCGATGATGCGGACGATCTGTGTCGGGGAAGCGACAGACCGGCATCATTACATGCATGGTGCGGCGGTGGAGGCGATACAGACCTGTGAGGATACGGTCAGACCCGGAAATACGATGGGGGATGTTTTCAACGCTTATGCGAGAACTCTCGATGCTGCCGGATTGCGGGATGGCCGGCTGAATGCCTGTGGTTATTCACTGGGGACGACTTTTGCACCGAACTGGATGGACTGGCCGATGTTCTATGCGAACAATCCGGTCGTTCTGCAGCCCGGTATGGTGCTGTTTCTGCATATGATCGTCTATGATGATGCGCAGAACATTGCGATGGCCCCGGGCCACACCGTACTGGTTACAGAAACCGGCTGTGAGCGGCTGTCCCGCAGTCCGCTGGATCTGGTTATCCGGTCATGAGGAAATGACAGGCCGTTCGCGGGTAATCAGGTGGAAGCGAATGATCAGCATGATCAGGAGCAGGACCAGCCCGGCAATAATTCCATAAAGCAGCCCCGGCGTACCAAGTTTCTGATGAACGCCAAGCCACCAGGCGAGAGGAAGGGCACAAACGCCGAATGCAATGAGATAGGCGCCGGTTCCGAACATGACATCCCCAAATCCCCGTAATGCGCCGGTTGTGACCGCCTGTCCGCCATCAACAATGAGTACCAGTGCGGTAATTGCGACGGCTGTTGTTGCCAGCGGAAGCAGACCGGGATCATCGGTGTACAAACCGGCGATGGCTTCGGCATTGAAATAAAGCAGGGGCATCAGAAGCGTCATGATGCTCACATTCAGTCCCAGCGCCGTCCAGCCGCTGCGCCGTACAGCAGGCATGTCACCGGCACCGGTTGCCTGTCCGACCTCGACCGCAGCGGCCGTTCCGATACCAAGCGACAGCATGAATACGAGCGCCAGAACATTGAAGGATATCTGCATTGTCGCAACCGCATTGGCGCTGATCCAGCCGGCAAATATGACGGTGCCGTTAAAGCTGGCAGTTTCAAGATACTGAGCGACGGCAACAGGGGTTCCCTTACGCAGTATCCGGACAAAAACTGAACGATATTCAGCCGCTGTTCCACGGATCGCCAGTGCGTCCGTGCGGGTCAGCCGGAAAACATAAAGGAAAGCCAGCAGTGCCATTACCCAGCGGGCGGCAGTCATGCCGAGCGATGCGCCGATGGCGGGCGGAGCCAGTTCCATGAGGACAAGATTGGCGGCAAAGTTTACCAGATTGCCGAGGATGACAATGATCATGCCTATTCTCGGTTTCCCCAGACTTTCGAGCAGAAAGACGCAGGCGATATAAAGCCCGATGGCGGGCATGCCAGGTGCAAAAGCCCGCATGACTGCTGTGGCACCGAATGCAAGGTCTTCTGACTGACCGAGCAGAATCAGGATCGGTTCGCCAAACCAGAGAACCAGTCCGGCGAGACATCCCGTCGTCACTGCTACGCCACTGCCAACCAGCCAGATACGGGCTGTCTCACCTGGACGTCCGGCGCCTATGGCCTGTGAGGAGAGGATCACAACGGATGTCAGCAGGCCGATCATCACCACCAGCGTCGGTATATGAATCGCGTTTGCCAGGCCGAAATGGGCGAGGGGCTCAATCCCTGCATGACCGATCATTGCCGTATCAACTGCAACCATGATCAGCAGTCCTGCCCTGGACAGCATCATGGGTGCGGCAAGGGCAGCGATTCGACGGGCGACGATCAGGGAGAACCCGATTTGCATCAGATCTGACAAATATGAACTGTGAACAGAAGGAGACTTATCGGTTCTAGTGCTTTGCAATGCAAAGAAAATAAGCCCCTGCTATATTGGATCATGCCCGTTCAATGGCTATCTGATGGAAACAGGCCTGCTGGCGGGATAGAATAACCGGGAACGTTGGGGCGTTCTGAACGCGGGGAACCTGAGGGGTTGCTGGTCATTGTTGGCCGGTTACTTTCGGGCAGGATTATATATGACCAAACGACGCCGTCGCGAAACGACAGATGCGGCGACCCAGAATTTACAGGAGAAATCTCAGGCTGCTTCGGATGAGTCCGAAGCGGCAGAGCCTTCTGATGCGCTGTCAGATGATGCTGTCCATACCGAGCTGTTCGGGTTGAATGAAACGCCGGCTTCCGTTCATCAGGGAGGGCGCTGGCCGACAGGCGCAGAATTGACGGACGCGGAGAACAGTCCGGGTCGGTCGCTGTCCGGAGCCGCTGACTGGGTCCTGCAACTGGATGGTGCAGAGATCGAGTTTGCAGGTATCGAAGGCACGGATGACACATCTAAAGGGTCTCGTATTCAGATGTGGGACGGTACCGAGCTGATCTTTGAAGATGATGTGGAACTTGCGACCGAGATTGCCAGGACGAAAGACAAGCGCAAGCGGGGAGCTTAACCGGACCTTAACGAGCAGATGGTAGACCGTATCCAGGTTATTATGGAGGCGGACCATGCGTTCCGTACTGTCGACATCATTTGTTTTTGGCACGGCCCTGCTGGCTGCCGGTTCGGCTTATGCACAGGCGCCGCTGATCCCCTTGCCGCCTTCATCACAAACGGCACAGTTGCCACCACCGTCCGGACCGATTGCGGTGCCGCAACCGGCTTCGTCCGGGCCTCAGATTCCCCTGCCGGCATCACCTCCGCCCCCCCCGGTACCAGCTCGCGCTGTGCCCCAACCACCATCCGGCGCGCCGGCGCAGGCTACGACCCTGCAGCCAAAGCTTGCGGGACCGACGGTAAAAGAGCGCATCCGTGATTATGTCGGACCGAAATGGTCCGGTTACGCCCTGATCGGACCGGCTTACCGGCCGGAATATTTCGGTGGTAACAAAAGTGAAGTTGGCCTGTATGGCGATGTACGCGTCGATTATGACGGCAAACTCTTTGCCGGACTGCGCGATGGTGCCGGGCTGGTCCTGGTCGATCAGGGTGTCCTGAAAGCTGGCCCCCGGATGTTCTACCGGTTCGGTCGCGAGGCAAATGACAGTGCCGCACTGACCGGGCTTCAGGATGTCGATGACGCAATCGAGCTTGGCGGTTTCATGTCCTACGTCTGGCGTCAGTGGGAGATCACCGCAACGCTCGGGCGTGATGTGAGCGATGCTCATGACGGCTGGGTTGGTGAAGGCAAGATGATGTATGAAATGCAGGTGTCTCCGGAACTGAAAGTGAAGTTCGGTCCGTCAGCCACCTGGGCGAACCAGAATTACATGCGGTCCTTTTACGGTGTCACCGCAACCGAAGCTGCCGCAACCGGGCTGCGTGCCTATGACCCCAAATCAGGTTTTCGTGATGTTACATTGGGGGTCGAAGGCGAGTATAGTCTCGACGCAGACTGGTCTCTGAATTTTGAGGCCCGGCTCTCAAAAATTCTGCAGGATGCTGCCGACAGCCCCCTGGTGGAAGACCGTGGTGATGATCTTCAGTTGTTCGTCGGCGGTGGCGCAAAATACAACTTCTGACAAAACGCACAGAGTTTAAAATGACCGCTTGTCAAGCAAAAACAAAGCTGCCGGTTTTGCTCGACCGGTTCCGTCCGATTCAATATTGTCTGTTTTGCAGCCGGAACGTCTCGGGGGAGGCGGATTGGCTGGAGAATTCGAAAGTAGTGCAAGCTGATTGTAGGGGGACATGACGGATACTCTGATCAATACTTTGATGTGGTTGTGCGCGGATGAATATCTGTTGCCGAAAACATGGGTTGGTCGGTTTTCTGTTATGCCTGATGAAGGGATTTCATGAGCGTTAACAGCTTCTTTGCGCGGGACGACTGGCCGCAGCGTCTCGGCATTACATCAGCTGTTCGAGGCAGTTTGCTCGACCTGTTTTTCGCCTCGATAACCATCAATATTCTGGCTCTCGCGCTGCCGCTGGCATTGCTGCAGGTCTATGATCGTATTCTGCCGAATGAAGCCGAGAGCACATTGCTGCTGCTTATGCTGGGTATTGGTGCGGCGGTGGTTCTTGAAGGCTTTCTGAAGCTTGGCCGTACTTATATCAGTGGCTGGGCGGGTGCGAAATTCGAGCATCTTGCCGGGGTGAGTGCTGTTGAGCGTCTGCTGATGACCAATCTGGCGGATTTTGAGCAGGAAGGTTCGGGGGTTCACCTCGAACGGCTTGGTTCGCTGAACACGCTGAAAGATTTTTATTCGGGTCAGGCATTTCTGACGATCTGGGATGTTCCGTTCGCGATCCTTTTTCTGGGGCTGATTGCCTATCTGGCGGGCTGGCTGGTTGCTGTTCCGGTTGTCGTGCTTGTTGTTTTCGTTCTCTTTGCCGTGTTTTTTGGAAAGCGTCTGAAAAAAGCGGTTCAGGAACGCATGACTGCGGATGACCGCCGGTACAATTTCATCATTGAGGTGCTGGCCGGTATTCACACGGTCAAATCGATGGCAATGGAAAGCCAGATGCTGCGCCGGTATGAGCGTTTGCAGGAAAGCTGCGCGGTGGCCGATGGTGCTGTCGCGATGGACAGCACCAACTCGCAGTCGCTGGGGACGGTTTTCTCGCAGTTGACGACGGTTGCTGTCGTTTGCGGCGGTGCGCTGCTGGTTATTGATAATCAGCTGACAATCGGTGGCCTGGCCGCCTGTACGATGCTCGCCGGGCGCGCGATGCAGCCCTTGCAGCGTGCCGTGGGTATCTACACACGGTTCCAGACGATTCTGATTGCCCGGGAGCGTCTGAAAGACCTCTGGAAACTGCAACCGGAAGTTAAAGCCGGAATGCCGAAGATCGGTCATATCGATGGTGCGCTTGAACTGCGTGACGTTGAGTTTCGTTTTGGGAAGGACGACGAAAAACCTGTGCTGGAAGGCGTGAATGTCCGTCTGAAAGCCGGGGAGGCTATGGGCATTGCAGGAGACAACGGTAGCGGCAAGACGACACTGCTCTGGCTGATGATGGGCGCATTGCGCCCGACAGAAGGTGAAGTTTATGTGGATGGTCAGGATCTGCGCGGCTTTGACCCGCATTCTTACCGGTCACAGATTGCCTATCTGCCGCAGCTGGGTGAGTTGTTCCAGGGCACGATCATGGACAATATCACGATGTTCCGGGGCGAGGAGTATGAGGAGGCAGCTACTGCAACCGCAGAATTGCTGGGCCTTGACGATGTCGTTTCGCAATTGCCGATGGGGTACGAAACCCGTGTTGGTGATGGGGCGTCTGATGCTCTGCCGCGCGGTATCAAGCAACGGATTGCCATTGCACGGGCGCTGGTTGATCAGCCGCGCATCGTTCTGTTCGATGAGGCAAATACAGCAATTGACGGATCCGGTGACAATATCCTTCGCGAGATGCTGGAGAAGCTGAAAGGCCATGCGACGATGGTTCTGGTCACACATCGTCCGTCCATGCTGAAGCTCTGCGATCAGGTTTTTGACCTGAAAGACGGACATCTGACCGAACGCGATATCTCACAGGATCCGATGTTCCAGCCGGCTCAGCCGCAGCAGCCGCAATTGCCGCCGCAGGAGCAGAAGAATGTCTGATGCTGCGATGGAAAACCTCCCGACACTGAGCAGCAATCAGGGATTGCTTGCCGACACGGCGGCGGGGCACCGGCTCAGCTTTTATACAGGTAAACTGGCGGAAGCGGCGAAGTCGACGGATTTTGGTGCCTGTCTGATTCCGTTGCTGACCGCATTGAAATGGCGTGGTGATCCACGACATGTTGCTGAAGCACTCCCGCATTTTGTCGATACGCTTGATCTCACCGGGTTCCGCAATGTCATGGCGAACCTGAATTTCTCCAGTCGCCCTGGCGAAATGAATCTGATGGAGATCGATGTCCGGCTGTTGCCCTGCCTGTATGTGCCGAGAAACCGGGCGGCCATGGTGATCCTGAAAATGGATACCAAGACGGTCACTGCCTTTGATGGCGAGACTGGCAAGATTGAGACCATGCCAGCAAAAAGCCTGAAGGGGACAGCCTACTTCTTCAAGCCGCTGGACGACGCGGACGCGCAGGCGGCACAGGCCCGTGTCGGCTGGTTCCGGGCGGCGACCGAACGCTTCCGCAGCCTGTTCTATCAGACACTTGGCGTAACGCTGGTGCTGAACATCATCGCCCTGGCATCGCCGCTGTTTGTCATGCAGGTCTATGACAAGGTGATTGCCTCGAAGTCGCAGTCGACCCTTGCCTGGCTGCTGTCCGGCATGTTGATCGCTATTGGTTTCGACATCGCCCTGCGCTGGATTCGGTCGAAGTTCCTTGCCCATGTGGGTGCGCGGCTCGACATGATCGTCGGTAATGCTGTGTTCCAGCGTATTCTGTTCCTGCCGCCGGCCTTTACCGAACGTGCGACGATTGGGGCGCAGGTTGCCCGCATCAAGGACTTTGAATCCATTCGCGAATTCTTCACCGGCCCGCTGGCGATTGTGTTCTTTGAATTGCCGTTCTCGATATTTTTTATCATCGTTATTGCGATTCTGGCCGGCCCGCTGGCGTTTGTACCGATGGTGATGGTGGGGATGTTCCTGCTGCTGGCCATGGTGGTCAGCCCGTTTGTGCGCAACAGTGTTTCCCGCAGTGCGCGGGCAGGGTCCCAGCGTCAGGAATTCGTGGTTGAGGCGCTCAGCAAGATGCGCGCCCTGAAATATACCGGTGCTGACCGGACATGGCTGGACCGTTATCGCGACCTTTCCGCGAAATCGGCGATGGCCAATTTCAAGACAGCGCAGATTTCTGCCATCGTGCAGACGGTTTCGCATGTGCTGGTCATCAGTGCCGGTGCCATCACCATTGCTTTCGGTGTCTTCCGGGTGCTGGCGGGAGACATGACCATCGGCGCGCTGGTCGCGACGATGATTCTGGTCTGGCGGGTGCTATCGCCGCTACAGACCGGGTTTGTTGCCCTGACGAGGCTCGAACAGGTGGTCTCAAGTATCAAGCAGATCGATAACCTGATGAATATCCGGCCGGAGCGGAACCCGCGTGAACAGGTAGCCCCGCTGAAGGCATTGCGTGGTCACGTGACCTTTGCCCGTGTCAGCCTGCGTTATACCAATGATGCCGATCCGGCACTGGTTGGTGTCAGTTTTGAAGCAGAACCGGGTGAAGTGGTGGCTGTTATTGGTCGCAACGGTTCGGGCAAATCGACACTGGTGAAACTGGTTGCCGGGCTTTATACGCCGCAGGCCGGTTCGATCCGGATTGACGGTATTGATATCCGGCAGATGGACCCGATTGAACTGCGTCATGCCATTGGCTATGTACCGCAAAGCTGTGATCTGTTCTTCGGAACGGTTGAGCAGAATCTGCGACTGGTCCATGCAACGGCCAGTGACGAGGAGCTTGAAAGAGCTGCGAAAATGGCCCTCTGCTATGATGATATCATGGCCCTGCCGCGTGGTTTTCAGACCCGTATCGGTGATGCCGGTGCCTCGCAACTGCCTTCCAGCTTCACACAGCGCCTGTCACTGACCCGCGCTTACCTGAAGACAGCGCCGATCATGCTGTTTGATGAGCCCGTGAATACACTGGATGGCGACGGTGACCGGGCTTTCGTACAGGCAATTGAAAATCTGCGCGGAAAATCAACGATCTTCATCGTTACGCACCGTCCCAGTCATTTGAAGCTGGCGGATAAAATCCTGGTGCTGGACACCGGTTATCTGCGTCTCGCTGGCCCGGCTGATGAAGTCCGGCCGCAAATTCCGAAGGATCTGTTATGAGCAATACTGAGGTCGTTCCACAGGCATCAGGCGGCGCTGTTGCTGCAGCAACCGGTGGCAAGCCACTGGTCCCGTCACCGATCAAGCAGGGCAGCCGGAATGCGCGACATCTGGCGCAGTCGGTCGTGCTGGAAGAAGCAGGTGTATCCGGACTGTTGCGCGCTGCGATGTTCCTGATCTTTGCCGCCGTCGCGAGCTTTATTGCCTGGTCCTATTTCACTGAAATTGATGAAGTCGCCGTAACCTTTGGTGAAGTTATCCCTGACGGTAAGGTGAAGCTGGTACAGCATCTGGAAGGCGGCATTGTCGGTGCCATCCTGGTTAAGGAAGACGAATATGTCGAAGAAGGACAGGTTCTGATCAAGATTGACCCGGCCCAGACCGCTGCGGAACTGGAACAGATGCGCAAACGCCGGGCCGGTCTGGCCTTGCAGGCGGAACGGCTGAGATCCTTTGCTTTTAACCGGGAATTCGACCAGACGGTTGTCGACAGCCGGTATAACTCACTCATTAACGATCAGGTCCAGATTCTGAGACAGCAGCGTGGTTCGCTGGATGCACGGATGGATGTTGTGCAAACCCAGATTGCGACCCGTGAAGCGGAAATCCGGACCTTTGAGCGGCAGGAAAGTTCATTGCTGCGGCAGATTGCCAGTGTCCGGGAAGAACTGCAGTTGCGTGAAGGGCTGCTGAAGAAGGGCCTGATGTCGAAGATCATCGTGCTGGACACCCAGCGCGAGATGGATCGCCTGCAGGGTGAATTGTCCCGGCTGCGCGGTCAGACAGCACAAAGCCGTGAGCAGCTGATTGAATCCCAGTCGCGTTTGCTGGAAACGGAAGAAGCGTCCCGTGACACTGCCCTGCAGGAAATGGGGACGGTAGCCAGTGAACTGTCTCAGGTTGAAGAAGCTGTCAAACGACTGGAAGAACGCTTTGGCCGGCTGGATGTGCGTGCCCCGGTTGCCGGATATGTTCAGGGTCTTCAGACTGTCACGCTCAGTGGTGTTATTGCTCCGGGCGGGGTGGTTTGCGAGATTGTCCCGGGTGATTCCAATCTGGTGATTGAATCGAAGATTACTGTTCGTGATATCGGCCATGTCACAGAAGGTCAGGAAGTAACGGTCAAGGTAACCACCTATGACTTCGCCCGTTATGGCGGGGTCAAGGGACGGCTGGTCCGGATCTCCGAATCAACCTTCCTGGATGAGCAGAACGAGCCCTACTACAAGGGCATCATCGAGATGGATCAGAATTATGTCGGAGATGAAGAAGACGGGCATGTGGTTCGTCCGGGGATGACCGTACAGGCGGATATCAGCACCGGTTCAAAATCACTGTTCAGCTATCTTCTGAAACCGATTTATTCCTCAATCCAGACATCATTCGGAGAGCGTTGATGTCCGGCTGATGACATCTCCGGCGAGACGGATAATCCGTTCTGTCTCGCTCCACAGGGTATAGTTGGCAAGATCGTCTATGGCGACCCAGCGGGCATCGGTGACATCGTCTCCGGCAAATGGCTCGCCATCCTGCCAGACAGCGGCGAGGTCAATCAGCGTATAGTGAAACTCGATCCCGGTCCGGTCGGGGTCTTCTGAAGGCCGGATCAGATCAACCACGTCGATAAGGCCTTTGACTGTGATGCTGACGCCTGTTTCTTCCAGAACTTCCCGAACAGCGGCCTCAGCGACCGTTTCACCGAGTTCCTGGCCGCCGCCGGGAATGCTCCACTGGCCAACTCTCGGCGGTGTTCCGCGGCGGATCATCAGAACAGAATCGCCTTTCAGCACGACGACGCCGACACCAACAAGAGGTCGGTCAGGAAAGTCACGTTTCACGTCTGATATCCTGTCTCATGCCCGTTGCTCTACTGATCATTTGTTTCCCGGCCCGAGTTTGCGATACTGCAACTTATCGAATCGTCGAGTGTTATTCTTGGGCCAAATTATCTGATGTCAAAGAACGTCAACCAGAAGATCTATTTCGCCGGGAACACGATCTTTAATGAAGGTGAGACTGGAACCCGTGCCTTTCTGATAAAGGAAGGGGAGGTCGAGATCCGCAAGCAACTCGGCAACCGGGAAATTCTGCTGGGCACAATTCAGAAAGGATCGATTTTCGGGGAAATGGCCCTGATCGACGATCAGCCCAGAAGTGCGTCTGCCGTTGCGGTGCGTGATACCACGGTCATCATCATTTCCCGGGATGTTCTGCAGGGAAAACTGGCTTCTGCCGACCCGTTTGTTCGGGGCTTGCTGAATATTTTCGTGCGCAACCTCCGGACAATGACGAAACGGATGAGCGCCCTGGAACGGCAGCTTAACGGGGCGGAGTAACCACCCCCGGCGCCCGGCCAATGATATCCGCAGCCTGGCCAAGAACTCCTTCCACTGCCAGACCAGCCGACAGCAACTGTTCGTCGTGACCGCCCCGGGCAAGAAGCTGCAGGCCAACAGGCATGCCGGCGCTGTCCTTTCCGACAGGCAGGGTCAGTCCGCAAAGTCCAAGATAGTTGCCGATCGCTGTATTGCGCAGGGACAGCAGGTTTGATGGGGCGTAGGTTTCCGGCTCGGCGCATTCGGCAACAGCCGGTGGGGTGATCGCAACTGTCGGGCAGACCATGATATCAACATCGGCAAACCGGGCATCGGCGGACGCGACGGCTTGTGCCAGTGCCCTGAGCCGGTCTTCGTAAAAACCGGTCTTTGATGTGTCTGTCCCGACCATCCGGCGTTTCACGGGCCAGTCCATGCTTTCGAGCCAGTCCGGCAGTTCCGCATCGATAAAGCGGCGCAGTTCCATCGCCGGAATGCCACTGTGACAGAGCAGGTCAAAAGCTGTTTCGGCTTCCGGAAAATCAGCATCGATCAATGTAGCCCCGGCGGCTTCCAGTTTCTTCAGGGCCGCCATGACATTTTCTGTTACACCGGGAGAGCAGCCGTCGAAGGCCATCTGACGGATGCAGCCGATGCGAAGCGCTGCGGTTTCAGCCTTCTGAACCTGTCTTTTGCCCTCAATGGCGGCAAAGGCAAAGGCGGCATCAGCGACACTGCGGGTCAGAATACCAACCGTGTCGAGCGTCGGACTCAGCGGGACAACACCATCCGTTGACCAGCGCCCAATCGAAGTCTTCAGACCGACATTACCTGTCATGGCTGCCGGAATACGCACCGAACCACCGGTGTCTGTTCCCAGCGCCAGCAGGGCCGAACCTTCTGACAGGCTGACACCGGCGCCAGCGCTGGAGCCGCCGGAAACCCGGTGGACTGACGGATCCCACGGATTGCGTACGCTGCCCCAGTGCCCGTTGACGCCCAGTCCGCCAAAGGCAAACTCGACGGTATGGGTTTTGCCGGTAAAGGCGGTACCCTGTTTGCGGAGCAGGGAGATCAGCCATCCCTCCCGAGAGAATTTTTCGGGGAGGGCCTTTGGCGTGCCGGCGTAAGTTTCCATATCACTGACACCATAAAGATCCTTAACCGAGACCGGAATTCCGGCGAGAGGGCCAGCCTTGCCTGCCTGTAGCAGCTTTTCGGCTTCAGTCTGCATATCTGCCAGCACATCCGGGCGCCATTCCCGGTAAGGGGTGGGGTCATGGTCAGGTTGTGCGTCGCGGGCAGCGGTTACCGATTCTTCCAGTTCGTCAACCAGGGCAGGGCTGGCTTTCAGGCGTTCTGCGATATCGGCGAGGGGCTGGGCTGCTAATTCTTTGGTCATGAAATTCCTCCGGTCCGGAGGGACGATACGGCGGAGAACTTGGCTGGCACAAGCCCCAAGGATTTATTTGAATGTCTCACGCTGGGGATTTGTTTGTCCCTGCGGGTAGGATAGGCTGAGACACGGTGATTTTTGCCGGGATTATTTTGAAGGTGAGGCGGTAATGTTAACCCGTAATACGGAACGTAAGGCCGGTTTTGGCAGCAGGCTGCGCGGCTATTTTCTGGCCGGTATTCTGGTTACGGCCCCGATAGGTATTACCGTGATGCTGGCCTGGTGGTTCATCGGCTGGGTTGATGACCGTGTCGTGCATCTGATCCCGCATACCTATAATCCGGAAACCTATTTACCTACGGCGTTGCAGGGCTTCGGTATTCCCGGCCTCGGTCTGCTGGTGGTCATCATCGTGCTGACGCTGATCGGTATGCTGACCGCTGGTTTTGCCGGTCGTTTCATCGTTCGCCTGTCAGAGCGGATCCTGGCCCAGATGCCGGTGGTCAGTAAGCTGTACAGTGCCCTGAAGCAGATATTCGAAACTGTCATGGCGCAGAAGTCGGATGCTTTCCGGCAGGCCGTCCTGATCGAATATCCCCGGCGTGGTATCTGGGCTATCGGTTTTCTGACCGGCACCACCGAAGGCGAGGTACAGAACCTGACGCAGGAGCGGGTGGTCAATGTGTTCCTGCCGACCACGCCAAACCCGACGTCCGGGTTTCTGCTGTTCCTGCCGAAGGAAGATGTCATACCGCTGACCATGAAGGTCGAAGATGCCATCAAGATGGTCGTCTCCGGCGGTATTGTTACCCCGCCGGACCGCCGTACAGATGCGGAAAAAGCTCAGCCGAAAACATCGGCCAAGACCTTTGAACGGCTGGACATCGCGCGGGAGAAACAGACGTCAGGCCGGCTGGATACCTGACGCAGCTCCTCAGGCGCTTTTCTTCACCGGTTTGCGCTCGAGCAGGGGCTTGAGAAACTTGCCGGTGTAGCTTTCAGCCACTTCGATGATGTCTTCCGGCGTGCCTGTCGCGACGATACGCCCGCCGCCGGTGCCACCTTCCGGACCGATATCAATGACATGATCGGCGGTCTTGATGACGTCCATGTTATGTTCGATCACCACCACCGTATTGCCGGATTCCACCAGTTCCTGAAGGACTTCCAGCAATCTGCGGATATCTTCGAAATGCAGGCCGGTTGTCGGCTCGTCGAGGATATAGAGCGTTTTCCCTGTCGCGCGTTTGGACAGTTCTTTTGACAGCTTGATGCGCTGGGCTTCACCGCCGGACAATGTCGTCGCGCGCTGCCCGATATGAATGTAGCCAAGGCCGACCCGGGCAAGGGTGTCCATTTTTTCACGGATCAGCGGTACTGCCTTGAAGAATTCAGCCCCTTCCTCAACCGTCATGTCGAGCACGTCGGCGATGGATTTGCCGCGGAAGCGGATTTCCAGGGTTTCCCGGTTGTAGCGTTTGCCCTTGCAGACATCGCACTGGACATAAACGTCCGGCAGGAAATGCATCTCGATCTTGACCACGCCATCGCCCTGACAGGCCTCGCAGCGCCCGCCCTTGACGTTGAAGCTGAAACGACCGGGGGAATAGCCACGTTCCTTGGCCACCGGCAGTCCGGCAAACCATTCGCGGATCGGGGTGAAGGCCCCGGTATAGGTCGCCGGGTTGGAGCGCGGTGTGCGGCCAATCGGTGACTGGTCGATATCGATGATCTTGTCGAGAAACTCGACACCGGTGATGCTGTCATGTTCGCCGGGCAGGGCGCGGGCACCATTCATCCGCCGGGCCAGCGCCTTGTAGAGGGTTTCAATCACCAGTGACGACTTGCCGCCACCTGAAACGCCGGTGATGCAGGTCAGCGTGCCCATCGGTATCTTTGCAGTAACGTTCTGCAGATTGTTGGCCCGCGCTCCCTTGATAGTGAGAAACCGGTTGCGGTTGGCGCTGCGACGTTTCTTGGGAATATCGATCTGGCGGTAACCGGCCAGATACTGGCCGGTCAGGCTGTCCGGATTCGCGATCACCTTGTCAGGAACGTCTGCGGCAACAACATGGCCGCCGTGAATACCGGCACCCGGTCCCATATCGACCAGAAAGTCGGCAGTCCGCATGGCTTCTTCATCATGCTCGACAACCAGTACGGTATTGCCGAGGTCGCGCAGCCGTTTCAGCGTCATCAGCAGACGTTCATTGTCGCGGGAATGCAGGCCGATTGATGGTTCGTCCAGCACATAGAGCACGCCGGTCAGCCCCGAACCGATCTGGCTGGCGAGACGGATGCGCTGGCTTTCACCACCTGACAGTGTGGCGGACGAACGAGACAGGGTCAGATATTCAAGACCGACATTGCACAGGAAGCCGAGCCGCTCGTTGATCTCTCTCAGAATACGGTAGGCGATGGCCTGACGCTGTTCGTTCAGGCTTTCGTTGATGGTCGAGAACCAGTCCCGTGCTTCCGAGATGCCCATCGCCGTCACTTCGCCGATATGCAGACCGCCAATCTTGACGGCCAGGGCTTCCTGTTTGAGACGGTGGCCACCACAGACGGAACAGTCATTGTTCGACTGATATTTGCTCAGTTCCTCGCGTACCCAGCTTGAATCGGTTTCGCGGAACCGGCGCTGCATGTTCGGAACAACGCCCTCGAAAGGCTTCTTGGTTTTATAGGTGCGCAGACCATCATCATATTCCAGCGTAATGTCTTCTGTGCCGGAACCATACATGATGACATTCCGGACCTTCTCCGGCAGTTCCGACCAGGGGGTTGCCAGACTGAAATCATAGTGCCTCGCCAGACTGCGCAGGGTCTGGTCGTAATAGCGGGAACTGGAATTTGACCAGGGGTCGATAGCGCCAAGGGACAGAGGTTTCTCGGTGTCGGGGATCACCAGATTGTCGTCAAACATCAGCTCGACACCCAGTCCGTCGCAGGACGGGCAGGCGCCGAACGGGTTGTTGAACGAGAACAGCCGGGGTTCGATTTCATCGATGGTGAAACCGGATTCGGGGCAGGCGAATTTTGAGGAGAATACAGTCTGTTCCTCAGTGTCCGCATTCTCGATATAGACAATGCCTTCCGTCAGTTCGAGCGCTGCCTCCAGACTTTCCGCCAGCCGGGCCGCGATGTCTTCCCGGATAACCACGCGGTCAACGACCACGTCGATATTATGTTTGAACTTCTTGTCGAGGGCAGGTGCGTCTTCAATACGATAAACCGTGCCGTCGATCTTGACGCGCTGAAAGCCACGGCGACGGAAATCAGCCAGTTCCTTGCGATATTCACCCTTGCGGCCCCGAACAACCGGCGCATTGATGAAGATGCGGGTATCTTCCGGCATTTCCATGATCCGGTCGACCATCTGGCTGATTGTCTGACTTTCAATCGGCAGGCCGGTGGCCGGCGAATAAGGGATACCGACACGGGCGAACATCAGGCGCATATAGTCATAGATTTCGGTGACCGTACCGACGGTCGAGCGCGGGTTCTTCGATGTGGTTTTCTGATCAATCGAAATTGCCGGTGACAAACCCTCGATCAGGTCAACATCAGGTTTCTGCATCAGTTCCAGAAACTGCCGGGCATAGGCGGAGAGACTCTCGACATATCGCCGCTGTCCCTCTGCATAAACCGTATCAAAAGCGAGAGAGGATTTGCCCGATCCGCTCAACCCGGTCAGGACGACCAGAGAGTCCCGGGGCAGGTCGATATCAACATTTTTCAGGTTATGTTCGCGGGCGCCACGAATGGAAATCGTCGGTGATGTCATGAATAAGCCAGATGTTCCGTGTTGGTTCCCGCCTTATATGGAGGCTGTGGCCCGGACTGGCGAGTCTGTTTTTATTTTCTGGTGTGGATATCTTCAGGTCGCCGACGGTTGATAGCCCAGAGACTTGCCAGAATCAGGGCAAACCCGGCGATCTGTTCAATATGAAGGCTTTCTCCGAACAGCAGCACACCCCAGAGCATGGCGACGACGGGAACAAGATAGCTGACAAGTGACAGCTGGGCTGCGGTGACGGTACGGAGCAGCCGGAACATCAGGATCGGCGGCAGGGCAGAGGCGACCAGAGCAAGGATACAGACAAAAAGCCAGGACATGCCCGACATTTCCGGCAGGCCCGGACCTTCGACGGCGACATAAGCGGGGGCAATGACCATCAGGCTGACAATCATCTGTCCGGCCCCCAGCAATACCGGGGAATGACCGGATACCCTCCGGCCAATCAGTGAGGCGCAGCCATATCCCAGTGCGGCCAGGATGATGGCCAGTTGCCCGATCAGACCGTCTGTCAGTCCGCCGAGGGCATTGGGCCCAATAACAAAGGCAACACCGGTCAGGCCAAGCAGAACGCCGGTGATGGACCGGCGGGTCATTCTGGTCTCACCCTCAACGAAATGACCGATGAGGACGGTGAAAACCGGGACGGCAGAAACCAGAATGCCAGCCAGTGCGCTGTCGATGAACTGCTGCCCCCAGGCCATAAGGATGAAGGGCAGGGCAGCACCGGTCAGGCCCAGCCAGAAAGTGATGACTTTTGGCGGCATGCTCAGCTGATGCCCGCTACTGCGCAGATACAGGACAGCAACCAGCAGTATCACCAGCCCCATGGCGGAGCGGACCAGCGCGACTTCCATCGGCGATGCGCCAGCCAGTGCCAGCTTCGTAAACATGAAAGCACTTCCCCACATCAGGGCGAGGGCGGAAAGCATCGTCCATTCGCGGAGGTTCATCTGAGGTTCTCTGGTGCTATCTGTGGATAAGTGCGTCTGGAAGGCAGCGTAAAAAACTGTACAGTGCCCGCATATAAAAGGCACCTCATGACAACGCCAGGGAAGAAAAATGGCAGGCTCGGTTAACAAGGTTATTCTCATTGGGAATGTCGGCGCGGATCCGGAGATCCGGTTTGCGCAAAGTGGCAGCAAGATCGCCAATATTCGGCTCGCAACATCGGAAAGCTGGAAAGACAAGCAATCCGGCGAGCGCCGGGAAAAAACGGAATGGCATCGGATTGTCTGCTTTTCTCCGGGCCTGAGTGACGTGATCGAGCGTTATGTCAAAAAGGGCTCGAAGCTCTATATCGAAGGCAAGCTCCAGACCCGGAAATGGCAGGATCAGAGCGGAAATGATCGCTATTCAACGGAAGTTGTTCTGGATGGTTTCGGTTCGACACTGACCATGCTGGATGGCCGCGATGGTGGTGGATCCGGCGGCGGTGGCGGCGGTTATGGTGGCGACGATGGTGGCTATGGCGGCGGCAGCAGTGGCGGCAGCGGTGGTGGTGGCGACTATGGTCGTGGCGGCGGGTCTGCCGGCGGCGGGTTCGACCGGGGTGACGATCTGGACGACGAAATTCCCTTCTGATCCGGCGGTGCCGAGATATTCCGGGCGGGTGATAGATCCGCCCGGAGCCACCAGAAGGACAGGCGGTTCAGTGGGCTGTGAGCATGCTGGATGAGAATTGTGGCAATCATCTTCAACTGGCGTTTTGCTCCGATATGGCCTGATCTGCCTAGTATCTGCGACCTCGCTGCAACCCGGATTTCTGAAATACAGGCTTCAATTCCTGCGGTTTGTTCTCGCCGGGCTGAAATGCTATAAAAACGGGTCGAATCGTGGCGCGGTAAGTCGTCAGTGACGATATGCAGAAATGCATTCTACCTAGTTGAAAATAAACGGAAGTGTCCGTCTCTTGAGCGACGAAATCCTGGGCGGGCCGGCCGCCACTGATATAGCGCCGGTATCCATCGAAGACGAAATGCGCCGTTCCTATCTCGATTACGCGATGAGCGTGATCGTGAGCCGGGCGTTGCCCGATGTTCGGGACGGTCTGAAACCGGTTCACCGGCGTATTCTGTTTGCCATGAAGGAAGGCGGGTACGACTACAACCGGCCGTTCCGGAAATCGGCACGTATCGTCGGTGACGTGATGGGTAAATATCATCCCCACGGTGATTCGGCGATTTATGACGCGATGGTGCGTATGGCGCAGGATTTCTCCATGCGCCTCGAACTGATCGACGGGCAGGGTAATTTCGGCTCGATGGACGGCGATCCGCCGGCAGCCATGCGGTATACCGAAGCGCGGATGACGCGCGCGGCCCATGAAATGCTGTCTGACATCGACAAGGATACGGTCGATTATCAGAACAACTATGACGATACGGTGAAGGAGCCGACGGTACTGCCGTCGAAGATCCCCAACCTGCTGGTCAACGGTGCCGGTGGTATTGCTGTCGGGATGGCGACAAATATCCCGACCCATAACCTTGGCGAGGTTCTGGATGGCTGTATTGCCTATATCGAAAACACGGCGATCACCATTGATGAACTGATCGATATCATTCCCGGACCGGATTTCCCGACGGGCAGTATCGTCTTCGGAAAGTCCGGTATCCGTTCTGCCTATCACACGGGGCGCGGATCGATCATCATGCGCGGTCGTGCCGAGATTGAGCGGATGGCGAATGATCGCGAGAAAATCGTGATTTCGCAGATTCCTTATCAGGTGAACAAGTCACGCATGGTCGAGCAGATCGCCGATGCCGTGCGCGAGAAGAAGATTGAAGGCATCAGCGATCTTCGGGATGAGTCCGATCGCGACGGCGTTCGTGTTGTCGTCGAGGTCAAGCGAGGCCATATCGGCGACGTGGTGCTGAATCAGCTGTACCGGCATTCATCCCTGCAAACCAGTTTCGGCATGAACATGCTGGCGCTGAACCGCGGCAAGCCGGAACTGATGAATCTCAAGGACATGATCGGCGCGTTTGTCGATTTCCGCGAGGAAGTCATCACCCGCCGGACCCGGTTCGAACTCGCCAAGGCCCGTGACAGGGCGCATGTCTTGGCCGGTTTGCTGGTGGCGATTACCAATCTTGATGCGGTCATCGCGATGATTCGCTCTGCGCCGGACCCGGCAACAGCCCGTGAACGGCTGATGGCTGAGAACTGGCCGGCAGATGAAGTGGCTGATTTCATTGCCCTGATCGACGATCCGGGCCATCAGGTGATCGATGGTCATTACAAGCTGTCCGAAACTCAGGCGCGGGCCATCCTTGATCTGCGTCTGCACCGCCTGACAGGTCTGGAACGGGACAAGCTGGTTGAGGAAACTCAGTCGATTGCTGCCCAGATCGAGGAATTTCTCGAAATTCTTCAGTCCCGCGCGAAGCTGGTTGAGGTGATGCGCGGTGAGTTTGAGGAAATGCGGGATCTGTTCGGCAACGAACGCCGGACGACACTCGAAGATATCGATTTCGAGCAGGATATCGAGGCGCTGATCCAGCGTGAAGACATGGTGGTGACACTCAGCCACAGCGGCTACGTCAAGCGCGTGCCGATTTCCACCTATCGCGCACAGCGCCGGGGCGGAAAGGGGCGGTCCGGCATGTCGACGCGGGATGAGGATTTTGTCTCCAGCGTCTTCGTGGTGAATACGCACACACCGGTCCTGTTCTTCTCGTCTGCCGGCATGGCTTACAAGATGAAGGTCTACAAGCTCCCGGTCGGCTCTCCGCAGTCACGTGGCAAGGCGCTGGTGAACCTGCTGCCGCTGGCCGAGAACGAGACGATTACGACGATCATGCCGATGCCCGAGGACGAGGAGTCCTGGAACGATCTGCATGTCATGTTCGCGACCGCCAGTGGTGGCGTGCGGCGAAACAGCCTGTCTGATTTCGTCAGTGTCCGGGCAAACGGCAAGATCGCCATGAAGCTTGATGATGGCGACAGTCTGGTCAGCGTGGCTGCCTGCCGTGAAGATCAGGACGTGTTGCTGGTTGCGAAGTCCGGAAAATGTATCCGCTTCCCGGTCGTGGATGTGCGTGTGTTCTCCAGCCGGAATTCAACAGGTGTTCGTGGCATCCGGCTCCAGAAGGGTGACCGGGTCATGGGGATGTCGATTATCGATCATACGGCGATCGATATTGAAGCGCGGGACGAGTATCTGCGTTACGCAAATGCCAAACGCCGGGCCGAGAATGCCGAAGCGGGCGAGCAGGGTGAGAATGGCGAGGTGCCGGATTCGACTACGGCCGAGATGCCGGCGCTGGAACGGCTGAGCGATTCGGATGTCGCGGAGCTGGAAGCCGCTGAGCAGTTTATTCTGACAGTCACCGAAAATGGTTTCGGAAAACGCAGTTCAGCTTATGAATACCGGGTCACGAATCGTGGCGGGCAGGGTATCTGGAACATTGACCCGTCTGACCGCAACGGTGACGTTGTGGCTTCCTTCCGTGTCGAGAGCGACAGTCAACTGGTCATGGTGACGGACGGTGGCACGCTGATCCGTATTCCGGTTGAAGGTATTCGCATTGCCGGCCGTAAAACGCAGGGCGTCCGCCTGCTGACCACCGCCGAAGACGAACATGTCGTCTCGGTAACCGGCATGATTGATGATGATGAAGCGGCGGAAGATGCTGCAGAATCGACTCTGGCTGATGGCGAAGCGGTAACTCCGGCAGATGCGGAGAATGCCGTGCAGCAGCAGGAGGAGCCGGGTGATGGCTGATCAGCGCGTTGGGCTTTACCCCGGCACTTTTGACCCGATTACCAATGGGCATCTTGATATCATTGCCCGGGCCCGCCGGGTGGTTGACCGGCTGATTATCGGAGCCGCCGTTAATGACGGCAAGGGGCCGATGTTTTCCCTGGAAGAGCGGGTTGCGCTGATCGAAGCGGAAGTGGCGACACTGCCCCCGTCAGATACGATTGTTGAAGTTCAGCCGTTCGATACTCTGTTGATGAACTTCGCTGAATCCTGCGGAGCCTCGGTCATCATTCGCGGGTTGCGGGCGGTCTCGGACTTTGAATACGAGTTTCAGATGGCAGGTATGAATGCGCGTCTGAACCCGAGAATCGAGACAGTATTCCTGATGGCCTCGGACCGGAATCAGTTTATTTCATCAAGATTTGTAAAAGAAATTGCCCGCCTGGGCGGGGATGTCAGTCATTTCTCCTCTGCGCGTGTCGTCAAGGCTCTTGCTGAGAAACAATAAAATGGCGCGATACGGGTGTTTTTTGCCCGTTAGGTCTTAATTCAGCCTTTTCTTGGTTATACTGTCGGTGTTGGATAGATGTGATAGTCTGCGCCTCGGCACCGGATCGGTGGTTGAGTGTGATATCACGTGGTATAAGCATTTCTGTCGGTAATGGAGGGTATGAATCGATGTTAGTCAGGGCGTTTTGCCTCGTCGCTTCAATCCTTATGATTCTGGGTTCTGCTGCTCATGCGCAGGACAAGAAGGGTGGGCTTGACCCTGAGAATACACTCATCATGCAGCTTGAGACCGGAAATGTGGTTATTGAGCTGCGACCGGATCTCGCACCAAATCATGTTGCCCGTATCAAGAGGCTGGTTCGCGAAGGTTTCTATGATGGTCTGCTGTGGTTCCGGGTTATCAAGGATTACATAGCGCAAACCGGTGATCCGCGAGGCAATGGGACCGGAGGGACCGGAGAGACCATCAAGGCTGAATTCTCCAAGGAACCTCACGATCTGGGCACTGTGTCCATGGCACGGAAGTCGGATCCGGATTCCGCTGACAGCCAGTTTTTCATATCCATGCGGCGTATCGAAGGCCTTGATGGCCAGTATACGGTGTTCGGTAAAGTTGTCTCCGGAATGGAATTTGTGACCCGGATCAAGACGGCGGAACAGGACGCAAACGGGATTGTCACGGAGCCGGACCGGGTGGTTTCTATCCGGGTCTTGGCGGATGTGGATTCAATCCAGCAAAAGCTGAGCAAACTTCTGGAAACCCTGAAAGACCCCGCCGACACGCTGATTCTCGAACTTCGGACAGGGCTGGTAGCGATCAAGCTGCGCCCTGACCTGGCGCCGAAACATGTCAAACGTATCAAGGAACTGGTGCGTGAAGGCTTCTATGACGGCCTGACGTTCCATCGCGTGATTGACGGTTATTTTGCGCAGGGCGGTGACCCGAAGGGTGACGGAACAGGGGGAACAGGGATAACCATTCCGGCTGAATTTACCAGTACCCCGCATGTTCGTGGTTCCGTGTCCATGGCGCGCAAGAAAAGTAACGATAGCGCCGACAGCCAGTTCTTTATTCTGATGACCGATATTCCTTCCTTCAATGGGGAGTACACCTATTTTGGTGATGTCATCAGCGGTATGGAACATGTTGACCAGATCAAACGCGGGAACCGGAAGAAAAACGGCCGGGTGCTTCACCCGGATGCGATGATCAGTGTGCGTATTGCTTCAGATATTATTGAAGCCGAGGAGAAGGCAAAGCAGATTGCCTCGAAGCTGACGGATATCGGGGATGCCGAGAATACGCTTATCATGCAGCTTGCCGGCGGGCCGGTTGTCATCAAGATGTTTCCGGAAGCCGCTCCAAACCATGTCGCGCATATCAAGTCGCTCACCCGGAAAGGATTTTATGACGGGCTGGCATTTTTCCGCGTCATTGATGGCCTGATTGCACAGACCGGAGATCCGACGAATTCCGGCCGTGGCGGTTCCGGTCAAACGCTGAAATCAGAGATTTCTGACCGGTTGCATAAACGCGGAACCGTCTCGATGGCCCTCCGGGGGACTGATCCGGACAGTGCGGATAGTCAGTTCTTCATCGTTTATGATGACGCCCCGAGATTCGATGGCCGCTATACAGTCTGGGGTCAGGTTGTCGAAGGAATGGAACTGATTGATGACCTCAAAAAGGGTACGCGGCGAACCAACGGTATGGTCACCAGCAATCCTGATCGCATTCTGACAATGCAGGTTGCCTCCGACATCATCTGATTAATCGGCAAGTCATCGTTTTCTCATTGTGATGACAACCGCCTGGCGGCGTTCTCAGCTTTCGATGAGGCTGAGGGCTGACCGGGCTGCGTTATGGACATGGTTGCGTGCAGCCTTGACCGCACGTTTGGTGTCGCGGTTACGAATGGCTTCCGTCAGCTCTTCTATTTCAACGATGCTCTGGACCTGACGTTCAGGGCGTGAAACTGACGGGGCGCGTAATTGCGATGTCCGTAATGACAGCTTGTTGAGAATTTCAGAGGCAACATTGTTGTCGGCGACGACACAGATATGATCATAAAACCGGCGCTTTGACTCCAGTATCTCGAAACGCGCGCCAAGGCGATAGGCTTCCACCAGTGCGGTTCCCCATTCGGACATCACCAGAACATCCTCGTCGGTCGCCTTTTCGATAAACTGCTCGACTGTGATCGCCTCGATTTCTGCCCGGATACGATAAATATTCTCAGCATCGCGATAGCCGATCCGGGCAACCGTCAGGCCACGGTTTGATACATGGGTCAGTACGCCGTCGGCCTCCAGTTCACGCAGTGCCTCCCGCAGGGAGGTCCGGCTGACTTCAAGCTGAAGGCAGAGGTCTTTCTCGACCAGTCGTTGTCCGGGGCTGAGAACGCCACGTTCAATGGCGCGACGTACGGACTGAATGATGCGCAGACGAAGGGGGGCGACCTGTTGTCGTATCGGAACGAGGATATTGTCCGCAGCCTCTGGCATCTGTTTTGTCTTTCTGTTCTTGCGATCTGCGATAATCGCTGACCTACAATATGTTATACCTTTATTCTATGACCAATTCGACAGGTTGGTGTTCAGTGCGTCCTGTCAGCAACAAATACCGGGTCGGAGCGCGGAAGGTCTACTTCTTCACGGCGCGTATCGGCGTCTCGGGCTTCAGGCCTCCCTGCTTCTGGCTGAATGTTTCAACACCGGAAATAGCCCAGTCCCCTGCAGTCGCCCGGTCAGCATAGGTGGTCCAGACATCATCCCAGTCACCGAGGTCATAGCCATACCAGGGTGGTTGCGGGGACAGGCGAGGGAGTTCAAGCTCATCCCATATTTCCTTTGCCCGGGTCATATAGGGTTCGGCGGGCAGGGCCAGTGGCGGCATGTCATGTTTCAGAGTCGCATCAATCATCAATGTCCCGTCGGAGCCGGCGCCGCCTGACTTTGGCCCGTGACCGCCAGAGCGGTACGGCATGGTGAGCACATCTGTCGTGATGTTGGAGCGATAGGCAATCGACCAGAAAATCGCATCGGCATTGTTCGGGTCAATATCCTCGGAAACGGCGATGACGACCTTGCCACATTGTGCCTGCAAGGTTGCCGCGCCATTCAGCCCGCGCCAGACTTCTGTCTGTGGTGCCGACCGGTCAAACTGGAGGAAGATCACCTTGCGGATATTCGTGAGGGGTTCATGCATCACCACCCGTTTGATGCCTTTGACGTTCAGAACCTTTTTGAGGTGGTTCAGGAACAGTGGTTCATAAGCGACTTTCTTCAGCACGCTGGATTCGCTCGGTGTTACCTGACTGATAATCGAGACGAAAACCGGTTTGTGGCGATGGGTGATCGCAGTGACCTGCATGGACATATTGAAATCTTCAAGTGCCACATGACCATGGCTTTCACCAAACGGGCCTTCAGGTTCCAGATATTCCGTGCTGATAAGTCCTTCTATGATGATTTCACAATCGGCAGGAACCTCCAGATCAACGGTCTTGCAGCGGACGACCGGAACCGGTTTGCCGATCAGGCCACCGGCAACAGCCATTTCATCCTGGTCGATCGGCAGCTTCTGGGGGCCGGTAAACAGGATGGCCGGAGCACAGCCAACAACGATGGCAACCGGCATTGGCTGGCCCATTGCCTGATATTTCAGCCAGTGCTGATAACCGCCCGCACCGCTGAGCCGGGTGGCCATCCGGACCCCCATGCGGTCCGGAGCTTTCAGCTGGGCACGGTAGGTTCCCATGTTTCGAATGCCGTTTTCCGGATCTTTTGTCACAACCAGAGTCGCTGTGAGATAGGGCGCGGCATCAAATCCGGGCGTCGAGATGGGAACAGGCAGGGCCGTCATGCCGCCATCCGGGCGGGTCAGGTCCTCGCCGGTCATGACAACCTGCTGGCAGGGGGCTTCGTCAACCAGTTCCGGTTCAATGGGGTTGGTAACGGCCCGCAGCCAGACGTCGCCAATTTCCTCAACGGGAACGCCAAGCCCGGTGGCGTAGATCTCCGGTGAGGCACCGAGGGCGCCGACGGCGACCGGAATGTCATACCGGCGGCCTTTTGAATCTGTAATATTGTTGAAGACGAAGGCGCGGCGTGCGGTTTCCGGCAGACCACCCTGAAACTGCCACCGGGCGAGGGGGTGCAGTTCGGTGTCCTTGTTTATTTCGCGGTCGATATCAACAAGAAGGCCCCTGGCCCGAAGCAGATTGAGATGTTCCTGCATGTTTGCCGGGGCGCCGGCGGCTGTTCTGGTTGCCTTGGCCATGTACCTGTTGTCTCCGGATTGGCAGCTGATAAGCAAATTTTAGACAGGTTCGCCACGACCGGGACAAGCCCGACCGTGGCGTAACCAAATTGAGAGAAGGTCTAGTTGGCCTTTTCTGATGCTTTTGAAGTATCCATCGCGGCAATGGTCGCAGCGACCAGTTCCGGATCGGCACTCATGATTTCAGCATTAACGGCTTCCATCGCTTCGCCGGTTGCCGGATCAATAATGGCCTGGCGCTTGGCAGCGTCTGCAAGGAAGTCAGGGTCTTTGACCATTTCCTGAAAAGCCTTCCGAAGTGCGGTGATAACCTCTTCCGGTGTGCCCGGAGCGGCCATCATGGAACGACCAAGCGGAGCAGCCGAGGATGCAAAACGCAGCAGGCGTTTGGCCTTCGGATCATCGGTCAGATCCTGCAGCAGCGGGACATCCGGCAGATCCGGGTCACGGTCGACACCAGCCTGCATGACGATCTTGATCGTGCCGTCGGCAATGGCGTCAGTGTCGTTGGCTTTGAAGGTTGCCCAGTTTGCCGAGAACATATCGACTTCACCACGCAGCATGGCGATCTTGGAAGCGGAAGATCCCTTGTAGCCGCATATCAGGCGATACTTGTAGCCGAGGACATTCTCGACCAGTGCCGGCATCTGTGCGCTGCGGGCCGCTTTACCGGTGCAGGCGACAATCGTTTCCTTGTGGGCCATTTCGTCTGTTGTCTGTGCCGGCGCACCTTTCCGGATCGCAAATGCGGAGTTCGCACTGGCATAACGCCCGATATAGCGAAAATTCCTGGCATCCCAGTCTGCGCGTTTCGGTGTGAGCAGCTGAATATGTCCGAGCGTGTCCGGCAGAACGGCGACGGTCAGGCCGTCAGGTGCTGTCTTGTTATAGAAAAAAGCAGCCCCTTTGCGGCCGCCGCCGCCCGGCATGTGCTGGACGATGACATCAGGGTTGCCGGGAACAAATTTGCTGAAATGTGCGGCGGTCAGCTGGGCATACAGATCGTAAGAGCCTCCCGGCGGATGGCCGATGAGAATGGTGAGGGTTTTGCCTTTGTAGAGATCGGCGACGTCCGCCATGGCTGCGCCGGGTGTGGCCGCCGCAAACAGGGCCAGCGCCGCGGCGCCGGCCTTAATCAGTCCAGATACTCGCATCGTCATTCCTCCCGGGAATATGGTTCATGACCTTCAGGTCATTTTTGATCATTTGAAAGAATAACCGGATTCGCCAGTGAACGCGGATTACAGCCGCTTTCGCCGGAGAGCCAAATTTTCTTGCTAGTCATATTGTCATACATTATTACAATCATCAATGGGGTAAAATGCAGCGAACAAGGCTGCTGGCGACCAAATGTCGCGGAAACCGGATGGGGTTAGGGAAGCCAGATGATTCTTGATGCAGCGACGCAGGCGCTCGGAATAATTACCGAGCCCTACCGGTTAATGTTCGTTGCATTCGGGACCTTTCTGGGGCTGCTGATTGGTGTCATTCCCGGCATTGGCGGACTGGTCGGTCTGTCTCTTTTGCTGCCGCTGACATTCTCAATGGACCCTTATACGGCACTGGCCTTTCTGGTCGGTGTTCAGTCGGTAACGACGACATCGGATACCATCCCGGCAGTGTTGTTTGGTGTGCCGGGTACGGTTGGTTCCGCGGCGACCGTTCTTGATGGCCATCCGATGGCAAAGAATGGTCAGGCGGGCCGGGCCTACGGGGCGGCTTTTACAGCCTCTGTCGCGGGAGGCCTGTTCGGGGCGTTTGTTCTGGCCCTGACCATACCCTTGCTGCGCCCCTTCATGCTGTCGATTGGAACGCCTGATCTGCTGGCGGTGTGCCTGCTTGGCCTGACTCTGGTTGTCGCACTCAGCCACGGGGCATTGTTCAAGGGGATCGTTGCGGCTGCTCTCGGCCTGCTGCTGGCAACAATTGGTGATGAGCCGCAGACGGGTGAACTCCGCTGGACTTTCGATATGATTTATCTCTGGGACGGCCTGCCGCTGGTCCCGCTGGCGCTTGGTCTGTTCGCAATTCCCGAGATCATTGATCTTGCAACCTCGAAAAAGGCAATTGCGGAAGGTGCGGGAAAGCCGAAAGCCTGGCAACAGCTTGAAGGTGTCCGGGACGTTCTGAAAAATTGGTGGCTGGTGCTTCGCTGCTCTAGCATCGGGACCGTGCTGGGTGCCATTCCCGGTATGGGGGCGTCGGTTATTGACTGGGTTGCCTATGGTTACGCGGCCAGAACCGAGAAAGGCGCTGCGGAAAGCTTCGGTAAGGGCGATGTGCGGGGCGTTATTGCCTCCGAGAGTTCGAACAATGCAAAGGAAGGTGGGGCGCTGGTTCCGACGCTGGCATTCGGCGTGCCCGGATCGGCCTCTATGGCATTGCTGCTCGGTGCCTTTCTGATCCACGGGATTACGCCCGGGCCGGGGATGCTCGACAAGCATCTGGATATGACTTTCACCCTGATCTGGACGGTCGCGCTGGCAAATATTCTCGGTGCCGGTGCCTGTTTCATGTTTGCCGACAAGTTCGCCAAAATTGCCGGTGTTCGTCCGGGAATGCTGGTTCCGCTGGTATTTGGTATCATGGTGGTCAGCGCCTATCAGGGGTCTAAGGACTATGGCGACCTGCTGTTGCTGCTGGCGATCGGCACGCTTGGCTGGGTCATGAAGCGTCTCGGCTGGCCGCGTCCGCCGCTGATTCTGGGTTTTGTGCTTGGCGGGCTGGTCGAGAACTACCTGTTCATTTCGCATTTGCGCTATGGCGTCGACTGGATGTTGCAGCCAATCCCGATGGTGTTGTTCGCGGTGATGGCGCTGATGCTGTTCAAGCCGCTGGTCGGGCGATTTATGAAAACCCCGGCGAAAGGCAGTGACAGCAAGACCTCCGGCATGTCCGTGGCCGGGAAAGCGTCTTTCGGTCCGCATGCGCGGGGCGGTATGCTGGTTGCTGATCTGACACTCTGGGTGCTGGTTATTGCGATGATGATCTATGTCATCGTCTCTTCCAGCCCTTGGGAGCTGTCCGCAAAACTGTTGCCGCAGGCTGTCGCTGTTGCCGGTCTTATTGCCGCCGGGTTTTTCGGAATTTTCGCCGTGATGGGGCGTATTCCTCCGCTGAAGGAAATGTCAGATGCGCTGCCATTGTCCGGAACCCTGGTACAGGCCGCCTGGGCTGTCGGGCTGATTCTGGCAGTGCCTTTGATCGGCATGCTGCCGGCGATGGTTCTCTATGTCTTTGCCTACATGGTGTTGCAGGGGGAAACCCGGCCTCTGAAGGCGCTGGTTATCACAGTTCTGTTCAGCTTTGCGACTTACGGCCTGTTTCACCTGATGCTGCACGTTCCCTGGCCACAATCCTATCTGGGCGACCTTCTGCCCGGCCTGCGGTCGTTCAGTGGCCGATTGATCTAATTCACAACATATCCACTCGCTTCAGGAGCCTCGCTCAATGAGTCAGTCCAATAAAACCGAAACCCCGCCAAACCTGAGCAATGCGCCGATTTACGGCAGTGATGTCATTGCTGATGCGCTGCGTGAACAGGGCTTCCCGTATATTTGTCTCAATCCGGGCGCGAGTTTTCGTGGGCTGCATGATTCAATCGTCAATTATCTCGGTAACACAAAGCCGGAGATGATTGTCTGCATGCATGAAGAGCATGCGGTCGGTATTGCTCAGGGTTACGCCAAGGTTACGGACAAGGCGCTGGCCGTGGCTGTGCACAGTAATGTTGGGCTGATGCATGCCAGCATGGGAATTTTCAATGCTTGGTGTGACCGCACACCGATGTTGCTGGTCGGGGCGACAGGCCCGGTGGATGCGGCGCAGCGGCGACCCTGGATTGAATGGATTCATACCACTATCGATCAGGGTGGCATGGTGCGTGGCTATACGAAATGGGACGACCAGCCGGCTTCTCCGGTTGCAGCAGTCGAGGCGATTCGCCGGGGTACACTGATCGCGAACAGCCGTCCGAACGGACCGGTATACGTCAATCTGGATGTGTCTGTTCAGGAAGAAGAACTGGAGTCCTATCCGGATCTGGATCCGATCGAACTGTTTCAGGCCCCGCGTGACCCGGAGCCGGACGCTAGAGATATCGAACAGGCGGCAGACATTCTGATGAAGGCCAAGCGGCCGTTCATCTTCTGTGGCCGGTCAAGCCGTGACGAGGGTGCCTGGGCAGATCGCGTGCGCTTTGCGGAATTACTTGGTGCCCGGACAACGACCCATATGAAGCTTCCGGCCGGGTTCCCGTCCTCACATCCCGCCTTCGTCGGCGAAACCGGCTGGCGACTGAAAGGGCGTGTGATGCAGGCTATTCAGGAAGCCGATGCTGTTATCATGCTCGACTGGCTGGACGCCGGTAATGCCATTAAACTTGCCTTCCCGCCGGGTTCGCCGCGTCCGCCGGTGATCGGTATATCCAATGATGTGCAGATTCATCGTGGCTGGAATATGGATTATGGCGGGCTTCCGGCACTTGATCTGAATATTGCGACCGTTCCTGAAACCGGTGTCCGTCGTCTGATCGAGGCACTGGAAAAACGGGGCCGTACGGCAGAGAAGGCCGCTCCCCGCAGCTTCCCGGTGACGGCGCCAGCCGCATCCGGGGAAATCGGCCTGATGGACCTTGCCAATGCCTATGCCATTGCCAGTGAAGGACGCAACCTGACCATTACAGGGCGTCCGCTGGGCTGGCCGACAAATGCGAATGTCATCGAACATCCGCTCGATTTCCTCGGTCATACCGGCGGTGGTGGTCTTGGGGCGGGGACGTCGATTGCGGTCGGTGTGGCGCTGGGACTGCGTGAAAGCGGCTCCGACCGGCGGACAGTGGCGATCCTGGGGGATGGTGACTACACCATGGGCCTGACGGCGATCTGGAACGCGGTGACGCTGAAACTGCCGGTCCTGTTCCTGATTGCGAACAATCATTCCTATTACAACGACGAAAATCACCAGATCCACGTCGCGGAACGGCGGGGACGTCCGGTTGAGAACGCACCTGTCGGGCAGCGCATGGAAGGTCCGGCACCGGATCTGGTTGCCCTTGCCCGTGCGCAGGGGCTTGAAGCGGCGGGACCGGTCACGGATCTGGCTGATCTGCCGGCGGCACTTGAAACGGCGCTGGACCGGCTGGAAGCCGGAGCGGCCTACGTCCTCGATGTGCATGTCCGTGCTGAATATATCAACAAGCCGATGGTCGATATCACGTGAGCAATATCAGGTTATCCATGATCGAGGCATTCCGTCATATCGGCCAGCCACTTCGCCGTAAGGAGGACCCGCGCCTGCTGACCGGGAAAGGCCGTTTCACGGATGACTTCAATCAGCCCGGCCAGACCTATGCGGCAATTGTCCGCTCACCCTATCCGCATGCCCGAATTCTTGGGGTCGATAAGGCGGCGGCACTGGCGTCGCCCGGTGTTCTCGGTGTCTTTACCGGCGCTGATGCGCTGGAGGACGGGCTTGGTCCGATTCCGCATAACCCTGTGCCTTCAACGAATTATGACATGAAGCTGAAGGCCCCTGACAAGGGTGAGGTGTTCATCGGGCCGCATTATCTTCTGCCTGCCGATAAGGCGCGGCATGTTGGTGAAGCGGTGGCCATTGTCGTCGCAGAGACAGCCAATCAGGCACTGGATGCGGCAGAACTGGTCGACGTGGATTACGAGGAATTGCCACATGTTGCCCGTGCTGATGATGCCCTTGAGGGGGATGCGCCGTCGGTCTGGGACGAAAACCGTTCCGGCAATCTGCTGATCGATACCACGTTCGGGGATGTTGAGGCGACGGATGCCGCTTTTGCGACGGCGGCACATGTGGTTTCCGCCGATTTTCATATCGACCGGGTTACCGGTGTACCGATGGAACCGCGTGCGGCGATCGGCAGCTACGATCCGGACAGCGGGCGCTACGTCCTGATTGCGGGAAGTGGCGGCGCGGTGCGTCAGAAGCATGAGCTGTCGACGGTGCTCGGCGTTGCCCCGGATCGCCTGCAGGTGCTGTCCTATGATGTCGGCGGTAATTTTGGCACCCGTAACCGGGTCTATGTAGAATTCGGACTGGTGTTGTGGGCTGCGCGAAAGGTCGGACGGCCGGTCAAGTTCACGGCTACCCGTTCGCAGGCTTTTCTCAGCGATTATCAGGGTCGTGACCTGATGAGCCATGTTGAACTGGCGCTCGACAAGGATGGCCGGTTTCTGGCGTTGCGGGCTGATAACATCAGCAATGTCGGCGCGCGCTGCGTCTCGCTGTCACCGCTGGGCAAGGGATCGGCACTGGTGACGGGAACCTATGATATTCCGGTCGCAACCATGCGGGCGCGGGCTGTTTTCACCAATACAATGCCAACCCAGGCCTATCGCAGTTCCGGTCGCCCGGAAGTGACTTTCGCAATTGAGCGGATTGTCGAGATGGCGGCACGCAAACTGGATATGGATATCATTGAACTGCGTCGTCGCAACCTGATCCCGGCAGACGCCATGCCGTACCGAAATGCGGTTGGCGCGTTGTATGACAGCGGTACCTACGAAGCGAATATGGACCGCGTTATCGAGATGGCTGACTGGGATGGTTTCGAGGCCCGGCGCCGGGAAGCGGAATCACGCGGGATGCTGCTGGGACGGGGCTTTGCGAATTATGTTGAGTCCTCCACCGGATCGCCGAAGGAGCGGGCTGAGATTACCGTGAATGGCTCCGGTGATATTTCGGTTGTCATTGGCACACAGCCGAGCGGGCAGGGGCATGAGACCAGCTTTGCGCAGGTCGTGGCTGAGGTTTTATGTGTGCCGGTTGAAACCGTGACCATTGTGCTGGGTGATACGGATATTGTCAGCGTCGGTGGTGGATCGCATTCCGGCCGCTCCATGCGACATGCCGGAACCGTGATGTTGCAGACAGCTGAAGAATTGCTGGAAGATGCCCGAAACAAGGCTGCCACCCTGTTTGAAGCGCCTCCGGAGGCTGTTGAGTTCGATGACGGACATTTTGCTATCCCCGGTACCAATCAGACCATCAGTCTTGTCGAACTGGCGAAGGTCAGCGAGGATGGCCAGCTGTTCGCCGCCCGGACAAACGAGATGCATCAGCCGGTTTTCCCGAACGGTGCAGCACTTTGCGAGATGGAGATTGATCCGGATACGGGCGTGCCGACCATTGCCCGCTATTTCACGATTGATGATGTCGGGCGCTGTATCAATCCGATGATTGTCCATGGCCAGACCCATGGCGGTATTGCGCAGGGGGTCGGCCAGGCAATGTGGGAGCATTCCTACATCGATCCGCAGTCGGGTCAGCCGCTCTGTGGTTCCTTTATGGATTACGGTATGCCGCGTGCGGATGCCTTGCCTGACTTCGAGACCGAGATTGCCGAAGTTCTGTCACCGACCAATCCGCTGGGTATCAAGGCGGGCGGCGAGGGCGGAACGACACCGGCGCTGGCGGTGATTGTCAATTCCGTCGTTGACGCCCTTCGCCCCTACGGGGTTGAGGACATGTCGATGCCAGTCACCCCCCACAAGATATGGCAGGCCATTCACGGCGCCAAAGCGAAACAAGGAGATACCGAGTGACCTCATCAGCCGATCTGACGCCTTTGCGCATCATTGCCTTTCCGGGCGCACCGAACCTGCCGGTTTTTGCCGCCATCGAGCAGGGATATTTTGCAGAGGAAGGGGTCGCGGTTGACCTGACCACGACACCCAGTTCCGTCTTTCAGTTCGAGAAACTGAATGCGGGCGAGTTCGATATTGCCATGACAGCTTTCGATAATGTCGTGGCTTATCGCGAGGGGCAGGGGGCGTTCAGCATTGAGGGTGACGTGGATTTCGTCGCACTGATGGGCGCGACCCAGATCGAACTTGGCCTGATCGCGGCAAAGGATATCAAGACCATCATTGATCTGAAGGGACGCAGTCTGGCACTGGATGCGCTGGCGACCGGTTTTGCCTTCATTCTTTACGAGATGCTGGCGAAGGCCGGGTTGCGGATTGAAGACTGCCCGATGGTTCCTGTCGGTGCGACCCCAACACGATGGGAGTCGGTGCGCGACGGCGTGCATGCAGCGACACTGGGGATTGAGCCTTTCACCAGCATTGCCCGCAATGCCGGGTTTCCGATCATCGCCAGCAGCGCCGATGTGACCTCCAGCTATCAGGGCGGCATTGTTGCGGCGAAACAGTCCTGGGCCCAGGCCAATGCGGCAACTGTCGAGGCTTATCTCAAGGGCTATCTCCGGGGGCTTGCGTGGGTACTGGACCCGGCGAACCATGATGCGGCGGCAAGCCTGCTGTCAGCAAAGATGCCGGCGATCAAGCCGCAGGCCCTGCCGGCGGTGATGAAAAGCCTGCTGTCGCCGGCATCCGGCCTGACCCCGGACGGGGCCATTCTGCGCGATGGTATCAGCACCGTGCTGGATCTCCGTTCCCGTTATGGTGGCGGAGACGTTCTGAGCGATATCGACAAATATCTCGACCTTTCATTCTACGAGCGCGCCCGTGCGGCTCTCGCAACCAGCTGAAGATCAGGGAGACCGTGGCTGATGACTGATATGACTGTACGCGAAGGCCGGGCCCCGATGTCCGATGGTGCGGAAATTTTCTACAAGATCTGGGGTAACCCGAATCCGGAACGACGTATCCTGCTGGTGCATTCGCTGGCCATGACCGCCGATTTCTGGGCGGAAACCGCAGCGGCGGGACTGGCGGCCAGCGCCGAAGTGCTGGCGGTTGACTGCCGCGGGCATGGTCGCTCATCGAAACCGGCCGGTCCCTATACGGTTGAGCAGATGGCAGACGATCTGGCGGCGCTTATGGACCAGATTGGCTGGGAGTCGACGGCGATTGCCGGGGCCTCGATGGGGGGCTGCATCAGCCTCACTTTCGCTGGTCGTCACCCGTCACGTACCCGGGCACTGGGCATGATCGACACGACTGCGGGTTATGGCCCGGAGGCGGTTGACGCCTGGGAAGGGCGTGCGACCAAGGGCCTGACCGAAGGCATGGCCAGCATGATCGGTTTTCAGAAATCCCGGTGGTTCAGCGAGAAGTTCATTGAGAGCAATCCGGACAAGGTGGCCGCAGCGATCGAGGTCTTTGTCGCCAATGACCCCGCAGCCTATGCCGAATCCTGCCGCATGCTGGGCCGCTGTGACCAGAAAGCGACCATGGCAATTCTCCAGATGCCGGCCACCATCCTGGTGGGCGAGGAAGACTACGCCACGCCCGTGGTTATGGCTGAGGAGCTCTACAAGGGCATTGCCGGCTCAACCCTGCATGTGATGCCCAACGTCCGCCACTTCACCCCGCTGGAAGTACCGGGGGTGATTGCGGCCCATCTGACGGCACTGCTCGACCGGGTCTGAGGCTTTCATAGCCGGGATGCCCTTAATCGGGCATTCCGGGGTCAGCTCTGCGGGAAATGATTCCGGGTTCTGTTGGCGAAGGCGACCAGAGACAGCATTACCGGTACTTCCACCAGGACGCCGACGACGGTTGCCAGTGCGGCACCGGAGTTCAGCCCGAAGAGGCTGATTGCGACGGCGACGGCCAGTTCGAAGAAATTCGATGTACCGATCATCGCGCAGGGTGCGGCAATCCTGAACGGAACCCGCATGATCCAGGCTGCGACATAGGCGACCGCGAAAATACCGTAGGATTGCAGTAGCAAGGGTATGGCGATCAGGAGGATGAGAACCGGCTGAGCGAGGATCACGCCGCCCTGAAAGCCAAACAGCAGCACAACTGTCGTCAGGAGACCGATAACCGAGAACGGTTTCAGTCTGGCGGTAAAGTCTGACACCGCCGCGATATTGTTGCGGTCGCCCAGCAATATCCTGCGGGTCACAATGCCGGCAATCAGGGGCACGACAACATAGAGTGCAACGGACAGAACCAGCGTGTCCCACGGCACCGGAATATCGGTCACACCAAGCAGCAGAGCCACAATCGGGGCGTAGGCAAAGATCATGATCAGATCATTCACACTGACCTGTACAAGGGTATAGTTCGCATCGCCCCGGGTGAGCTGGGACCAGACAAAAACCATGGCTGTGCAGGGGGCTGCCCCCAGCAGAATCAGCCCGGCAATGTAGGAGTCGGCATCGCCCGGGGTCATGTATCCGGCAAAGAGATATTTGAAGAACAGCACGCCCAGCGCCGCCATGGTGAAGGGCTTTATCAGCCAGTTGACCACAAGCGTAATCATCAGCCCCTTCGGTTGATCGGCAACACGGACAATGCTGCTGAAATCAACGGAGATCATCATCGGATAGACCATTGCCCAGATAAGAACGGCGACCACCAGATTGACGTGGGCGAATTCAAGACTGGCCAGCAGTTCAAAAACAGCCGGAAACATCTGGCCGAGAACGATTCCCAGCGTAATTGACAGGGCGACCCAGATTGAAAGCCATCGTTCAAAAATACCGATAGCAGGGGTATCCATCGTTTTGTCAGTCATCGTTTCCTCAACAGGCACAGGCGATTTGATCAATGATTGGCTGGCAGATTTCCGGATTTCCCCCGCAACAATCTTCCATCAGGAAGGCAAGCAGGCCGCGCACCGCCTCGAAATCAGCATAATAGCGAATTGTCCGGCCCTGCCGTTCATTGCGGACAAGGCCGGCATTCAGCAGAACGGCGAGATTGGCCGACATGGTGTTCTGGCGAACATCCAGCTGGTCACCGATCTCGCCGGACAAAGCACCTTCCGCCCCGGCTTTCACAAGAAGACGAAAGACGTCGAGCCGCGTTTGCTGGGATAAAGCGGAAAAGATTTTGAGAGCATCATAGTTATCCATATATCATGAAATATAGATATAATAGGAAGTGTCAAGATTGAACCCGGTGCTGATGTTGTTCGCGCAGGGCGTTCATTTTTGTGACGTTTCGGGACTTATGTTCGGAGGTGGAAAGGCTCTGGCAAGTTTGCCTGCCCGCCGACTGCGCCGGGACTGTCAGGCAGCTTGCTTACCTATTGCTTACCCAGAAAATCGAAAGGCTTAGGAGATTTCTCAGAAATCATCCTAAGCCTTTGGAAATATTGGTGAGCCCGACAGGATTCGAACCTGTGGCCAACTGATTAAAAGTCAGTTGCTCTACCAACTGAGCTACGGGCCCCCACGGAAGGGCTGTGGAAGTACCAGAGGTTTCCCGGTGTGAAAAGGCCTTTTCGGGAAAGTTTTCAATCTAGTGACGATAATGGCCGGGAAAGCCTGTCAGTACTCTGCTGTTTGTGCTGATCTTGTTCGCTGTCGATGCGTATCGGGACTTGCGGCAGGGGCTGCATCTTGGCATTCGTATAGGCATGCAACCGGGACTTTTGTGACATGGCGACCAAGCCTCGCAAATCACCAGCCAAACCGAAGGGCGGCACGTCACGCCGTCGCAAGCCGAAGGGCGAAGACAGCCCCCCGGTGGATGATCTCTCCGTGGCAGAAAAGCCTGCTGAAACTGAAGCAAAAAAGCCGGCCAAAAGCCGCAAACGCAAACCTGCGGCGGCGAAGAAGACTCCGGCTGCGGTGGAAGCCGATGCCGCAGAGGCTGAGATCACTGCATCAAAGCCGAAACCCCGGCGCAAACGGGCGACAAAAGCGAAACCCGACAGTACGGCGAAAGCTCCGGCGACGAGACAGAAAACCGCAGGAAAAACAGCGGCAAAAAAGACGGCCGAGACGGTGGCCGAAGCTGATAAACCTGCGGCTAAACCGGCAACCCGGAAGAAGCCAGCGACCCGCTCGACCAAAGGTAAGGTGTCAACGTCATCGCGAAAGACCCCGGCAGTCACCGTGGAGGTCCGGCAGCCTGCTGCGAAATCGGTTACGGTGAAGCAGCGCAGCAACCTCTATACCCAGCGGATCGACCAGATTGGTGCTGCCTATTCCATGATTGAGGACCGGGTGCTGATCAATGTCAGTCGCAAGGACCGCTCAGGGGTCAAGATGTGGCTGACCCGACGGGCAACGAATCATCTCTGGCTGGCAATGATGAAGGTGATCGAGCGACGCCCGGAAGTGGCGGCGCAGCAGAACCCGGTCTCGAAGAAAGCTGTAATGGAATTTCAGCAGTCCAACGCGGTTCAGACTAATAACCCGAAGAAGCCTTTCAAGCAGGATGACCTGATGTATCCGCACGGGGAAGATCCGCTGGTGGTTCATTCCTTCACCTGCGGTCCCGACCCGGAAGGGCTGTTGCAGGTAACGCTGCGCTTTGGCAAGGAGCGCGACTTTGTGACGTCGATGGACCTTCGCATGGTCTATCTGTTCTGTGACCTGCTGGCGAACTCAGCAAAGAAGATGGACTGGGGGCTGGATCTGTCGACAGAGAAGGCCAGAACCAGCGATGTTGGCACTCCGACGGTAAGCTCCAAGCCGGTCGTTCACTAGATGCCGGGCTTCTCCGGTGTGCTCAGGCGATGATTTTCATGCAGTTTGCGTTCCGTTTCATTCTGCTTTTCTGACGCACGGCGCAAGGACGCTGGCTGGCCGTGTCTGGTCCGGTTGGCTTCAGCTTCGGCCTCGCGGTCCCGGCGCTGCTTTTGTTTGCGCGCCTTTCGCAGATTGATGACATTCCCCGACATATGGTGAGTATCCGCTGGCTTCTGTCCTGCCGCAATCGCCTTCAGAACGTCATCAGAGAAATTCAGACGATTCACCGCACGACAGCCGGAACAATAGCCCTGATGACCGTTTCGAATGCTATGGGTCCGGGGACAGTCCGAATTGCGACATGATCGGCCTTGGATCCGCTACTTCCAGCTCTTCACGGTGATAGGCCCGGAAACCGGCCCGCTGATAGAAGGGCAGTGCCCTTGGGCTGTCCATGGTGCAGGTATGGAGCCACAGGCGGCGTATCTTTGCACTCCAGGCATAATGAATCGCCCAGTTCAGCAGGTAACGGCCATAACCGCCGCCAACGAAATCAGGCATCATGCCGAAATAACTGATCTCGCAATCGCCTGAAGGGTCGAATGTCAGTTCAGTAAATCCGGCCGGACCACCATCCACATAGAGGACGTAAATCTCGACATTCTCCCGGCGGATCAGGTCGAGCAGGGCAGCATCGTCGAGCAGCAGGCGTTCATACCACAGCCAGTTACGTCCGACCTCGCCATACAGAAAGCGATAGAAAGCCAGTGTTGGCTTGTGACAGCGCATCAGGGCAACACGACCTGCGGGAGCCGGAAGGCTGGCGCGGGTTGGCATATCTGTCATTTCCAGATAGGTCCGGGTGAACGCAATCCGGTTATTCGCCGCAGTTTTGTCGCCGCTGCTCATGGCAGGATCGGCGAGTCCGGTCGTCCGGCCCATTCCGTCCAGGAACCGTCATAGATGGCGACATTCCTGTGTCCGAGCAGATAAAGCGCCAGTGCCGGTACACAGGCTGTCACACCGGAACCACAGGTGGCGACAATCGGTCGGTTCGGATCAATACCGGCATCTGCAATCCGTTTCTCCAGTTCCCCGGCAGGCAGCATTTTCTGTGTCGCCGGGTCGATCAGCTGATCGTAGGGGAGGCTGAGGGATTTCGGGATATGACCGCTGCGCAGTTCCTTGCGGGGTTCAGGGGCTGTGCCGTCAAATCGGCCGCGTGTCCGGGCATCGACGGTCTGGAACTTTCCGGCATCAATGTTGCGTTTCACCTGATCGTAATTGCGTACCATGGTGCTGTCGAAACGGGCCGTGAAATGCCGGGGCTTCAGGACAGGTTGATCCTGTTCGACCGCATGTCCTGCGGCTTTCCAGGCGGGCAGTCCGCCGTTCAGTACGGCAACATCGTGATGGCCGAAGACACGGAACATCCACCAGGCGCGGGAAGCAGCAGCGCAGTGGCCTTTCTGGTCGTAGGCTATGATCCGGATACCGTCGCCGAGACCGAGATTGCGTACCCGGCTGGAGAACATCTCCGGACTGGGCAGCATGTGCGGCAGGTCGGAATCCGGATCACAGATTTCCTCGATATCGAAACGAATGGCGCCGGGGATATGGCCTTCGGCATATTCCGCATCTGCGTTACGTGTCTCGGTCGGCAGATAAAAGCTGGCGTCGATGACGCGTACATCCGGGGCATCTATATGGGCGGCCAGCCAGTCAACGCTGACCAGTGCTTCGGGATTGCTGTAGGGCATGTCGTGAACTCCTCAGACCAGCCATTCGGGAACGGGCAGGCCTTTTTCGCGCAGGAAGGCGGGGTTGAACAGTTTCGACTGATAGCGATGTCCCCAGTCGCAGAGAATAGTGACAATGGTATGACCGGGGCCAAGTTCCTTCGCCAGCCGGATCGCACCGGCAACATTGATGCCGCTGGACAGTCCGAGGCAGAGTCCTTCTTTCCGGAGCAGGTCAAAGACAATGGGAATGGCTTCCTCGTCCGGAATCTGGAACGGATGGTCAACGGTCAGCCCTTCCAGATTGGCGGTGACGCGACCCTGTCCGATACCTTCCGAGATCGAGGTGCCGCTCGATTTCAGTTCGCCATCCTTGTAGTAGCTGTACAGTGCTGCCCCCATCGGGTCAGCCAGACCGATACGGATGTTGCTGTTCTGCTCTTTCAGGAACATGCCGGTGCCGGCCAGCGTGCCGCCGGTACCGACAGCGCAGATGAAGCCATCGACTTTGCCATTGGTCTGTTCATAAATTTCGGGGCCGGTTGTTTCTCGATGCGCAGCACGGTTGGCAATATTGTCGAACTGCTGGGCCCAGATCGCGCCGTTCGGCTCGGTTGCGGCGAGTTCTTCCGCCAGCCGCTGCGAGACATGAACATAGTTGTTCGGATCCTTGTAGGGCACGGCCGGCACTTCCCGCAGGTCAGCACCGACAAGCCGCAGAAAATCCTTCTTTTCCTGACTTTGCGTCTCGGGGATCACAATGACGGTACGATAGCCACGCGAGTTGCCGACCAGCGCCAGGCCGATACCGGTATTGCCGGCAGTCCCTTCAACAATCACACCACCCGGCCGCAGTTTGCCGTCGCGTTCCGCAGCCTTGATGATTCCCATGGCTGCCCGGTCCTTTACCGAGCCGCCGGGGTTCAGAAACTCCGCCTTGCCGAGGATGGTGCAGCCTGTTGCTTCAGAAGCTGCATTTAGTCTGATGAGCGGCGTGTTGCCGATCGCATCGACAAAATTCTTGCGAAATTTCATGGTGTTTCCTGTCGGTCTGATATGTCTCGTTGTTGCCTGCCAAGGTAGGGTCAGCAGGATGTCCGATCAAGCGCCGGCCTGCCATTCCGCCTTCAGGGAAGAATAGTTCGCTGCCAGCCACTGCAGGGCGATGATGGTCTTGGCGTTGACGATCTTGCCATCTTGTAACAGGGCAAGCGCCTCATTCACGCTCATTACCAGAACCCTGATGTCTTCTCCTTCCTCGGCCAGCCCGTGAACACCGCCGACATTGCTGACATCCACACGACCAGCGAACAGTGTGACGGTTTCTGATGACGCACCGGGAGATGTCAGGAAACGGAATACCGGTTTCAGGTCGCTGATCGTGCAGCCGGCTTCTTCGACCGCTTCGCGCCGGGCAAGATCCTCCGGCGATTCGCCTTCTTCAATGACCCCGGCAACGCATTCGATAACCCATGGATGCCAGCCGGCAGCCAGTGCGCCGGGTCTGAACTGCTCGATCAGAACAACTTTGTCGCGAGCCGGATCGATGGGCAGTACCGCGCCGACATGCCCGCGTTCAAAAACTTCGCGCTCCAGAAGGGCGCTGGTGCCGCCATCATGCAGGCTGTGCTGCACGCGGAATTTGTCGATCCGGTAGTAGCCTGCATAGGGACTTGTTTTTTCTATGATCTCAAAGCTTTGCGAGTTGGTCATCGAGAGACTTTCAATTGTGACTGGTAAAGGCGACGGCGGCATTTTATAGCCCTGTTATGACAATCACAGAAGCCATTCTGGTTTTAAGTTCCTTTATCATTTCGATTTTCAATGCAGCGATTGGTCCGACCGGCGGGCTGAGCCTGGTTATTCTCGCAAGTCTGGTGCCACCGGCTGCGGTTGTTCCGCTACATGGTGCGGTTGAGTCCGCATCCTCGATCTTCCGGGTCACGGCAAACCGGCATTATATCGACTGGCGGATAGCCCTGGTTTTTGGTGCGGGGGCTGTTGTCGGTGGCCTCGCAGGGGCATCAGTAAGCCTGCAATTGCCCGGTGATATATTGCAGATTGTAATCGGAGCCCTGATTCTTTTCAGTGTCTGGGGCCCAAAGCCGAGAGCCGGTAACAGCAGCAGCTGGCGCGGGGCTGCCCTTGGTGCGGTGTCCAGCTTTGTCGCGATGCTGGGCGGGTCGATCGGTGCCCTGATCATGGTCTTCATCGGCAGCAAAATGGATGACCGGCGGGGACTTATCGGCACGCAGTCCGCCTGTGTCGCTTTTGTACATATGTTCAAGCTGATCGCGTTCGGCATTCTCGGATTTGCCTTTGCGCCCTACATGCATCTGATTGTGATGATGATCGCGGCAACATTTTTCGGCGGTTTGCTGGGGCGTCATGTGCTGGACCGGGTGCCGGAAGAGATGTTTCGCCGGATATTCAAGATTCTCGTGACCTTGCTGGCCTTACGGATGCTGGCGATCGGCTTTGGCCTGATCTGACGGAGGAAGATGGAACGTTAACCTGACAGGATGATGTCGTCCGGTTATGGTCCCCCCAGTGTTCAGTTAAACAAACGGGGTATCCGGGAATGAAGAGCGAGAAAATTACATTCACAGGCGCGCTTGGTGAAAAGCTTGCGGCCCGGCTCGACAGCCCGGACAACTCACCGCGCGCGTTCGCGCTGTTTGCCCACTGTTTTACCTGCAGCAAGGACATCTTTGCGGCATCGAGAATAGCTGCCGAACTGACTGAACAGGGCGTTGCTGTACTGCGTTTCGATTTTACAGGGCTGGGGGCAAGCGAAGGGGAGTTTGCCAATACAAACTTCACTTCCAATGTTGATGACCTTGTTGCAGCCTATCAGTTCATGGCGTCGGAATATACCGCGCCCCGTGTGCTGATCGGGCATAGCCTTGGGGGAGCTGCGGTTCTGGTCGCGGCTGGCCGGATGCCTGATGTGCAAGCGGTCTGTACCATTGCGGCACCTTCTGACCCAGGCCATGTGAAACATAATTTTTCCAGCGCAATCAATGAGATTGAGTCTGAAGGTGAGGCAGAGGTTCAGCTTGTCGGGAGGTCATTCCGGATCCGCCGGCAGTTCCTTGATGATATCGCTAACCAGAACGTATCGGCGGCAATCGGCAAACTGCACAAGGCATTGCTGATCTTCCATTCACCGGTCGACCAGACCGTCGGGATTGATAATGCGGCGGCGATTTATGCGGCCGCCAAACATCCGAAAAGTTTCATCAGTCTGGATGATGCAGACCATCTGCTTAGCCGGAAAGCCGATGCCGTTTATGTGGCCAGTGTGATCAGCGCCTGGAGCCGCCGTTATATTGATGATGCGACTTCTGCAAAGGACCCGTCGATATCGGCCGGAGAGGGAGAGGTGCTGGTCGCAGAAGCCGGCGATGGCCTGTTCGCCCAGCATATTGCGATTGGTCGAAACCACCTGATCCGGGCCGATGAACCAAAGGATATCGGGGGGCGGGATACCGGGCCGACACCTTATGGTCTGCTCAGTGCGTCGCTTGGTGCCTGTACGTCAATGACAATCCGGATGTATGCGAATCGCAAGAAATGGCCGCTGGAGAAAGTGTCTGTGACACTGACCCACAAAAAGGACCACGCCAGTGATTGCGCGGAATGCGAAACAAAGGACGCAAAGATCGACCACTTTGACCGGGTTGTTGAGCTGGATGGTGATCTGACGGATGAACAGCGACAGAAGTTGCTGGAAATTGCTGATAAGTGCCCGGTTCACCGCACCCTTCATAGTGAGGTGGCGGTGACCACCCGATTATCAGCAGGTCGTAAATAAGACAGTATGTCGCCCAAAAACAATATCCTGTTGCCGTTTCGGCGCTCTGCCGTCACTATGGGCACCTGTTGATTTGAAACCGCATGCATATCGGCCACGTGATGTTGGCCGATGTTTTCTGCAATGCGGTGGGGGATGTCGTTGCGTCATTATTGTCGCATTTCACTGCGATCCGGCTCCATCAGGAGTGCAGACCAGTGTCTGACTGCCCCGATCCGGACATGCCGCCGGGAGAAACCTGCTTGAAGTCTTATGTACATGCGATCGGTTTTAGAAAATCCGATAAGGCTGTTTATACGTGTTTTTCAGGCTGTGACTTTCCTGTGGCTGCGCATGAACTCCGGTCAGGCAGTCTTGTCTGCCGGAGGACTACTGAAAATGGTCAGAAACTGACCGGACACCACTAGGCCTAAGGAGGTATTATGGCTGGGAACACTGAATTTAATCTGATTAAGCGCATGGAGGCGGAGGTCCGTCGCGGGCGTATCTCGCGTCGTGACTTCATGAGCCATGCTCTGGCTGCCGGCGTTTCCCTGTCGGTTGCGTCGGGCATCTGGTCGACGTCGGCGATGGCAGCACCAAAGAAGGGCGGACTGTTCCGGCTTGGTTCACATGACGGTAATACGTCAGACACCCACGATCCGGGCACCTATCTCAGCTTCTCCATCATTCAGCTTGCGCATACCTATCGCAGCTATCTGACGATGATTACCCCGGAAAACGGTCTTGGGGCTGACCTTGCAGAATCCTGGGAAGCCACCCCGGATGCGAAGGAATGGACCTTCAAGATCGTCAAGGGTGCGTCTTTCCACAGCGGCAAGCCGGTGACGGCGGATGATATCATTGCCTCAATGAATCATCATCGTGGCGAGAAGACCACTTCAGCAGCCAAGGCACTGCTCAAGGATGTCAATGATATCGTCAAGAATGACAGCCATTCCGTAACCTTCAAGCTGGCCGCCGGCAATGCCGATCTGCCCTGGCTGATGACGGATTATCATCTGGCAATCTGCCCGGCGAAGGCTGATGGCACGATTGACTGGCAGTCCGGCGATGGCTCCGGCCCCTACAAGATCGTCAATAATGACTTTGGTGTGAATACCAAGCTGGTACGTCATGACGGCTGGCATGGTCAGGGCGCCTGGTTTGACGAGGTTGAGGTTACTGTTCTCAACGATCCGAATGCCCGTCAGACGGCGCTGGTGACCGGTGATGTCGATGCAGTGACGCAGCTTGAACTGAAAACGCTGTCGCTGCTGAAGCGTAATCCGAACATCGAGATCGACAATGTGCCGAGTGGTGCTGCGATCACGATGCCGATGTTCTGTGATCAGGCACCGTTCGATGATGTCAATGTGCGTAACGCACTGAAGCTGGCGATCGACCGGGATGAAATCATCCAGAAGATTGCATATGGCACGGCTATTCCGGGCAATGATGCCCATGTCTCGCCGAACATGCCGTACTGGGCGGATCTGCCGCAGCGCAAATATGATCCGGATCAGGCGAAGTCTCTGTTGAAAAAAGCTGGTCACGAGAATCTGTCGGTCAGCCTGTCAACGGCAGACAGTGTGTTCTCCGGCGCGGTCGACCTTTGTGTTCTGTATGCCGAGCAGGCCAAGAAGGCCGGCATTAACATCAATGTCGTGCGTGAGCCGAACGATGGCTATTACTCGGATGTCTGGCTGAAGAAGCCGTTCTGCATGGTGCAGTGGGGCGCACGTCCGACACCGGATGTCATGCTCAGCCTGGCTTACAAGGACGATGCTGCCTGGAACGAAAGCCACTGGCAGAACGAGCGATTCAATGTGCTGCTGCGTCAGGCAAAGGCGGAACTGGATCAGGACAAGCGGGCGGCGATGTATCGCGAGATGCAGGAACTGGCCCGTAATGACGGCGGGACGATCATCCCGATGTTTACGAACTTCGTCTACGCACGAAACAAGAAGGTCAAACACGGCCCGAACCTTGCCGCAAGCTGGCAGGTCGACGGCGCACGCGGTGCAAGCCGCTGGTGGTTTGATTCCTGATCTGTCGGTGATGTTTCACTGATAGTATCAGAAGTAAGTCTGGTTGGCGGGGTTTCGAACCTGGTTCGTTACCCCGCCACACCACACCATCCGGGCGGGAGGACCGCCGGTATCGGTCTGTGAGGCCGTAACCGCCGGAGTCCGGTAAGTTTTTCAGGGGGATTTAAGATTATGGGCGATGTATTGGGCATCGTTGCCAAACGACTGGGACTTGGGCTGCTGACACTGCTCATTATCTCAATCATTATTTTTGGCGCGGTTGAGCTTCTGCCGGGTGATGTAGCCCGGGCAGTTCTGGGAATGGGGGCTACGGATGAAACCGTTGCTGCCATGCGTGAGCAAATGGGACTGGACCGGCCAGCCCCCGTTCGATATTTCGAATGGCTGCTTGGTGCTGTCACCGGCGATTTCGGCGTTTCGCTGATTTCTCAGTCGCCGGTCGGCGAAATCATCGGCCCGCGTTTCATGAACACATTGTTTCTGGCCTGTTACGCTGCGGTGATTGCGGTTCCCATTGCAATCGCGCTCGGGGTTGTTGTGGCCCTGCTGCGCAACACCCTGTTTGATCGCGTCGCCAATGTGCTGACCCTGACATCAATCTCGTCACCGGAATTTTTCCTGGGTTACATCCTGATCCTCTACTTCTCCGTGAAGGGGGGATATTTCCCGTCCATTGCGAAAATCAGCGATGGCATGTCCTTCCTTGAAATTCTCGAACGGACATTCCTGCCGGCGCTGACCATGGTTCTGGTTGTCGTTGCTCATATGATGCGGATGACCCGGGCTGCGATCATCAGCCTGCTGGCCTCGCCCTATATCGAAATGGCGCGGGTCAAGGGGATGCCGGCCTGGAAAGTCATTGTGAAGCATGCGCTTCCCAATGCCTGGGCGCCGATCATCAACGTGGTTGCGCTGAACCTTGCCTATCTGATCACAGGCGTGGTGCTGGTCGAGGTGGTTTTTGTTTATCCGGGCATCGGGCAGTTGCTTGTCGATGCCGTGACCAAACGGGATTTCCCGGTAGTGCAGGCCTGCTGCCTCATCTTCGCTGCAACCTTCATTCTGCTGAATCTGGCGGCAGATGTCGGGGCGATCATCACCAACCCGCGTTTGCGGTACAAGAAGTGAGGGGGCTGTCATGAATTTCTTCGTCATAGGCTATTATGCAATACTGATCGGCGCCTCCTGTCTGGCGGCCTATTATAATCTTCGCAGTGCCTTTCTGCTGCTGTTCTCCCTCACACTGGCCTCTTTTGTGATTGGTATCGTTGGCGGTGAATCGACGCTCTGGTCGATGACTGTGTTTGCCGGGATCATCGCACTGGCGGCAGGGACTTCTTACGCATTCCGCGAGTTTCTGGTTATCGTGCTGCCACGGGATCCGGCCAAGGCGATGCGGACCGCTCCGCTGACTGCCAGCTTCGGGCTGTTTATCGTCGGTGTTTACGCCATCACCGGTATATTCGCTCCGGTAATTGCACCTTTCGGTGAAGCGGAGATCGTTACGGAAGCCTTTGCACCAGCAGATAATGTCTATCTTCTGGGGGGCGACCAGTTAGGTCGTGACCTGTTCAGCCGGCTTGTCTTCGGCGCACGAAATACTGTTGGTCTGGCGCTGGTTGCGACCACAGCGGCCTTTGTCATGGGGGCCTTTGCCGGATTGCTGGCAGCAACGCTTGGTGGCTGGCTGGATCAGGTTATGGGACGGGCTGCTGATGTCATCATGTCTATTCCGTCGCTTATCTTCGCGCTGCTGATGCTGTCGATTTTTGGCACCAATGCTTTCGTTCTGGTGGTCATCGTTGCGATTATCTATTCGCCGCGTGTTTTCCGCCTGACCAGAGCGGTCGCCGGGAACATCGTGGTGATGGATTATATTGAGGCGGCGCGTCTGCGGGGTGAAGGTATGTGGTATCTGATCCGCAAGGAAATCCTGCCGAACTCGACAGCGCCCCTGATTGCGGAATTCGGCCTCGAATTCTGTTTCGTCTTCCTGCTGATCGCAGGTCTGTCATTCCTTGGTCTTGGCATCCAGCCGCCAACAGCGGACTGGGGCTCGATGGTACGTGAGAATGCGACCCTGATTTCCTTTGGTGAAATCACGCCGCTCATTCCCGCGGCTGCCATTGCGCTGCTGACAGTGTCCGTAAACTTTGTCGTCGACTGGATGTTGTACCGGTCGTCGGGTCTGAAGGAGTAGTCGATATGCCAAAGAAAAAGGAAGTTCTGCTGGAGATGAAGGACCTTCGTATTGAAGGTTATTCAGACGAGAAGTGGGTTGAAATTGTTCATGGTGTTGACCTGACCCTGCATCGCGGGGAGGTCATGGGCCTGATCGGTGAATCCGGGGCCGGCAAATCGACGATGGGACTGGCCGCAATGGGCTATGCCCGCGACGGGTGCCGTATCTCCGGCGGTTCCATTGAGTTTGACGGAATGGAGCTGACCACCACATCGGAATCAGACAAGCGTGCTCTGCGCGGTTCGCGGATTGCCTATGTGGCGCAGTCCGCTGCGGCGTCGTTCAACCCGGCTCACAGGCTGATTGATCAGCACACAGAAACGCCGACCCATTACCGGATCATGAAGCGTCTCGAAAGCCAGGAAGACGCCATTCGTCTGTATGAGAAGCTGCGCCTGCCGAATCCGCAGGAAATCGGCTTCCGCTATCCGCATCAGGTTTCCGGTGGGCAGTTGCAGCGGGCGATGACGGCTATGGCCATGTCCTGCCGTCCAGACCTGATTATCTTTGATGAGCCGACGACGGCACTGGATGTAACCACCCAGATCGAGGTGTTGCTGGCGATTCGCGATATTGTCGACCAGTTCAATACGGCGGCAATCTACATCACCCACGACCTCGCTGTCGTGGCTCAGATGGCTGATACGATCAAAGTGCTGCTGAAGGGTGATGAGGTTGAACAGTCTGATACCCGCAGCATGCTGGAATCGCCGCAGGAGGACTATACCAAGTCACTCTGGGCGGTTCGCAGTTTCAAGCGCGATCAGAAATCACGTCCTTCCGGTGATGCGGTTCCCGTGGTGTCGGTTCAGAATATTGATGCATCCTATGGACAGACTCCGGTACTGCATGATGTTTCCTTTGATATTCATGCGGGCATGACGGTGGCTGTGGTGGGTGAATCCGGTTCCGGCAAGTCCACAACAGCGCGATGCATTACAGGACTTCTGCCGCCGACAGCGGGACAGGTTCTGTTCAAGGGCGAGGAGCTTCCGCCGAATTACCGCCAGCGTACCAAGGATCAGCTTCGTCAGGCGCAGATGATCTATCAGATGGCGGATACGGCATTGAATCCGAAGGTTCAGATCAAGGAAATCATTGGCCGTCCGGCCCAGTTCTATGGCGGGCTGAAAGGCAATGCGCTGAAAAGCCGGGTTGATGAACTGCTCGACCTGATCGAACTGGAACCATCGCAGTACTACAACCGGTATCCGCCTGAACTGTCCGGTGGTCAGAAACAGCGTATCGGGATTGCCCGGGCGCTGGCGGCCGAGCCGACATTCATCATCTGTGATGAGGTGACCAGCGCGCTCGATCAGTTGGTGGCGGAGGGCATCCTGAAGCTGCTGGACAGGCTGCAGAAGGAACTCGACCTGGCCTATATGTTCATCACCCATGACCTTGCGACCGTACGCTCGATCGCTGACGAGGTTGTGGTGATGAAGCAGGGCAGAGTGGTGGAGCAGGGGGGCAAGAAGGAAATGTTCACCCCGCCGCACCATCCCTATACGGACCTGCTGCTGTCCTCGGTGCCGGAAATGGACCCGGACTGGCTGACCAATGTGGTCGAGCAACGTGGTGTGGATAATATCGGCGAAGCTGCCGATACCTGATCTCTGACGGGCTGGCCCCGGTCTTCAGTGACCGGTGTCAGCCCAGCAGATGTCAGCCCCAGTAGGCCCCGGAGCCGGCAATCAGGACATTGCAGGCGCCCAGCATGGAATTGGTCGCCACAAGCTTTCGGATCCGGACGATAGCGCTTCCGGCAGCGGGATAATCATCGTTGGCAAGCGCCCGCCGGAAAGCAGCGTAAGGCACGAAATAAAGCCACAGGAACAGGCAGATCATGATCCAGCCAATCATATGCATGGCGTGGATGTTCTGTCCGACATTTGCGAAGCCCTGATAGACTTCCCAGACCAGCCAGTAGCCGGTGGCCGGTATGATAATGATGGCTGCCCATACTGACTTGAAGAAGGCCCCGAATACCCGTCCCCAGAGTTTGAGGCGTTCCGGTGGGTCCATCGGATCTGCTGCCGGACGTAAGATCCAGTAGGCGAACAACATGCCGCCCACCCACCAGGTGCTGGTGAGGACATGCAGGGCGACGGCGATTGCTGTAATTGCTGTATTTTCCATGATGTGACCCTACACCGTTTTCAGGGATTTTTCGACCTCGCGAAGCACCGTGAGGATTTCTTTTGCGGCGAGGCTGGATTTTTCAGTTTCAAGCACGCCACGGCCTTCCAGCATTGATGAGGCAAAAGCCACCCGGTTGCCAAGGCTGGCTTTCATGCAGGGCAGGCCTTCCTCCCGGACTTTCTGTCTGATGGTATCCAGCAGCCTGCCTCTCGGCGGTACCCGGTTCAGCAGCAGCATGGCGCGGGTTTTCTGTTTCTCCGCCAGTGTCAGTGTCGGTCCGGTAGCCCAGAGGTCTACAAGGCTGGGCTGCATCGGCACCAGAACAAGGTCGGAGGCCCGGATCGCGGCCTTGTTTTCCGTATCGGCGTTGGCCGCGCTATCAACAATGAGCAGATCGAAATCATCGCGCAGGCGGCCGAGTTCGTTTGATAGCTGCCATCCGGCGACTACGGAAAGGTGAATGCCGCCGGCATCCTGTCCCATCGTCTTACGCCGTAATCCATGCCAAGCGGTCAGGCTGCCCTGCGGATCAATATCAACCAGGGCAACCTTTCGCTTCCCCGTTGCCAGAGCAACGGCCAGTTGTGCGGCCACGGTGGTTTTTCCGGCACCGCCCTTTTGCTGTGCGATGGTGATGATCTTCGCGCTCATGCTATTCTCCCCGACGGCAGGTCGCCGCTCTGTATCAGCAGTATCATAGGTTTGATGCGGTTCGGCGCAAATAGGGTTTTCGCGGGTGCAGCAATTCACATGACAATTCTTGATTTTCTGGCTCTGGGGCTGTCACTGACAGCAATTGCAGTGATCGCGGTCTATACGCTGATCACCGGTGCGCCACCGATGCCAAGTGGCCGCAGGGCCAGAAGGGCAGCCGTTGATTTGCTGGCCGGTCGCCGTGATATTGCAGAACTCGGGGCCGGCTGGGGTGGTCTGGCCGTTGCTGCTGCCCGGCGCTGGCCCGCGGCGCGGGTGACAGCTTATGAACGTTCGCCATTGCCAGTATTTTGTCTGTGGTTGCGCCAGAAGCTGGTTGGGCCAGACAATCTGCAGGTGGTATGGGGGGACTTTCTGCGATCCGACCTGACAGGGCATGACGGTTTTCTCTGTTTCCTCAACCGTGAAGTAATGGTCATGCTCAGGCCAGAACTGACTGACCTGCAGAGTGAAGCCTCGCTGGTCAGCATTTACTTTGAGCTTCCCGGCGTAACAGCGGATGAAACCCGGAAAATTGACGATGCCCATCGTTCTGTTCTGTTTCACTATCGGCTGCGGGGAGGGGGTAAAGGCCGGGCTTCTGGTCCTGATGCCGATAAAACGCAGCCCGCGGGCGGGTTCTGATTTCATTCATTCCGACCAGTCCCCATATACCTTTCAGTCAAAACAGAAGGCATCGAAATGGCATCGCCAACCCGTCTGAAATCATTCCTCGTTCTGGCTGGTTTACTGGCCCTGACACTGGCTGTAGGCGCGCTGGGCAGCTATGTGACTGTGCCACAGATTGATGGCTGGTATGCGGAGATCGTCAAGTCGCCCTATAATCCGCCCCGCTGGGTTTTTGGTCCGGCCTGGACGACGCTCTACATTCTGATGGCTGTTGCTGCCTGGCGGATTGCGATCAGCAGTTCAGACCGGAAGGAGGCAGCCCTGACCGCCTGGGCGGTACAGCTTGCGCTGAATTGTGCCTGGTCTTTCATGTTCTTCGGGATGCAGCGTCCGGATCTCGGGCTGATCAATATCTTCCTTCTGAATCTGGCGATCATCATTTGCCTGATCCGTTTTCATCCGATCAGCCGCCCTGCGTTCTGGCTGATGGTGCCTTATATCTGCTGGACCGCCTATGCGACCTTCCTGAATTTTGAAATCTGGCGGCTGAACCCGGTCGGAGCTTCCTGATCTTCAGCGTGGCCGGTGTGCTGTTCCTTCACCGGCTGTGATGAACAGGGCTGTCGTTGCCTCTTCTGTATCTGCGGTGTGCCAGACTCCCCGTGGATTGATGGCGTAGGTTCCGGGTGTCAGGCGGATACTGTTGATCGTGCCATCAGGTTTTTCCTGGTGCAGGGTCAAAGCGCCACTGATGCAGAGGACAACCTCATCCCCCTTCGGATGCATTTCCCACATTGACCAGGGTTCGGTAAAGCTGTGGAGATTGACGAGCCTGCCTTCCGCCCCGTCAGCCAGATGGCGTGTCCCGTAGGCTTCATACCAATCCATTGAGCCTGTGAACTCCGGCTCGGCGAGTGCGGTGGCACCAAGACCGAGGTGAATGGGATGGGTGCGCAGATCAACCGGTTTCATTTGATAAATTCCTTAACATGAATATCGAGAGGATGATTTGCTGCCCCGCAGCCTGTCAATCTTCAGGAGGGGACTGGGGCACATCAGATTGTTCATGTTATGTGCACCGGTAAAATTACAGCCTCAATATTTTGTAGGTACGCTCCGATTCGTTTTATCTTTGTTCATGTATATTGTACCAGATGTTGATTTCAGTGGGAAAATTCTGTCATAAAAATGCAAGATGTTTTTGCTTTGTTCTTGCGATTGTGGCGACTCCGTTTTCGTCTTGTTCTCCGGATTCCCGGTCTCCTGTCGTCGGGTAATGATCCCTTGATCTGTTCTGCTTATCATTGAAAGCATGAGTAGTCTGGAAACCGAACTATATGCGCCGGTAAAGGCGTGGCTTGAGGCCACCGGATTTGAGGTGAAAGCCGAAATCGAAGGCTGTGATATTGTTGCGCGTCGCGGTGATGAAGCGCCGGTCATTGTTGAGCTGAAAACCCGCTTCAATCTCGACCTGCTGCTGCAGGGTGTTGACCGGCTCCGGCTTTCTGACCGCGTTTATATCGCCTTCCCGCGTTCGGCCACCGGGAAGGGCAGTCACTGGCGTAAACGACGACGGGCGATTATCGGCTTATGTCGCAGGCTGGGTGTCGGGCTGCTGATCGTCGATAATCGTGTCGAGGTGGTGCTGGAACCGGAACCCTACAAGCCGCGTGGGAATGCCCGCAAACACCGGTCACTGATGCTGGAGTTCGACCGGCGTCAGGGAGATCCGAATATCGGGGGCAGTACGCGGCGCGCCATTGTGACGGCCTATCGTCAGGATGCGCTGCGCTGTCTGGATTTTCTCCGAAAAACGCCGGGGCAGCCACCCCGCCTGGTGAAGCAGGCAACCGGTGTGGACCGGGCGGCCAGCATTCTCCAGCGTAATGTCTATGGCTGGTTTTACCGTCAGGACAGGGCTTCTTATGTCATTACCCCGCAGGGTGAGGCGGCACTGAGCGAATTTGCCGACGCTCTGAAGAAGCTCACGCCCTGATGACCCGGTCAGTCAGTCGATTGGCCTGAGCGGCGCCCGGCTGAGGTCATTGGCGGTGATTGCCGCCTTTGCCAGCAGACGCATAAAGTCCCTGTGTTCCTGTTCTGACAGACCTGACAGCATCTGGTTCTGGGCCTGTGTAACGAGTGGGGTGATCCGCACCAGAAGATCCCGGCCTGTATCAGTCAGGTGGACGACGCGGGCGCGCCGGTCTTTCTCTGAAATGGTGCGCTTCAGAAAGCCTTTCTGTATCAGCCGGTCAATCACGCCACCAATCGTGGTCTTGTCATAGGCTATGACGCCGGCCAGCCGGACCTGATCTTCACCGGGATAAGCGGCAACGGCCCGGAGACAGGCATACTGAACAGGGGTGATGCCATGTCCTGCATCACCGACAGCGTCGTGAAAGGTGGATACGGCAATCTGCTGCATCCGGCGCAGCAGATGGCCGGGCATGTCATAGACATCGTTCAGTGATGACCCGGATGAGGCCCTTTCACCGGCTGCCGGTTCTCTTTCCATTCGTCCGGATATCCTGTTCAGCCCAAAGGAACATTGCAATTAGTAAGCATACTTACTAATTTGATGGCTGCAACAAAGCAGATCGGGCAGGGCCATGCGAAACAAGAAACCCATTCTGATCGCCGGTGGCGGTATTGGCGGGCTGGCGACGGCGCTGGGCCTGTCGCAGAAGGGATTTGCCTGCATGGTGCTGGAGAAGGCATCAAGGCTTGGAGAAATCGGAGCCGGTATTCAGCTCGGACCGAATGCCTTTCATTCCTTTGATCATCTCGGCGTGGGAGAGGCGGCGCGCCGCACGGCCGTCTATGTCGAGAAACTGCGCTTCATGGATGCGATCTCGGCCGAGGAAATCTGCAATATCCCGTTAGGGGATGATTTCCGGGCCAGATTCGGGAATCCCTATGCAGTCGTTCACCGGGGGGATCTGCATGGGGTCCTGCTGAAGGCCTGCGAGGACAGCCCCCTTGTCGAATTGCGCACGTCGAGCGCGGTAACAGCTTACGAGCAGGAGGGGGCGAGCGTTACCGCCTGCCTGGCAAGCGGTGAACGGGTGGCGGGGTGCGCTCTCATCGGGGCTGACGGATTACGCTCTAATGTACGCGAGCAGATGCTGGGCGACGGCGAACCGCGTGTCTCCGGCCATACGACCTACCGGTCTGTCATTCCGACCGAGGATATGCCGGAGGAACTGCGCTGGAATGCGGCTGTTCTGTGGGGTGGCCCGAAATGTCACATCGTTCATTATCCGCTCAGCGGCTGGAAGGTTTTCAATCTTGTCGTGACCTATCACAACGACGCGCCCGATGCCGCAGCCGGTGTGCCCTGCACCCATGAGGAAGTGGCGCGGGGATTCGCTCATGTCCATCCGAAGGCCCGTCAGATCATCGACCGGGGCAGGGACTGGAAATACTGGGTTCTGTGTGACCGTGATCCAGTTCTGAACTGGACCGAGGGCCGGGTTGCCCTGCTGGGTGATGCGGCTCATCCAACGCTGCAATACCTGGCACAGGGGGCCTGCATGGCGATGGAAGATGCGGTCTGCCTGTCGACCCTGCTGGACCGTCATGACGGCGGTTTTGAAACTGTATTTCCGGCCTATTGTCAGCGGCGGCGTGACCGGACAGCCCGTGTGACGATCCAGTCCCGTCTGCTGGGCGATCAGGTCTTTCACAACGACACGGGGCATGCGTCGCTGCGCAATGCCTATCTCAAGGCAAAATCACCGGAAGACTGGTATCATTCCATTGACTGGCTGTATGGCGGTCATGGTCTTGATGCCCGCGTGGTCAGCGGCCACCCGAACAGGGTCTGACAAGGAGCGCGGCTTTTCCGTTAAGCCAGAAATTCCGGCTCATTACGGGCCAGAACACGTTTCGCAGCAGGGAAATGCAGCGGAACCTGCTCGTCACCCTGCTGAAAGGCGGGGGCCAGCCGGTCTGCGGTATCGTCGTCCATGACCTTCAGGGGACGGCCTGTTGATTCCGCCAGCACCTGAAACCGGGCTGCGCTCTCAAGATAATAGAAATCATCATAGGCCTGGGTAACGGTGGGGCCGGTAATGGTGACACCGTGATGGGCGGAGAGCAAAAGAGCACGATTGCCCAGCGACCCGGCGATCCGGACACCCTCATCTTCGTCATCGGCCAGACCACCAAAATCGTCGTCATAGGCAATCCGGCGATGCAGTTTCAGCGCATCCTGATGACAGTTCAGCAACCGGCCCTTTTCAGTACACATCAGGGCGGTCGAATAGGGCGGGTGGGCATGCAGGACACATTTCGCCTGCGGCAGACGCCGGTGGATAGCCAGATGAATGAAGAAGGCCGACCGTTCAACGGTACCGTCACCTTCAATCACATTGCCTGCATCATCGAGCAGCAGCAGGGAGGAGGCTGTGACTTCTGACCAGTACAGCCCCTGCGGATTGATCAGCACACCACCGGGAGAGCCATCTTCAGCCTCAGCTACCAGACTGAAATGATTGCAGATACCGGACTGCCATCCCTGCTGCGACGCAAGCCGCAGGACAGCGGCAAGGTCTTCACGTTCCTGGCGATGATGCATGATACAGCTGTTCTTTCGTTGATATGATCCCGTCCGGATCATTCCGTGATGCGGCCTGTGGGTCAACTGTTCCCCGACATCTCCGTATCTTCCGGTCCGACCCACATGAAGGGATTGTGGGCAACTTCCCACAGATGACCATCAGGGTCCGAGAAATAGCCGGAATAGCCGCCCCAGAACACTTTTTCCGGCTGTTTTACCAGCTTTGCACCCGCTGATACGGCTTCCTGTATGGCTGCATCGACGAGCTCTTCAGAAGCAACATTATATGCCAGCGCGACGCCGCGAAAACCGGAACCCTCCGGGGAGATACCCGCATCTTTTGCCAGATCATCATGTCCGAAGAGGCCAAGCCAGGTGCCGTTAAGCGTGAAAAAGGCAACGGAAGGCGGGGAGTCAAGCTGGGGAAATCCCAGTCCTGTGCCATAGAATGCGACTGATTTCGCGAGGTCTTTTACCCCGAGGGTAATCATACTGATTCTGGGCTGCATTTTTCCTCACCTGTGTTTCGGGTTCTCATGTGATCAGATCAGGTGTCCGTCAGGGTTCAGCGCCCCTTGAATATAGAACCCAGAATGCCGCGGACGATTTCGCGCCCCAGTCTGCTGCCGATTGAGCGTACAACGCTTTTTACCATAGCTTCACCGATACCCTGACGGTTTGATTTGCGGGAGGATGCGCGGGGGGCAGGACGGCTTTCAACACGCTGCCGGCGTTTCTCTGCTTCTGCGCTGGCAGCTTCTTCAGCGGCTTTCCGGGCCCGTGCATTCAGAATTTCGAAGGCTGATTCCCGGTTGATGGTTGTGTCGTAGCGCCCTGCATAGGGGCTGAATTTCTGAACTTCAGCCTGCTCTTGCTCCGTGGCAACGCCGATGCGGGAGCAGGGCGGGCGCAGCAATGTGCGCTGGACGACTGTCGGCGTGCCTTTCTTCTCAAGCGTTGTTACCAGTGCTTCACCCAGTCCGAGTTCCGTCAGTACCTGTTCGGCATCAAAATTCGGATTATCCCGGAAGGATTGGGCGACCGCCTTGACGGCCTTGCGATCGGTTGCCGTGAAAGCCCGGAGGGCGTGCTGGATACGGTTGCCAAGCTGGCCGGCTACGCCAGACGGAATGTCGAGCGGGTTCTGGGTGACGAAATAGACCCCGACACCCTTTGAGCGTATCAGCCGTACCACCTGTTCGGTCTTCTCCAGCAGTGCAGGCGGTGCATTGTCGAACATCATGTGGGCTTCATCAAAGATCAGCACCAGCTTGGGCCGGTCCTGATCCCCGACTTCCGGCAGATCCTCGAACAGCTCTGACAGCAGCCACAGCAGCACGGTTCCGTAAAGCCGGGGGGATTCCGCCAGTTCGCGGGCCTGTAATATATGGACCATGCCCTTGCCGTAACGATCGGTTCTGATCAGGTCCGTCACTTCCAGGGCGGGTTCGGCAAAAAACTGGTCTGCACCTGAGCGTTCAAGCACCAGCAGCTTGCGCAGGATTGCGGCAACAGAGGCCGGGCTGACGGCGCCATAGTCTTTCGCCAGGTCAGCTTTGTGCTCCTGTGCGAAGGCCAGCATGGCGCGCAAGTCGTCAAGATCCAGCAGCGCCAGCCCCTGGTCGTCGGCGACGGCGAAGATGACCTCCAGCACACCGGCCTGCGTATCATTCAGTTCCATCAGTCGCGACAGCAGAAGCGGCCCCATTTCTGAGATGGTCGTGCGAACCGGATGTCCGGCTTTGCCAAGCACGTCCCAGAATACGACGGGAAAGGCCTCAGCCGCGTAGGACCGGAGTCCGACTGCGTTTGCCCGTTCGCCAAGTTTTCCGTCGGTGTGGCCAGCGACACACAAACCAGAGAGATCACCTTTCACATCGGCCAGAATGACAGGTATGCCATGACTTGAGAAACCTTCGGCAAGGCATTGAAGTGTGACAGTTTTTCCGGTTCCTGTGGCGCCGGATATCAGGCCGTGCCTGTTGGCGTAACGCAGATCGAAGCTGACGGGGGAATCGCCCAGTCCGAGGAAAAGTCGCGGTTCTGGCTGCATGAGTTTTGTCCCCGGCTGATGATGAAAACACAGTAAACCAGCCGTTTCGTAAGTCCAGATATCCGGTGTCGGAAAGGATGCCCTGCAGGAGCAAATAGGGTTGCCGATCAGGCTGCTGAGACTTAACCAGTATGGTAACGATTTCAAATATAAGCAGGCAGGATACGTGATGAAAGATCAGGACCAGACCATAACCAGTGAAACCATTGAAGCGCTGATGGGTCGCCAGAGCATCCGGCGATTTTCAGACAAGCCGGTAACGGAAGCCCATATCGAGGCAATCCTCGGGGCCGCATTCCGGGCACCGACCTCATCCAATTTGCAGGCTTATTCGGTGATCATCGTCGAGAACCGGAAAACGAGAGAGATCATTGCCGAGGTTGCGGGTAATCAGCAGCATGTCATCGACTGTCCGGTATTTCTGGCCTTCTGTGCCGACCTGACGCGCATCGAAAAAGCCTTCCAGATGAATGGACACAGCCTTGATGATAACAATCTGGAAATGGGGCTGGTCTCAACCGTTGATGCGGCGCTGGTCGGGATGTCGGCCTATGTCGCCGCAGAATCCCTTGGTATTCAGGGAGTCATGATCGGCGCGGCGCGTAATGACCCGGAAAGGGTTGCTGACGCCCTTGGCCTGCCAAACCGGGCCTATGTTGTGTTCGGCATGTGTCTCGGGTTTCCGGAAGAAGCTCCGAAGCAGAAGCCCCGGATGGCATATACGGGGATGGTGCACCGGGAACGGTACGATCCTGAACTCGCTCTGTCCGTTGTCGAAGCTTACGATAAGGCGCTGAAAGCCCATTACGACAGTGTCGGCAAGCCGACAACCGAGGATTCCTGGAGCTATGAAGTCGCTCGCAAAATCTCCAACCGTCCCCGGCAGGAACTTCGCGAACAGCTCAAGCGCCGCGGGTTTGATTTCACGTAAGACGTTTAACCGGACGCAAGTGAAATAAAGAACGTCACTTCAGAGCGGATGATGAATGTGAAATAATTTGATCGTTATGATTGAGTATAGCAGAATTTATATCGGTTTAAGGTTTTGCCGGTTCTTTCGGAGCTATAAATGTCTAAATTTCTCAGCATAATTTTGCTTGGAGTGGGGGTTTTGGCCTCTGTTTCTGGTTGTGTTACGTCAGGCTTGGATACCCCGGAAGCCAGAAGGGCTTCGAATATTGTGGGAAATAAATGCGTTATCGTGCGTAGCCGAGATAACGCCCCATCTTACCGGAGGTTTGAAGAAGAAATCCAAGTCTATAGTATTCAATATGCGGAAAGCGGATGGGTTCGCTTTGATGTCGCTGCTAATGGAATTCGAGGTAATATCTACTATTACCCTGACAGAGAAGAGGTCGTTTGCGGTTCAGATAACTGGAGGAAGAGAGAAATTCCGTTTCGGCAAATTTCAGCATCTGAGTATCAACAAAAATTCAAAGGGTATTGGGGCGAATCTGGCGCTGAAACTCAGACGAGAACGACTGGAGCCGTCAATGATTCGACAAAACCGTCAGACATAGATGTCCGGTCAATAGCAGTTATCTGGGAGGGTGTTTCTGATCTGTTAGCGGGAACAGTTGAGATGAGGCGATCAGGTAGGCAGGGTACTCTGAAAGTAAGTATCCCAGATCAAAGTGCTGAATGTATCGGTAGTTATCAGATGCAGTCTGCCGGTTCCGGTATCTGGTCTGTAGCCTGCGATAATGGCTTGACTGCATCTGGGGATATTGAAGCACTTGGGGCAGGAAAAGGGGCAAAGGGAACCGGAAGGGACTCGAATATGCGTAAACTTACATTCACGGTTGGGGCAAAGTAAGAGGTTTACGGCTCTTTCATCTTGTCGCAGTGCCGGTCTACAACCCGTTGAATCATGGGCTCGAAATGTGAAAAACCGGGGGTCGTCATGTCCGGTTTCTTTCCTGCATCGTCGAGATGGCGAACCTTGATGATGTCTTTCAGGTTCGGGTTCTGCGCGAAGTTGGCGGCTTCTGTTTCACTCATTGGTCCGCCCTGCAGGCTGAGTGAGTGAACGGAGGCGTCTGACAGGCGTTTCAGATATTCAGGCCGGGTGGCACAGAGATAGCGTTTCGCGGCAACGTGATGGCGCACGCAGTCTGTCACGATTGCCGGAAAGAAAGGCGCCAGAATTCGGGCACCGGCAGCTTCATGGAACCGGTCTTCTGTGTCATCCATGGAGAAAGTGCCGAACTCGCTGGTGAAATGACCGATATCGTGGAGCAGGGCAGCGACGATGATTTCTTCCGGCTGGCCGCTGTTCTCTGCCATCGTCGCGCCCTGCAGCATGTGCTCGGCGATGGTGACCGGTTCACCAAGATATTCCTCGGCACCGCGCCGGGCAAAAATATCGGCCAGAAACGCAACGATTGTTTCAGATGTCAGACGGGTTTCATCCGGTGTTGTCACTCTGCAGCCTCCTGCTGGTTATCCCGCAGGTTCGCCAGACGGGATAACAGGCCATCCTTGTCAGCGTAGCAGCCCTGCAGCCAGCGGGTGCCGGTGCCGGAATATGCCTTGCGCGCATGCAGGACGCGGGTGTTGTCGACAATGAAACTGTCACCGGGGTTCAGGCGAAAGCTTACCTGCATCTCCGGATCATCAATGATCTCGCCGAAACGGCGACAGGCGGCATAGTAGGCCTCCATCTGGTCAAAAGGGACATCAACCACGGGAGCCGCAGAACGGTTGTTGAAGCGAATTGCCCAGAGGTCCCCTTCCGGCGTCAGTTCGATCAGTGGCCGGCGGGCACGCAGCCGGACCCCGGTTTCACCGGCATATTCGAACTGTGCGCTATGGCTGCTTAACAGATCAAACCAGACCGGGTTTTCCTGTCGCAGCCTTTCTGCTGCCCGGAAGCCGTCAACGACCATATTCTCGCCCCCCTCGGCGGAGCTTTCGAGGCAATAGAGAATTTGCAGGGTAGGGACCGGATCGCGATAGGGATTGTCCGTATGGGCCTGCAGACCAAGCCCGGTGAAAGCAAGGTTGGTCGGGTTGATTTCTGTCCGTACCTCGAAATGCCGGCCGTAATTGGTTTCCCGGACATAGCCGAACAGGTCGACGACATCGAACAGTGCCTGATCCCGGACGGGGCCGCCTGTCAGCACGCCAAAGCCATAGCGGGCAACCTGTCCGAGCCAGTCTGACAAGGCTCCTGTATCCGTCTGTACCCGGCTGAATTCGGTGCCCGGCAGTGATTGCATCAGCCCTTTGTCCCATGTCTCGACGGCAGGTGCAGACCATTCTCTCTGTGCTTGCGATGGCCGGTCATAGGCGTGCGCGATCAGCCAGCCGATATCGAAACTGACAGTTTTGTCCTCAGGCATGAACGAGACCATCAGCCGGGTGCCGGATACGGAAGCCTGCCGGATTGTCGTATCTGCGGGGATGTCGCGTAACGCAATCAGCTTCTGACCATTGCCGGGCGATCTTGTGTCACTGTCCTGTGCATTGTCGCGCAGCCAGATGGCGTGGAACCTTGTTGCAGGCTGCTCTGGCCCGGAAAGCTCGAGCAGCTGGCCCTGATTGTGCAACCTGACGGTATACATGGTTCAAATTCCGCGTCTGTTGATGGCTCAGTATCCGTCTTTCAGGCTTCCGGATCAATTGGAAGCGGGGAACTGCTGTCGGAGGTGGTCTGCTGTTTTGCGATCTGGCGGAGGGTGTCAGCCAACCGGGTGCGCTGAAGCTTTCCGGTCATTGTCCGCGGAATTTCAGTCAGCGTGACAAGGCGGGTTTTGCCAAATGCCGGTGTCACCCGTTTTTCGAGCGCCTTCAGGATGGTCATGCCGTCATCCGGGTTCTTCGGTACGACAACAACCCAGAGGGTCGGCATTTCACCATCGTCATTTACATGGATCAGACAGCCATCGCTGACCGGCCAGTTACGGATCAGTTGTTCTTCAAAATCCCGGGCATCATATTTCCGTCCCTGAATGTTCAGCAGGTCATCTTCACGCCCGGTGATGCGAACAACCCGGTGAGCGAGCGTCAGCCCGATATCACCGGGATAGAACCAGCCATCGCGGAATTGCAGGGCGGTTCTTTCGGGGTCGTTCAGGTAACTGCTGACAGCACCACCGGTCCGGATGCGGATGCGGCCGGGCTGACCGGCAACCGGGTTGTCATGCTCATCAACCACCTCAATCTCGACACCGGGGAGAACGGCAGCCTGTCCGTCAGGCGAGACGCGGGCTGCCGCACCGGTTTCATTCGTGCCGTAACTTTCAATGATTTCTGCGCCGAAACGGTCTGCAGCACGATGACGGAGCGAAGCGGAGAGCGAGCCGCCCAGGACAAATATCCGGCGACCGGGCTGCGGACGGTAGGTCTCGTCCAGACTGTTGAGCATCAGAATCAGTGTACGCGGCAGCAGCAGAATATCCGTGGCCTGCTGCATTATGAGTGCTTCATCAAGCCGGATTTTCCGGTCAAACAGGCATGTTGCCCCGGCACGCAGACAGGCGGTGCCATGCAGATGATACGCCTGAACGGGGAAACCAAAGGCCATCAGATAACGGGTGCGGGGAGTGAAGCCGAGATGCGCCTGTGCCTGTGTCAGCCGGGTTTCAAATGCTCCGCGGGACTGGACCATGGTTTTCGGATCCCCGGTCGTGCCCGAACTTCTGACGATACGGAACGCTGCATCATGGTCGGTGTCGTGCTGCCGGATGGGGATTTCAGGTTCTGTCTGCCGGAACATCTCCAGATGGCCGATATCGATCATCTGTGGTTTTTCCAGACTGTGTGGCATGTTCGCAGACAGGCAGATGACCCTGTCCATCTGGTCGAGGGTTTTTCCGACCAGGGAGACCTCATCCGGCGCAAAAGAAAAACTGGCAGCACCCAGCGCCTCAATCGCCAGCAGGATCAGCCAGTGCAGATAGAAATTCGACATTTCAACGGCAACATGCTCCCCCGGACGAATATCTTTCTGGCGCAGCATGCCAACCATTCTGCCGGTATCTTCATGAAACCGGGCATAGGAGATCGCCTGACCGTTGAAGTGCAGGGCAACATGCTCCGGCTGCCGTGCTGCCTGAAAGCAGAGATAATCGATGGTCGAAGGCGATGATGGCATGCTGTTATCCAGAAGATACGTTTTAGCGTGACATCATGGTGTCCGGTGACAGCTGATGCTTCGGACTGATCTCGGGTCAGGATGAAAATAGCATACAAATTCGGTTTCCGCGAAAGCTGTATGTACCTAGTCTTGCTGTTCAGTTCTGCTTTTTAATTTACCGGATCGGACCCGCTTCCCATGTCTGTCAGCCTGCGTCTCACACTCGCCGGGTTTGCTGCACTGGCGCTGGCCATGGGGATCGGGCGGTTTGCCTATACGCCGCTGCTGCCGCTGATGCTGGAAGACGGGTTGCTGTCGCTGGCAGATGGCGGGCTGATCGCTTCGGTACATTTTCTGGGTTACCTGATGGGGGCGCTGATCGCCGCCAGGCTGCCGGTTTCTCCGCAGAACATGATGCGGTTCTCGCTGTTCGGGATTGGCGTTACGACGCTGGGGATGGGGCTGATTGAGAATGTCATCATCTGGTCGGCCTTGCGCTGGATTGCGGGCGCCTGCAGCGCATGGATACTGGTTCTGGTGAGTAACTTCGTTATCCGGACGCTTGCAGACGCAGGTCATCCCGGACGTTCAGGTGCGGTGTTTTCCGGCGTTGGGGGCGGTATTCTGCTGATCGGGCTGGTTTGTCTGCTGTTCATGACCACCGGATCTGGCAGTGCCGCAGGCTGGGTCTGGGTTGGCGCAGGCTCGCTGGTGACTGCTTTTGTGCTATGCCTCACCTTCGGGACAGAGCTTCCCGCAGAGCGCCCGGCGCGTCGTCAGGCGGGGGGAGAGCAGCGCGGGTTTATCTGGCCGATGATTATCAGCTATGGGACGGCCGGTTTCGGTTATTCAATCCCGGCAACCTATCTGCCGGTCATGGCAAGTGACATCATCAGCGACCCCCTGGTTTTTGGCTGGAGCTGGCCGCTGTTTGGCGCGGCTGCTTTTCTCTCGACGTTTTTTGCCGGCTGGCTGAGGCGACGGTTCTCCAGTCTGCAAATCTGGACAGCCAGCCAGTTCATTATGGGGACCGGTGTCCTGATCCCGGTCGTCTGGCCGACAATCACAGGTATTGCGCTTTCCGGACTGATGGTTGGCGGCACCTTCATGATTATCACCATGGCCGGGATGCAGGAGGCGCATCGTGTGGCACCGGCCGGTGATGTCATGCGTCATATCGCGGCACTGGTCAGTGCCTTTGCGACAGGGCAGATGCTGGGGCCTGTGCTGGCCAGCAGCATTCATACGGTCACCGGAAATTTCGATGCTGTCCTGTTGCTGACGACAGCTTCTCTCATTGCAACAACGCTGACTCTGATGACCGCCCGGTCGTTGCGTTAACCGGTACAGGCTGCATACCGGGTGATGTTTACGGCAGTTCCGGCTTGCCTTTCACGACCGTCCTCCCTCCCATGGCCCCGGATTCGGACGGGTGGGTCCGTATGATATTTCAGGTCAGGAGAGCAGGTGAGCAAGCAAGCGGTGATTATTGGAGGAGGACCTGCGGGGCTAATGGCTGCAGAGGTGCTGCTGGCACGTGGTGTTACGGTCGATCTTTATGATGCAATGCCGTCGCTGGGGCGGAAATTCCTGATGGCAGGTAAAAGCGGGCTCAATCTGACCCACAGCGAGCCGGTGGAGGCCCTGTTGTCCCGCTTCGGGGACCGGCAGCCGGATCTGGAACCTGCCCTGCGGCAGTTTGACAACACGGCCCTGCGGGCCTGGGCGCTGGACCTCGGTGTGGAGACCATCACGGGATCATCGGGGCGTGTTTTTCCGGCAGGGTTCAAGGCGGCCCCCTTGCTGCGCGCCTGGATATCCCGGCTCAGGAAAGCGGGGCTTCGCACATATACCCGCCATCGCTGGCTGGGATGGACGGAGGAAGGGAAGCTGCGTTTTGACACGCCGGCGGGTGAGGTCAGTATCACTGCGGCCGCCACAATTCTGGCGCTGGGCGGGGCAAGCTGGCCGAAACTCGGCAGCGATGGCGCCTGGGCTCCGTGGCTGGCCGACAAAGGCGCGAAGGTTTCTCCTTTGCGACCTGCAAATTGCGGTTTTGATGTGGAATGGAGTGACCATTTCCGTGACCGCTTTGCCGGGGCACCCGTGAAGTCGGTGACTCTTTCTGCCGGTGGGGAGACACGGGCCGGAGAGTTCGTTGTCACCCGGACCGGTATTGAAGGCAGTGGCGTCTATGCGGTGTCTTCCCTGTTGCGTGACGAGATTGAAGCAACCGGCAAGGCCGCCCTCACGCTGGATCTGACGCCGGGGCGGACTGAAGAACGGCTGGTCCGCGATCTTGGTCGCGACCGGGGGCGGAATTCTTTTGCCAATCATCTGCGAAAGACAACCGGGCTGACCGGGGTAAAGGCTGGTTTGCTGCGTGAGTTCACGTCACCTAATGTTTTCAGTGATATCCCGGTGCTGGCAGCAGCAATCAAGAAACTCGTCATCCCGGTCGACAGAACCCGTCCGATAGCTGAGGCAATCAGCAGCGCAGGGGGGCTGTGTTTCGAAGCACTCGACGGCCACAGCCATATTCGTGCGATCCCCGGCGTTTTTGCGACGGGTGAGATGCTGGACTGGGAAGCTCCGACCGGTGGTTATCTGCTGACAGCCTGTATGGCGCATGGCCGTGTTGCGGGTGAAGAGGCCGCTGCATATCTGGAAGCCGGCAACAGAACCGTATAGCGGTGGGCGTCTGCTCAGTTCGTTTCTGAATTGCCGAGGGGAACTGTCATGCCGGTTTTGGTCCGGTTCATGACAACCGATGTCCGGAACCGTTTAACGTTGGTGTCGTCGAAAAACAGCCGGTGGGTCAGTTCTTCGAAGTCGGCCATATTACGGGCCAGCGCGATCAGGGCAAAATCGGCTTCACCGGTTATATAATAACATTGCTGAACCTGTGGTTCGGCTTTCGTCTTCCGGCGAAACGCATCGAGCTGATCCAGCCGTTCGCGCTCCATTTCGACCATAATCAGGAAGGTCATTGCGTAGCCGACGGATTCGGGTGCCACCAGTGCGGTATCCCGTTCAATGATGCCTTTTGACTTCAGATATTTAATCCGCCTCTGAACAGTGGCGACGGATAAACCTGTCTCGAACGCAATGGTTTCAAGCTTCTCACGGGCATTTTCCTGCAACAGCCGGAGGATGCCGATATCAGATTCTGAAAGCGTGTTCATGCGGCTCGTTCTGTCCCCGTGAAAATGACCTGATCCCATCAGAGAAAGCATAGCTAGCAGCATAAATTGCGCTGATCAGGTCATTTTATCATCCAGATTAGCATTTTTTCTCTCATATTGCGACGGGGTGAGCATTTCTATCTCTTCGGTCCGCTAAGGTTTTTACACGACATGGGGGCATGGTCGTGTGATGAAACAGGGGCTGAGAATCTTCTCAAATGGGAAAAATCATAGAATTTCAGGACGTATCCAAGTCCTTTGGCGATCTGCGCGTGCTGCGAAATCTCGATATGCATGTGAACAGCGGCGAGAAGCTCGCTTTGATCGGCCCCAGCGGGTCGGGCAAGACGACTATCCTGCGAATCCTCATGACGCTGGAGACCATCGATAGCGGTCACGTGATCGTCGATAACGATTATCTGTGGCATCAGAAGGTTGAAGGCAATCTGGTGCCGGCGAGTGAAAAGCATCTGCACAAGATGCGTGAAACCGTCGGTATGGTCTTTCAGCAGTTCAATCTGTTTCCGCATCTCACTGCGATGGCGAACATTGTTCAGCCGCAGGTTCTCGTGAAAGGCAAGGACAAGGCCGATGCCAAGGTAAAGGCACAGGAACTGCTGGCGCTGGTCGGTCTGGAAGACAAGCAGGGGCATTATCCGCATCAGTTATCGGGAGGTCAGCAACAGCGCGTTGCGATTGCCCGTGCCCTGGCGCTTGAGCCGAAGATCATGCTGTTCGACGAAGTGACGTCGGCGCTTGATCCGGAACTGGTCGAAGAGGTGCTGTCGGTTCTCAGGCTGCTCGCCGAGAGCACGGACACCACCATGCTGACCGTTACCCATGAAATGAACTTCGCCCGTGATTTTGCGGACCGGGTTCTGTTCTTCGAGAACGGTCAGATTGTCGAGGCGGGTCCGCCCGACAAAATTTTCACGGCGCCCGATGAGCCGAGAACAAAAGACTTCCTGAAAAAATTCATCGGGGACATTGGCTAAACAGGGAAGACGTCTGTCAATTCAATGCATAACAAAGAAGGGAAATGTAATGCAAAGAGGTAAAACAGGGGATTGCATCCGATGGCTCACAATGGGCGCGGTTGCTTTGACGATCACCACGGGCGTGGCATCAGCCGGTACGCTGGATGATCTTCGTAAACAGGGCTATGCCACTGTGGCTGTCGCCAACGAGCCGCCATACAGCGACATCAAGGGAGACGGATATGTTACCGGCGCGGCCCCTGATGTGGCCCGTGCGGTCATGAAAAAGCTCGGTGTTCCGGAACTGAAAGCCAAGGTTGTCGCCTATGGCTCGATGATTCCGGCCCTGATGGCCCGGCGTGTCGATATGGCAACATCCGGCCTGTACATCAAACCGAAGCGTTGTGAATCGATCATCTACTCCCAGCCGGATCTTTGTGGCGCGGAAGCTTTTGCCGTTGCCAAGGGTAATCCCCACAACATCATGACTTACGAAGATATCGGCAAAAACCCCGATGTGACGATGACAACCTGTGCAGGTTGCGCCGAAGAAGCCTATGCGCTGGAGCGGGGCGTCTCGAAAGACCAGATCAAGGTTTTCAGTGACCCGCCAAGCGGGATCAAGATGTTGCAGCAGGGCCGGGTTGATGTATTTGCCCTGTCCGGTCTGGGGACACAGGATCTGCTGAAGAAAACCAATGATCCCAATCTGGAGCTGATCATGCCGGTAAAGGGCGTGCCAATGGGTTGCGCTGGTGCGGCGTTCAATCCTAACGACAAGGAATTCCGTGATGCCTATGACATGGCTCTGAAAGAGCTGAAAGAAAGCGGGGAATTCGCAAGCATCATCGAGCCGTATGGCTTCTCCACCGAAGCAACGCTGGCGGTGGAACGGGATGATTTCTGCCCAGGTAACTGAGCTGGAATACAGACTCCCGAACAACAAATGCCTGGTTAACAAAGCTGCCCCCGGTATCGGGGGCAGCACTCCAGAGGTGCTGGCATGGATCAGATACTTGAATATTCCCCGATCCTGATTGAGGGGACGCTGACGACGATTGAACTGACCGTCCTGAGCGCGATTGTTGCCCTGACGATTTCTTTCGTTGTCGGTCTGTCGCGGTTCTCAAGATACAGACTGGTTCGTGCTTCTGCGATTATCTATCTGGAATTTTTCCGCGGCACGTCGGCCATCGTGCAGCTTTTCTTCATGTATTATGTCCTGCCGCTGATGGGGGTGCATTTCTCACCTCTGATGGCCGGTGTTATTGCCTGTGGCTTCAACCTCGGCAGTTATGGTTCTGAAGTGGTCCGGGGGGCAATTCAGTCCGTTGCCCGCGGGCAGCATGAAGCGGCCACAGCACTGAATTACACAACCTATCAGCTTTACCGGTATGTCCTGATTCCGCAGGCGATCCCGGTGATGATTCCGACCTTTGGTAATCTGCTGATCGAACTTCTCAAACTTACCGCCGTCGCATCCCTGATCACGATCTCAGATCTGACATTCATGGCGCAGATCATCCGGGTGCAGACCGCCATGACCCTGGAACCATTCCTGATAATCCTGGTGATCTACTTCATTATTGCATCCGGTCTGGTCCGCTTTACCAATTTCGTCGGGGCAAAATTCTCCTTCGGCAAAGATACCGCTAAATCAGGAGGAAACTGAGCCATGGACTGGAGCTGGAAGGTTGTTCTTGATGTTCTGCCGTCAATGGCAGAAGGGCTGGTTGTTACGGTTCAGGCGACGATTGTCGGTGCCTTGCTGGCCTATGTTCTGGGGCTGGCGCTGGCTTTGCTGAAGATGTCCCGTTTCCGGATCGTTTCTTTCACATTTTACTGGATCTCAGAATTCATACGCCGGACGCCGCTGCTGGTGCAGCTTTACTTCCTGTTCTTCGTCCTGCCGGACTTTGGTATGTTCATGTCGCCGTTCATGGCCGGGGTTGTTGGTCTGGGCCTGCATTTCAGTACCTATACATCCGAGGTCTACAGGGCCGGCATTGAAAACGTGCCCAAAGGACAGTGGGAAGCGACAAGAGCGCTGAACTACAGCACCTATCAGACCATGCGATATGCCATTCTTCCGCAGGCTATTCCGCCAATGATTCCGCCGCTGGCGAATTATCTGATTACCATGTTCAAGGAAACGCCGTTGCTTTCCGCGATCACTGTGGTGGAATTGTTCAACGCAGCTAATATCTATAGCAACAGCCATTACAAATATCTGGAGCCGATGACGCTGGTTGGCGTCTTCTTCATTCTGGTCAGCATCCCGTCCGCTTATCTGGCGATGAAGCTGGAGAAACACTTCCAGCCTAAAAGCCTTAGATCCGGCTGATTTCTTATCTTTCGATGAAATGAGGGAAGCCGGTCAGTAAGCGGGTTCTCACGGCAAATTTTATCTTCTCCATGCCATCAGTGACACCATACTTGTCTCTGGGGCGCATAAAATAAGCGGTATTATGTCAAATAAAACACGCCTTAAGCCGAATTCTCCTGCACGCCGGTTTCGTTCTGATGCCAGCCGTCCGCTTGCCATGCTGAAACAATGCCCGGTCTATCAGCCAACACCCTGTATGACGGTTGCGGGTCTTGCCGCAGATTGCGGCGTTGCAGAGTTGTACGTCAAAGACGAGTCCAGGCGCATGCGTCTCGGCAGCTTCAAGGCGCTGGGTGGTGCATTTGCTGTGGCTCAGATGATTTCAGATGCGACGGGCGAGACAGACCTGATGTCGGACTCTGCACGGCAGAAGGCGTCTGAAATGACCTTCATTACAGCCAGTGCGGGCAATCATGGGCTGTCCGTGGCAGCTGGTGCCCGTGTGTTTGGCGCGCGGGCAGTGGTCGTGCTGGCCCCGACGGTGCCCGAGGGCTTTGCTGACCGCATCCGGTCCCTGAATGCCGAGGTGGTGCGCACGAAGGGGACCTATGAAGACAGTGTCGCCTATGCCCGCAAGGCGGCAGACGAGAATGACTGGCTGCATCTCGCGGATGGCTCCTGGGACGGTTATACGGAGCGTCCCGCACTGGTGATGGAAGGCTATACCGTCCTCGCAGACGAATGCCGCCAGATGTTTGCAGAACAGGGCCGCTGGCCGACACATGTTTTTCTGCAGGCCGGGGTCGGGGGATTTGCGGCTGCAATCGCGGCAAATATCCGTGACTTCTGGGATGAGCAGCCGGTGATCATTGTTGTTGAACCGGATGCGGCCCCCTGTATCCGGGCCAGCGTTGAGGCAGACCGGCTGACACGGGCCGACGGGCCGGTCTCGAACATGGGGCGGCTGGATTGCAAGGATGCCTCACTGATCGCGTTTGAGTCCCTGCGCCATGATGCTGATATTTTCATGACCGTTACCGAAGATGAGGCAACGGCTGCCGTCGCCCGTTACCGGCGGCACGGTATTCTGACGACAGAAAGCGGCGGGGCGCCACTGGCAGCGGTCAGCCATGCGGGATTACCTGCTGACAGCCGGTGCCTGCTGATGGTGACCGAAGGGCCGGAAGAGGGGTAGGCATTTGTCCGAACCCCTGACAGCAGCGCATTGGGGGACTTACCGGGTCGTCCGGTCAGCCGGTCAGCCGGTGGCGCTGGAAGGTTTCCCCGATGATCCGTCGCCGTCATCGATTGGTGAGGCAATTGTCGACACCCTGTCCGGGCCGATGCGGATCGACAAGCCGATGGTACGCCGGGGCTTCCTCGAAAACAGCACCGACCACCGGAGATTGCGGGGGCGGGACAGCTTCGTTGCCATGGAATGGGATGAGGCTCTCGATCTTGCTGCCGGTGAACTGAACCGGGTCCGGGGCCAGTTCGGCAATCAGGCGATCTATGCCGGTTCCTATGGCTGGGCCAGCGCGGGGCGGTTCCATCATGCGCAAAGCCAGCTCCGCCGTTTCATGAACCTGTTCGGCGGCTATACGTCAGCCAGAAACACCTACAGCCATGCCGCTGCCGAGGTTATCCTGCCTTATGTGGCGGGGTCACTGAACAGCCTGTTTGTTGAACATACGTCCTGGCGGTCGATTGCTGCTGCCGGCGGGCTGGTCGTGGCTTTCGGCGGCTTTGCCTCCCGCAATGCACAGGTGAATTCCGGTGGTGTCGGCCAGCACAGCCAGCCGCAGGATATCGAGGCTGCGCGCAGGGCCGGTGTCTCCTTCGTCAATATCAGCCCGGACCGGTCTGATATTCCGGAAAACCTGAAGGCAGACTGGCTGCCCGTTCGCCCGAATACGGATGTCGCGCTGATGCTGGCGCTGGCTCATGTTTTGGTGTCAGAAGGCCTGTATGACCGGGAGTTTGTTGAAGGCTACTGCATCGGGTTCGAAAAATTCCTGCCTTACCTCACAGGGCAATCGGATGGTCAGCCGAAGGATGCAGCCTGGGCGGCAGAGATCACCGGACTGCCCGCTGCGGATATTATTGCACTGGCCCGCAGGATGTCGGCAACACCGACGCTGGTGAATGCAAGCTGGTCACTGACCCGGCAGCAAAATGGTGAGCAGGCTTACTGGATGCTGATTGTGCTGGCTGCCCTGCTGGGTGGCATTGGCAAGCCGGGGCAGGGGTTTGGCCTCGGCCTTGGTGCGGTAAACGGGCTGGGCAGTCATCGGGGCAAGGCGCCCTGGGCGGCTTTCCCGACGGGCCGCAACCCGGTCGACAGCCATATCCCCGTGGCGCGTATTGCTGACATGCTGCTGCATCCGGGCCAGCTCTATAAATATGACGGTCAGGAACGGCGCTATCCGGATGTCCGGCTGGTCTACTGGGTTGGCGGTAATCCGTTTCATCATCATCAGGACCTGAGCCGCCTGCGCCGTGCCTGGCAGAACATCGGGACGGTGATCGTGCATGAGCCGCACTGGACGCCGGTGGCCCGTCATGCAGATATTATTTTCCCGGCGACGGTTGCGATGGAGCGCAATGATCTGGGGGCCTCATCACGGGATGATTATCTCACGGCGATGAGCAAATCTGCGGAGCCTTTCGGTCAGGCGCGCAATGACCATGATATTTTTGCCGGGCTCGCCCGACGGCTGAGCAGATCGCCCGACGCACCGGTGAATTTTGAGGCGGCCTTCACCAATGGCTGGACGGAAGACCAGTGGCTGCGGGACATGTACCAGCGCACCCGGACCGCCTCGGCGAAATCCGACATTGACCTGCCGGACTATGAGACATTCAGGGAGGCTGGTTTCTTCCGGGTTTCCCCGCCGGAGCAGCCGCGTGTCATGCTGCAAGCCTTTCGTGAAAATCCGGATGCCTGTCCGCTTGAAACGCCGACCGGAAGGATCGAGATCTTCAGTGAAACAATTGCCGGCTTTGGTCTGGAGGGCATTCCGGGCCATCCGGTCTGGCGTGAGCCTGCGGAATGGCTGGGGTCCGTACTGGCGAAACCGGCTTCACTGCATCTGATCACCCATCAGCCCGCCCGGCGGCTGCACAGCCAGCTTGATCATAGTGCCTACAGCCGTGCCGGTAAGATGAAGATGCGGGAGCCCTGTCGCCTGAATCCGGAAGATGCGGCCGCCCGTGGCATATCAGGGGGTGATCTTGTCCGCCTGCATAACGAACGTGGCGCGACCGTCAGCGTGGCCATTCCCGATCCCGGCGTGCGGCAGGGGGTTGTCATGCTTGCGACAGGCGCGTGGTATGACCCGGATCTGGAAGGTGACGAGACTTGCTGCAAACACGGGAATCCGAATACGCTGACCCGCGATCAGGGAACTTCCGAACTGGCGCAGGGGCCGGGCGCGATGACCTGTCTGGTCGATATAGAGCGTCTGTCCGGCCCGGCACCTGAAGTGACGGCCTTTGTTCCTCCTGTCATCCTCCGTGGAGATAAGGGCCAGCCATGATGATCCTTCCTGTCTTCTTTTTCCGAGAACACCCATGAACAGTTTCCCCGAGATTTCACAGGACGTTACCGATCAGATCATTTCCTGGCGGCATGACCTGCACAGGCATCCCGAACTGGGGTTTGAGGAAAAGCGGACCTCGGCAGAGGTGGCCAGATTGCTGCGTGAATTCGGGCTGGAGGTCCATGAAAAGGTCGGGACGACAGGTGTTGTCGGCGTCCTGAAAGCCGGTGACGGTGACAGGGCGATTGGCCTGCGGGCAGATATGGATGCGCTGTCGATCACCGAACTGAACAGCTTTGACCATGCATCCCGACATCCGGGCCGGATGCATGCCTGCGGCCATGATGGTCATACGGCGATGCTGCTGGGGGCGGCGAAGCTTCTGGCGAACAGCCGGGATTTCAATGGCACGGTGGTTTTCATCTTTCAGCCGGCAGAGGAACATGGCCGCGGTGCACTGGCGATGATGGAAGACGGCCTGTTCGAGCGTTTCCCGGTCGAGGCGGTCTATGGCATTCATAACATGCCGTCGCTGCCCACAGGGCAGATTGCCTTGCGCCGGGGACCGATCATGGCCTGTGAGGATAATTTCGAGATCGGGGTGTTGGGCAAGGGCGGACATGCGGCGATGCCCCATCTCAGCATCGATCCCATTCTGGTGGCTTCCGAAATTGTCGTGGCCCTGCAGAGCATTGTCTCCCGCAGCCTCAATCCGCTGGAGAACGGGGTCATCTCGGTGACGGACTTTGCCGTTGAGGCGACGCGGAATGTCATCCCGGAACGGGTGACCCTGCGTGGTGATACACGCTCGTTCCTGCCGGCTGTACAGGATCAGATCGAGGCCTCGATGGCGCGCATCAGCGAGGGGATTTCTGCCGCCTATGGCGCGACGGCGTCGTTCTCGTACTCGCGGGAATTTGCCTCGACCATCAATACGGCCAGAGAGGCGGACATCGTGGCTGCGGTCGCCCGCGAAGTGGTGGGTGAAGACAATGTTCAGCCGGATTGTCTGCCGCTGATGGCATCAGAGGATTTCGGTTTCATGCTGCAACGCAAGCCGGGATGCTATCTGTTCCTTGGCAATGGCGGGGACGGGCCGGGGGGCTGCGGTCTCCACAGCCCGCACTACGATTTCAACGACGACATTCTGCAGACCGGTGTCGCCTTCTGGCTGCGTCTTGTTCGCTCGCAACTGTCACGATAGGAAACCGGCAAATGGCAAAGATCCCGCCGCGAGGGTTTGATGTCTGTGAATTCGAGAATCGCCTGCTGCGGGCACAACGGCAGATGCAGGCAGACGGCATTGATGCGCTGTTACTGACGACAGAGCCGGAGGTCCGCTATTTCAGCGGCTTCTTCACCCAGTTCTGGGAGAGTCCGACCCGGCCCTGGTTTCTGGTCGTGCCGCTGGCGGGCAAGCCGATTGCCGTGATCCCTGAAATCGGGCTGGCCGGGATGGCATCAACCTGGATCGGGGATATCCGGACATGGCCCGCGCCAAGACCGGCGGATGACGGTATTTCACTGCTCTGCTCGGTTTTCGCCGAACTGCCGGGACGTTTTGGCCGTCTGGGGGTTCCGATGGGGCATGAAAGTCATCTGCGGATGCCCGCTGGTGACTTTGAGCGGCTGAAACAGGAACTCACGGGTTTTGAGATTGCCGATGTCTCCCTGCTGATTCACCGTCTTCGCTATGTGAAGTCAGCGGCAGAGATCGAAAAGATCGCCCATATCTGCGAACTGACCTCCGATGCCTTCGATGACTGGCCGTCGTCGGTCAGCATGGGCGAGACCGAGCGGGAAATCTGCCGCCGCTTCCGGATCGACCTGCTGCAACGGGGCGCAGACAGCTCACCCTACATCATCTCAGGCTCTGGCCCCGGTGGTTATGACAGCATCATCATGGGGCCGACCGACCGGGTGCAGACAGCGGGCGATGTGCTGATAATCGATACCGGCACCACCTTTGACGGCTATTTCTGCGATTTCGACCGCAATATCGCCTTCGGACATGCAGACGACGCGGTCCGTCGCGCCTATGACGTGGTCTATGCTGCCACCGACGCCGGGTTTGCGGCGGCCCGACCGGGGGCCACCACCAGCGATGTCTGGGCCGCCATGTGGGGCGTGCTGGAAGCGGGCGGTGCGCTCGGCAACAGCGTTGGCCGCATGGGGCATGGTCTCGGCATGCAACTCACCGAATGGCCGTCAAATACTCCGGAGGATGGCACCGTGCTGGAACCGGGTGTCGTGCTGACCCTCGAACCCGGTATGGAATTCGCGCCGGGCAAACAGATGGTGCATGAGGAAAACATCGTCATCACCGAAGACGGCGCCGAATGGCTGAGCCGCCGCGCACCGGCAGAATTGCCCGTGGTGGGGTGAGGGGGCACGGTCCCGGAGGTCAGGTCACAGATCTCACGGGGTTTCCTTCTCCGGCTCAATCATCGACCGGTAGGCATGCCAGGACGCATGGCCCAGAAGCGGCATGGTCAGGATCAACCCGACAAAGGCCGTGGCCAGTCCGGCAGCCGTCGCGACAACAATGATGGCGGCCCACAGTGCCATTGCCCGGCTGTTACGCGATACCGCCAGTATGGACAGGAAAATCGCAGGCAGCAGGTCAGCCTTCTCCCCCAGCAGCATCGGCAGTGATACAACGGTCAGCAGAAAGGCTGTCACCGCAAAGGCCGCACCGATAACCGTTCCGACCGCGAAAAAAGATGCCCCGTCAGCGGAAAAGAAGGTCTGGTTCATGATCCCCTGCAGGGACAGCATCTGATAGGGAAAATTGATCGCATAGATCAGCGAGGCCGACCGCAGCCACAGGATCATGAAAAAGCAGAGCGTCAGCCCGGCCCCGAAGATACGGCTGGGGTTGCGCCGCCAGGCCATGACCATGTCCATCACCGTCACGGCCTCGCCCCGTTCCAGACGCCGGCTGGCCTCGTAAAACCCGACAGCAAAAGCGGGGGCCAGAATGAAGAACCCGGCCAGCGCCGGCCAGATCAGATAATGCCAGCCCGCCAGATACAGCCCGGCGGTCGAGACATATCCGAACAGTACAAAGGGAAGGCTGTAGAGCAGGCTCCGCATCCGGTTTGCCCGCAAATCATTCCACCCCGCCACCAGCCACCGCCACGGCTCTGCCGTAGAGATCAGCCTGACGCGGCTTCCTATCGGAATATATGTCTCAGTCATCAGCGATTATTTCCCTCCCGGCGTGTTTTTAGGGGACTCTGCCCGTCGCGAGGCAGGGCGGCATTGTTTTGGATCAATGGGGGGAAGTAGGATTGTGTTTCTGTTGATCGTCTAATTAAGGTTCCGTGAGTGTACCTTGCCGTTGGTGGATTGATGTTAGAGCGCGGTCTGCGGTCATACCAAAGATAGAATAACTTGTTAAATTTATTTCGATAAAATATTCTTTCATCTGTATTTCTACCGTTTTGTCCGCTGCTGGTTGATGCAGATATGTGAGTTGCGAAAGGGAAGATGAATGCGTTTTTTTCTCCTTAACTTTGTGCTGTTTTTGATGCTGATGCCTTCTAACTCCCGATCAGAAAGCATCAGTACCGTCATTTCATGGGGAGAAGATCCAGCTTGGATTGATATTGCTTCTGGAAGCGAGATCAAGGTTGTTGCGAGTGATGGTGTTTCAGATGGATGTTGGACAAATGTCGCTCAGACTAGGGATTCTGTAGCGATTGAGTTACAGAGAAGTGGTTACAAAATAAATTTATCGGATGATGGATATTCGGCAAGTAGGTTAATTATATCTGTTTCTGGATATGGAATAAAAAATCAATCTTGCGCTGTGTTGTATGAGTTTTTATTTGTGACGATGACGGTTGGGCGAGATCTGTTTAGCCAGAAACATACCGTGATGAGTCTTCGGGACGTGGAATTGTGGAGAAAATCTGGTATAATGACTGGTCCAAAAAAAGACATGAGTTATCGAATTAAAGACGAGTTTATTAGTCTCACGCAGAGGTTTATTTTAGAAGTTCCGCAATTGCGAAAGTCAGCACTTAAAAGTATAAATGACGTTGCAGGTTTAAATAAATTAAAGGATCCGGAAGCGTATAAATTTTGGTCAAATTATGAACTAAAGTAAGTTTGTATTAGGACGTTGGAGTTAAATGGTAAAAAATGTATTTAAATATTTAAGCTTATATTAGTAAAGTTCTCCTAGTGATTCAGCTCTTGAAGCAGTGCTCCCGGTGCCACTGAAGAAATTGTGGATGTGGCCGATCCATAATTCGCTCGGGTAATGATGCTTTACCATTTTCGTTGATGAATGATTTTACACTCTCAAGATCATTGACCTGACGAGAAATAAGAATTTCAAACTCATCTGATAAACTGATCAAACCTAGGTCAAACATCCAATGTGCGGTCCCGGAAAGTGCGAGACCGTTTCGAACTATGTCCGGACCATTATTTTTAACTGGTTGGATATGGGCTGCTTCTACTTCAGCGCGTCCTCCGCCATTGATAAGTTTCAGTCCGGTAATTGCACAACGCTCATTGTAAGCCCGAAGCACAACACGACGAAATGCCTTGTCCCGCATTACGCGTCTTGTCAGTTGCTGGACACGCTCCCGGTCCTCTCCAAATGTAAAAGGGGCCTGTTCGTCATCCAGTTGGAGTATCGCTTCAGCAGAATCTTGGCGCGGGAGTAGCGGATTTGAATCGCTGAGTCCGATTTCGATGATACGGAGGAAATCGACTGGATTTATTGGTCTTACTGCTGCTTGGGCGCGACCAGAAAGTATTCCATTCTCGTTTAATAGACCGCGATCAATCGGGCCATCGCTATCATTGAATGGAACAGGAGAGGGAAAGTCCAAATAACTACCAGATTCGATTAAAGCCAAGTACATCCCGGGTGTTTTTGGATCTGGTATGATGCTGCTGACACGCGCAATTCCAAAATACCCTCGTGTTCCGCGCATCTTCGTTGGCTCTAGATATACAATCCAGTCCCCTTCTGACGTTTTTGCCCGATCTAGATACTGCCTTGGAAACTGATACTGCTCCGATGGACTGTCATCGTAGATCGAATCAGGTCTAAGCATAAACACACAATACCCCATAAATGAAAGCTACCTGGAGGTTGCGCGTTTGACCAGTGGCACTTGTATCGCGTCTGTTGATTTCACTCAAAAATTAGTGATGCATTTTGTCGAAACTCGACGCGGTCATTTGAGTGTCTGTCGGAGACGTAGAGATTTGAGAACGCCATCGCTCTCGCCGTTTCTGCGAAACGGCTGGCGCTACATCAATTTCAGAGAGTTGGTTCACCGCTTCGCTTTGCGAAGCGGTAGTGGCGGATGGGGTGGGATTCGAACCCACGAAGAGCGTTAACCCTTGCCGGTTTTCAAGACCGGTGCCTTCAACCGCTCGGCCACCCATCCTTCGCCAGAGGCGTTGGATAGTCGATTTTTATCGGGGTTACAATTCCGTTTCAGCTTTGTTGTGCAGGTTTGCCGGAACCGGCCCTGTCCAGACCCGATACGCATTAGCGTGAGATTCATCTTTCGCCGTCAGCATGGGGGGAATTTGCCGGATGGCCGGGATGGTGGAGCCTGAGATGATGGAGAGCAGCAACGATATCGCGCTGATTGGCGCGGCGAATGTCGATCTGGTGATGCGGCTGGATGAGCCGATGCTGCCGGGTCTGTCGAACCCGGCGGAAATGACGCTGCGGATCGGCGGAGCGGCGCGCAATATTGCGGCCTGTCTGGCACGGCTGGGCCAGCGGCCGCTGTTGCTGTCGGCCTTTGCCGATGATGCGGACGGGGCGGCAATTGCCGGTGATGCCGGCAGGATGGGCGTCGATCTGATCAACCTGTCCGGCGGGCAGGGGCGGACCAGCCGTTATATTGCGGCGCTGGATCCGGAAGGGCGGCTGTCGGTCGCCTTCAACGATATGGGTATTCATGAACAGGCGGCGGCGCTGGACGGGGATGCGATGGCGCGGGCAATGACCTGTCGCTGGTGGCTGGCGGATGCGAATCTGTCGAGTGCCCTGCTGGAATCACTGATCCTGACAGAAGGGCGCCCGCCGGTTGCAGTTGCCGGTGTGTCCGTGGCCAAGGTGGTCCGGCTGGCCGGGCTGCTGGACCGCATTGACCTGCTGCTGCTGAATCAGCGGGAGGCCGAGGCGCTGCTGCGACAGGAGGAGAGTGCAGAAAGCCTTGATGCGGCGGCCAGGCTGGCCAACGACCTGCTGGCCAAGGGGCCGTCAATTGTTGCCGTGACGGCGGGGGCTGCCGGGGCGGCGCTGGGGCTGGAGGGGATTACCTATCGGGCCGGGGCACGGACTGATTGTGAGATGGCTGATTGCGTCGGGGCCGGGGACGGATTTGCAGCGGGGGTTCTGGCCTCGCTGTTGCGCGGGGAAGTGGCGGAAACCTGGCTGTTGCGGGGGAACGCAGCGGCTTCGCTGGTGGTTGAGAGTGACCAGGCCGCACCGGAGACGCTGGACTGGCCGGCTGTTGAGAGCCGGGCCGGGGATATCACAGTGACACGGGATGACGCGGAATAACGCTGCGGGTTGCCAGTCCGGCTGAAATGTCGAAACTGCGCGGATGAACGATCTTCTGACTTTCAGTGACGAGGTGGCGGCAGCGAGAGCTGCGGGCGGCCCGATTGTGGCGCTTGAATCCACCATCATTGCGCATGGTCTGCCCTGGCCGGACAATTTGTCGGTAGCAGCCGCGTTGCAGGATGCAGTGCGGGCAGCAGGTGCGACACCTGCAATTATCGGGCTGCTGGATGGGCGGGTGCATATCGGGCTGTCGGGCGATGCGCTGGAGCGACTGGCACAGGCCAGTGACTGCGTGAAGGTAAGCCGGCGCGATCTCGGCACCGTCATCGGGCTGGGTCTGCCGGGGGCGACAACGGTTGCGGGGACCATGTATTGCGCCGCGCTGGCCGGAATTGAGATGTTTGCGACCGGCGGTATCGGAGGCGTCCATCGCGGGGGTGAGGACAGCCTTGATGTGTCTGCCGATCTGCGTGAACTGGGACAAAGCCCGGTGACGGTGGTTTGCGCCGGGGCTAAATCGATTCTCGACCTGCCGCGGACACTGGAAGTGCTGGAGACTGAGGGCGTACCGGTGCTGGGCTTTGGCACGGACCGTCTGCCCGCGTTCCATTATCGTGATTCGGGTCTTGGTGTGGACAGGAAAATCGAAGATGCAGCGCAGGCCGCTGCCATCATCCGGGCGCAGCGCCAGCTGGGATTGCAGGGCGGGTTGCTGATCGTCAACCCGATACCGGAAGCCGACGAATTACCCCGTGCCGAGGTTGAAGGCTGGATCGAAACAGCACTGGCTGAAGCCCGGCGTGACGGGGTGACCGGCAAGCGGGAGACACCTTACCTGCTGCGCCGCCTCGCGGAACTGAGCGAGGGGCGAACGGTTGCCGCCAACCGGGCGCTGGCAATTCATAATGCGGATGTTGCGGCACGGATCGCGGTGGCGCTGGCCTGACCCGCTCCCTAGGCGTCAGGGGGTCAGGATCAGGCGTCCGGCTTCAACCCGATAGCCGCCGATGCGGCTGAGAAAGCTCATCCCCAGCAGGGACTGATTGAGGTTGGCATTGCTGACCGTCGCCCGGACATCTTCAACCACAACCGGACCAACGGCGACATGGTCCAGCTGGACACGGGCGCTGAGTGCAGGTCCGTTGGCGGTCTGTGTCGGCTGGTCGAAGGTCAGCGTTTCCGGGGCGAAGCCCAGCCGCCGGGCATCGGTCTGTGACAGGGCAACGCTGGACGCGCCGGTATCGACCAGAAACCGCACCGGCTCGCCATTCACACTGGCCTCAATAAAGAAGTGACCGTTTCGTCCCGCCGGGAAGGAAATTTCCCCGTTTGCGACAGAACCCTGGTCTTCGATGAGGTTCCCCATCACCCGGTCCGCCACCATCATGACATCACCCCTGAAGCTGTAGCCAATCGCGAGGACAAGGAAGATACCCAGCCAGACAGCGGTATATTTCAAAGCCAGCCCGACCCGGTTACGGAAATGAAACAGCACGCCCGAGCCGACAAACAGCAACAGCAGGAGAGAATAAACCAGCTCCGGCCCGTTCTGACTGAACTCAAACGCGAAGGCGCTTCTGGTCGGTATCAGCAGGCTGCCAGTTGCCAGCAGGGACGGGAGCAGGGTGGTCTTGTTCACGGACATGCCGGGCGGGATCCTGTTGTCGGTTTACATATCTTCTATATGGCGGCACCGGAGCGGTTTCGAATATGCGGTCAGAAATTTTCTGCCCAGGGACGCAATTCAAGTTCCCAGGACCAGGCACTGCGATGCTGGCGATAGACCTGCCAGTAACTTTCGGCAATGGCGTCGGGATGCAGCAGACCGTCTTCACCGCGGCTGGCGGCACGCGGATCGGAACTGTCGCCGATGCCGCCATCAATGACGAAATGCGCAACATGAATGTTCTTTGGTGACAATTCCCGCGCCATGCTCTGCGCCAGCCCCCGCAGGGCAAACTTGCCCATCGCGAAGGGGGCTGACTTCGAATAGCCCTTCACGCTGGCGGAGGCGCCGGTAAAGAAGATCGCGCCTGACCCGCGGCGGAGCATCGCCTGTGCTGCCTGCTGGGCGACCAGAAATGCGCCATAAGCGGTAACATCAAGGGTCTTGCGAACCTGATCCCGGTCCAGGCTCTCGAAATCGCCGCGGGTCCGGAAGCTGGCATTGTAGAGAACGATATCTGCTGTTCCGAACTGTCTGTCTGCCGCTGCGAACAGCGCATCGACATCTTCCGGGACTGAGGCATCGCATCTGATTGTGGTGGCGCCGGTCTCCTCTGCCAGCGCGGCGAGTTTTGTCTCATCCCGGGCTGCCAGTATCAGCTCCATCCCTTCGGAAGCCAGTTTCCGGGCAAAGGAGGCACTTAATCCGCTGCCCGCACCGACGATGATGGCGGAAGACTTCTGTTCATGACTCATGACGATTTTTCCTTTTACCCAGTTTGCCCGGCAATTTTTGCCGTTCGTTCCGTACCATTTTTCCCCTCTGCCCACCATTACCACAGGTTCTGGACAGGTATGCCATTGTTTTTACAGGAAAATAAAAGTTGGCACGCTCCCTGCTATCTGGATGCCAGATAAGTTCCGGATCGCGCAGAAGGCGCAACGCAGGACGAAGGGTCCTGCAAGCCCACTGGCCGGTGCTTTGGATCAACTGGTGCGGGGAAGCCCCTGAAAAGGCCCCGGCGCTGATGACAGAACAGTAAACGGAGTAGAATCAATGTCGACCTCGGACATCACACTGTCAGCACCGACACGGACTAACCTGCTGTCCCTTACCCGCACCTCCAGACTGATCGGGCGGACACAGGAACGGCTTTCGACCGGCCTCAAGGTAAACAGTGCACTTGATGATGCGCTTGCCTTCTTCCAGTCGCGTGGCCTCAGCAACCGAAGCAGCGATCTTGCTGCTCTCAAGAATTCCATCGATCAGGGTATTTCGACAGTGAAAGCCGCTGTTCAGGGCGCAGAAGCACTGGCCGACCTGGTTGATCAGGCCAAGGGTCTTGCCCTGCAGGCACGTCAGACCAACGATACGTCGGAACGTCAGAACCTGGCCAACCAGTTCAACGTTATCCGTAACCAGTTGACCGACCTTGCGAACGACTCAAGCTATAACGGTACAAACCTGGTCGGCCAGACAGCGGATAACCTCACGGTTACCTTTGACGAAGACGGTGACCACAAGATTACGATTACCGGTACATCACTGGATGCAACCGGTCTGTCCATCGAACTGGCGGCCGGTAACTTCGGTTCGGATGCCAACATTGATGCGGCAATTTCGGATCTGGATGTTGCGATCGGGGAGGTTCGGAATGCCTCGGCAACACTCGGTTCCAGCAACAGCTTGCTTCAGATCCGGCTGAATTTTACGGAAACACTGGTGAATACGCTGGAAGAAGGGGCGGCAAAACTGGTCAACGCTGACCTCAACGAAGAATCGGCGAACCTGCTTTCCCTCCAGACCAGACAGTCGCTCGGTGTGACATCATTGTCACTGGCTCAGCAGTCCGAACAGTCGGTCCTTCAGCTCTTCTAAGCCGGGTAAAATACGAGATCAAAAAGGGCGCTCTCCGGGGCGTCCTTTTCTTTTTCCAGAACAGGATTGCATCATACCCGGTTGGTCGTCACTTTAGAGCCGGGTAGACGGGGCCTTTTGACTAGGCAAGGGTATCAGGTTGGCACTTTACAGTTTTGACCGTCTTTCGGCACTGGTCGTCGAAGACAATGATTATATGCGAGATGTTTTGTCTGACCTGCTGCGTCAGCTTGGCTTTCGCGAGGTGAAAACAGCCAAAAACGGCGCAGATGCGATTGAATTCCTGAAAATGGTCGCGCAAAGCAGCAGTAATCAGCAATATGGCTTTGGCATTGATCTGGTGATCAGTGATCTGGTGATGAACCCGGTAAACGGTGTGCTGTTGCTGCGCTGGCTGCGTATGGCAAAGGAATCGCCTGACCGTTTCATGCCGTTCATCATGTTGAGTGGCGCAGCAGATACGGGATATGTGAATTCAGCCCGGGACATCGGAACAACAGAGTTTCTGGCCAAGCCGTTTTCCGGACGTTCGGTGTCGCAGCGCATCCTCGCCCTGATTGATCATCCCAGGCAGTATGTCATGAATCAGCATTATTTTGGTCCGGACCGGCGGCGCCGAAAGGATGATGTCGGCGATAATGAACGCCGGGTGACCGCAGAGAAGGATATAACGATTGTTTATTCCGGCTCACGGGTCACAAAGCCGAAAGACAAAACGGAAGTCTGGTATTTCAGGTTACCAAACCGGCTGAAGGAAAAGGTTGCCGGGATGGGAGCTACAGGCAGCGGGGAGTTGCCGCTTAACCTGCTTGAGGAAGCCGAGGATAATCTGGCGCGCAAGTCACTGGAATTTGCCGACTGGGCACTGACGGACCTCGCCAGCCTGTCTGATCTGTGCACCGAGGCGCTGCTGCACCCAACACAGAGACCCAAACATTTTGAACAGATCAACCTGCTGGCTCATGAAATGCGCGGGCAGGGGGGAACCTTCGGCTATCCATTGATCACGACTTTTGCCAAATCGCTTTATGACTGTACCGGCAGAGGCTGTAACCAGAGTGATGCTGCCGTTGAAGTAGTGAAAGCGCATATTGATTCCATGCGCGTCGTCCTGAAAGAAAAGATCAAGGGCGATGGCGGCGATGTCGGCAAGCAGATATTCATGGGGCTGCGCAAGGCGATCAACAAGCACCGGGAGCAATTTGTCGCCTGACCGGGCGTCAGAATGACGAAAGCAGGTCCGGTATGGAAGATGTTCTTTTTGTTGCCTCGAAATTGTTCTGGTTTGTGGTTCAGCCAGGAAATCTCCTCGCCTTCCTGATCATTTTCTGTACGGGTTTTGGTATTGTCAGAAGCCGGAACCGCTGGCTTGTGCGGGCAAATGTGCTGCTTCTGGGACTGACCTCTGCGCTGACCTTTCTGCCGGTTGGCAGCTGGATAGAAGGCCCGCTTGAACAACGCTTTCCTCCGGCTGTTTTGCAGGAGAGCGCACCCGGGCCTGCGGGAGTTATCGTTCTTGGTGGTGTTATCGATCCGATAGCCACAACGGCCTCGGGGATGCCTTCGGTTGGTGGTGGTGCGGAACGGGTGCTGGAGATGCTGTATCTTGCCAGACTGTACCCGGCTGTGCCGGTAATCTATACGGGTGGTTCAGGCCGGCTGACCAATACAGAACATCGGGAGGCAGATGCGGCGCGTCTTCTGGTTGAACGAATTGGAATTGACCCCGGCAGATTTATTTTTGAATCCAATGCCCGGAATACATTTGAGAATGCCTCCCGCGTGGCAGACTTGTATCCCCCAAAGCCGGGGGATGTCTGGATTCTGGTTACTTCCGCTGCACATATGCCACGATCTGTTGGTGTTTTTCGCAGGGCGGGGTTTAAGGTAGCTCCGTACCCCGTTGATTATAAAACAAAAAAGGACGAAAATTTTTCGTTCCGGTTTGATCTCGCCGGCGGGTTGAGCGGCGTATCATCCGCTATCAGGGAATGGATTGGCCTGTTTGCATACCGGCTTATGGGCCGAACCAGCGAATTGTTTCCCGCGCCCTGAAATCTTTCGGATGATAACGGTTTCGCAAGATTGCCGGATTACAAAGTATATTCCCGATCAATCAATGTGATGAATAGCAATGCAAAAACGACTTTCGATGCTGGCTCTTTCATTGACTGTCAGTCTGAGCGCCGGGGCACTGGCTGCTGAACAGTCTTTCGATGCCTGGCTTGAGGGCGTACGTCAGGAAGCGCGGGAGCGTAATATCTCCGAGGTGATCATCGCGGCTGCCCTGACTGATATCAAACCGATACCCCGGGTCATTGAACTTGACCGCGGACAACCGGAATTTACCCAGACATTCCAGCAGTATATGGCAAAGAGAATAACACCTCAGCTGATTGAGTACGGCAAAAAGATGATGCAGGAGCATCGTGAAATTCTCAATGAGGTGTCTCGGAAATACGGTGTTCAACCGCGGTTTATTGTGGCGCTTTGGGGAGCGGAAACCAGTTTTGGCCGCTATACCGGTGGCTTCAAGGTCGTCGACTCTCTTGCAACGCTGGCCTGGGACGGAAGGCGAAGTGCCTTTTTCCGTAAGGAACTGTTTAACGCACTGACGATTCTCAATCAGGGCCATACGACCGCCGATATCATGAAGGGATCGTGGGCAGGCGCCATGGGGCAAAGTCAGTTCATGCCATCCTCCTATCTTTCGTTTGCGGAGGATTACAACGGTGATGGACGCCGTGATATCTGGGAGACGCAATCAGATGTTTTCGCATCAATTGCCAATTACCTGTCAAAATCCGGCTGGCGGGATGACCTGACATGGGGGCGGGCAGTTGACCTGCCGAGGGGATTTGATGAATCGCTGGTCAGTCTGGATGTGATCAAGACGATGGATGAATGGCGTGCCCTCGGTGTGCGTAAGGAAGGTGGTGGTGCCTTGCCGACCCGCAATATTGAAGCCTCCGTCATTCGTCCCAAGCGGGGCGGGGATGCTGCATTTCTGATCTATCAGAATTATCGAACCCTGCTGAAGTGGAATTATTCGCATTTCTTTGGCATTTCTGTCGGGTCGATTGCAGACGCTATTGGTGACTGATTTTGGGTTTGGGGGAGTTTGAGATGAATTCTGGCAGAATTTACGCGTCTGTTGACCGGCATTCTGTGTCGCGTGCCGGTAAACTTGTCGGGGCTTTCTGCCTGATGATGGGGATGGCGGGGTGCGCAGAGATCAATCTGTTATCTCACGCGATCAAGGAGACGCTGCCTGAAAACTCGGAGCCCTTTACCGGCGAAGGCGGCGAATATGGTAATTCGACGTCCTACAAGATCGGGAATCCTTATCAGATCTACGGCACCTGGTATACGCCGGCGGTTGATTATGCTTATGACGAGACAGGCATTGCTTCTTGGTATGGGCCGAACTTTCACGGCAAGGATACCGCGAACGGCGAACGTTATGATATGAACGCGCTGACTGCGGCGCACCGTACCCTGCCTTTGCCGAGTATTGTTCGTGTCACGAATCTGGAAAACGGGCGATCAATTATTGTCCGGGTGAATGACCGGGGACCGTTTTCGAAAGGCCGGATCATTGATCTGTCCCGTAAGGCCGCCGACCAGCTGGATATGATCGGGGCCGGAACGGCGCGGGTGCGGGTGCGGGTATTGTCACGGGAAAGCCGTATGCTTGCGGCGCGCCTTCAGGGGACAACAGTTGCCTCAGGCGATACGACAAGGGTAACGGCGGCACCAAGGACGAAAGTTGTCGCCCGGAACCTGAACGGCTCGGGTGCCGTCCAGCCAACACCGGTTGTTCAGTCTTTTGCCGCTCCTCCGGCTACCCGGGCCGCCGCGCCGGCCGTAGGCGTGACCACACCGCTGCCGCAGACCATTACGCAAACGGTACCTGTCGATACGGATATGTTTATTCAGGCCGGATCATTTACCGTCTACGAATATGCCAACCGGGCGCAGGCGCGGCTTGCCGGGCATGGAACAGCCGGAATTACCCACGCCCTGGTGAATGGCCGGGATTATTTCCGTGTCCGGGTCGGCCCCCTGAGTACAGTGGATCAGGCTGATCAGTTGCTCGCATCGGTGATTTCGGCGGGATTTCCTGACGCCCGTATCGTGCTAGAGTAAGACGAATCATTCAGATCAAAATTTCGCCACAGCGGCCTGATCCGTTACGGATATCCGGATGCTGTTCCGGCGAAAGAGAAAACGGAGGAAAGAACATGTTTCAGACGGTTGGCCGGTTTGCCGGATTGTGTTCTCTCGCAGGTTTTCTGGCTGTTGCTTCACCGTCATTCGCGCTGGATACCGCAGCCAAACAGGCCGTGATGATTGATGCGGAGACCGGTGCTGTTCTGTTTGAAAAGAATGCAGATGAACTGATGCCGCCGTCATCCATGAGCAAGATGATGACGGTCTATATGCTGTTTTCCAAAATCAGGGAAGGTTCGGTAAGCCTTGATGACAATTTCCCCGTCAGCGAAAAGGCCTGGCGGAAGGGCGGCTCGAAAATGTTCGTGGAAGTCGATACCCGCGTGAAGGTCTCTGACCTGATTCGGGGAATCATCATCCAGTCAGGGAATGATGCCAGTATTGTCGTTGCCGAGGCGTTGGCAGGTTCTGAAGAGGCCTTTGCCCGTACCGCGACCGCGAAGGCACGGGAAATGGGGATGTCGAATACGACATTGCGTAACGCAACGGGCTGGCCCGACCCGGAACATATGACCACGGCCCGTGATCTGGCGACCCTGTCATTGCGGACGATCAAAGACTTTCCGGAACTCTACAAGATCTATGCAGAACGCAGCTTTACCTATGCCGGCATCCGGCAGGGTAACCGGAATCCGCTGCTTTACCGTAATATGGGGGCGGATGGCCTGAAAACCGGCCATACAGAGGCTGCGGGTTATGGTCTGGCATCGACCGTCGAGCGGAATGGCCGGCGGCTTGTGCTGGTCGTCAATGGTCTCGACAGCGTGAAGGCACGCGGATCGGAGTCCGAACGTCTGCTGGAATGGGGGTTCCGCGAATTTGCCAATGTCAGCCTGTTCAGGAGCGGCGATGTGGTTGAAAGCGCGGAAGTCTGGCTGGGTGACAAGAAGCGGGTGCCGCTGGTCATTGATGAAGCTCTGACCGTCACGGTTCCGCGCAACGCACGCAAGGATATGAAGGTTGCGGTGGTCTATGACGGGCCGGTTCCGGCACCGATTGTGGCCGGTGACCGGGTTGCCGACCTTGTGATCAGTGCACCGGGTCTTGAAGACCGGGTTATTCCCCTGAAAGCGGCAGAAACGGTCAACCGGCTCGGTTTTGTCGGCCGTATTCTGTCTGCCGTCAAATATATCGTCTGGGGTGCGTGACCTTGGCTGACGGGCAGGAAGTGGGCCCATTCATCACATTTGAAGGCGGTGAGGGTGTTGGGAAGTCGACCCAGTGCAAGATGCTGGCTGCTGCCGTACAGACCGCTGGGTTTCAGTGCGAACTGACACGGGAGCCCGGCGGATCAGAGGGGGCGGAGGCAATCCGGAATCTTCTGGTTACCGGAGAAACCGGCCGCTGGGACGGGCTGACCGAGGCCTTGCTGAATTATGCCGCGCGACGTGATCATCTGACCCGACGCATTCAGCCCGCAATGGCCGGGGGTAAGTGGGTCATCAGCGACCGGTTCGCCGATTCAACGATGGCTTATCAGGGATATGGCCATGAGCTTGATAAAGAGACCATCCGACGATTGCATCGTCTGGTTTGCGGCGGCTTCCGGCCCAGCCTGACCATTGTTCTCGATCTGGCGTCAGACAGAGGGATCGGCCGGGCGATTGAACGGGAAGGAGGCGAAGACCGCTATGAGCGGATGCCGCTGGCCTTTCACGAGCGGGTACGCTCGGGCTTTCTTGAGATTGCCCGGCGGGAACCGGATCGCTGTGTTGTCATCGATGCCGACCGTACTGTTGAAGCTGTGCATGAACTGGTGGTGGGCGCTGTCCGGGAACGCCTTGGCATTACCTTATGAGCAAGAAGCCTGCCGTACCTGATCTGGTTGATCCGTCTGACCCGCCCTGGTTGCCGCCAAGGGAAAACCCGGAATTGCTGGGGCAGGGGGACGCCGAGAAAGAACTGATCGAAGCCTGGTCATCCGGCCGGATGAGCCATGCCTGGATGCTGAGTGGCCCGAAAGGAATCGGCAAGGCGACGCTGGCCTACCGGTTCGCCCGGTTTGTCCTCTCGGGAGGTGGTGAGCCGGACATGTTTGGTGGTCCGCCCACCAGTCTGGCTACAGCACCGGAGGATGCGATTTTCCGGCAGGTCGCGTCGCTTGGCCATCCGGATTTTCTGGCGATCACCCGCAAGCTCGACAAGCAGGGCAAGAAACTGTCGCAATCCATTTCCGTCGATGTCGCCCGGCAGATCCCGGGCTTTATGTCGATGACACCATCGGCAGGTGACTGGCGGGTCGTTGTCATTGATGCCGTCGACGAGATGCGGCGGGAAGCGTCGAACGCGATCCTCAAGATTCTCGAAGAACCGCCACGGCAGGCGCTGATCATGCTGGTCTGTCATCAGCCATCACGTCTGTTGCCTACCATTCGCTCCCGCTGTCGGAGGCTGATGCTTCAGCCGCTGCCGGAAACCACGGTCAGCCAGCTTATCACCCGGCATCATCCGGAAATCAGCAGCGGGCTGGTTGAGCGGTTGGCAGAAATTTCCGACGGCAGCATCGGTCAGGCAATGTCGCTGATTGATGCCGGTGGTATCGATCTGATGGATGATCTGGATGCACTGCTTGCCGGATTGCCGAAAATGGATATCCGCAAAATGCATGGTCTGGCTGACCAGGTTGCGAAAGCCGGCGCCGAGCGCCGGTTTACTGTCATGATGGACCTGATCTATCACAGGATCGGAAAATCTGTCTCGCTGGCGGCAGCTGGCAAGCTTGGTGAGGTCGGTAATGACGGTATGAGGGCCAGTGTCGCTGCGGCGGCAGGCGCCGGTTCGCTTGAACCTTGGATAGAGGTGTGGGAAAAGATCGCGCGTCTTGGTCGGGCCGTTTCGACTGTCAATATGGATCGCAAGCAGGCAGCACTGGATGCCCTGCTGTCAATCCAGTCAGTCGCGCAATCCAAAGCCTGATCAGCGCCGGACAGCAATGCCAGTCGGGCAGGGCTGACGGATCCAAAGCCTATAGCGGGAGCAGGGGCATGCCCTACTACGTCACAACACCAATTTACTACGTTAATGATGCGCCCCATATCGGCCATGCCTATACCACGCTGGCCTGTGACGTGCTTGCCCGCTTCATGCGGCTGGAAGGGGAAGATGTCTTCTTCCTGACCGGGACCGACGAACATGGTCAGAAGGTCGAGAAGTCGGCTATGGCCGCAGGCGTTGATCCGCAGACCTTTACCGACCGGGTTTCGCAGAATTTCCGCGACCTTGCTGTCGCGATGAATTTCTCCAATGACGATTTTATCCGGACCACCGAGCCACGGCATACAAAAGCTGTGCAGGATCTGTGGAAACGTCTGATGGACGCCGGTGAGATCTATCTCGGCAGTTACAGCGGCTGGTATTCCGTCCGGGATGAAACCTATTACGCGGAAAGCGAACTGGTCGCCGGTAAGGCGCCAACCGGTGCGGATGTCGAATGGGTGGAGGAGCCGAGCTATTTCTTCAAGCTGTCGAAATGGCAGGAGCCGCTGCTGAAATTCTATGAAGACAATCCGGATTTCATTGCGCCGGTCAGTCGTCGTAACGAGATGATGAGTTTTGTGAAGGGCGGACTGACTGATCTGTCGATCTCACGTACGACCTTCAACTGGGGTGTCCCGGTGCCGGGCGATGACAAACATGTCATGTATGTCTGGCTGGATGCGCTGACCAATTACATGACCGCCGTTGGCTATCCGGATCAGGACAGCGACAGCTACAAGACATTCTGGCCGGCTGATCTGCATATGGTTGGTAAGGATATCATCCGTTTTCACACGGTCTTCTGGCCGGCCTTTTTGCTGGCAGCCGGATTGCAGCCGCCGAAACGGGTGTTTGCCCATGGCTGGTGGACAAATGAGGGCCAGAAGATTTCCAAGTCTGTGGGCAATGTCATCGATCCGCTGGCGCTGATTGAACAATATGGTCTGGATCAGGTTCGCTATTTTCTGCTGCGTGAGGTTCCGTTCGGAAATGACGGTGATTTCTCGCACAACGCCATCGTGCATCGCATGAACGGTGATCTGGCGAATGATCTCGGGAATCTGGCTCAGCGTGTGCTGTCGATGGTGCACAAGAACTGCAATGGCGTAATTCCGCAGCCCGATGCGTTCAGCGAAGCTGATAACGTCCTGCTTGATGCCGCCCGCAGTCTGCACGGAAAGACACGTGAGGCGTTCCTTGCCCAAAGCTTCCACAAGGGACTGGGCGATATCTGGGATGTGATCGGGCAGGGCAACCGCTATGTCGATGAACAGGCCCCGTGGGGGCTCAAGAAGAGCGACCCCGAACGCATGGGGACGGTGCTCTATACACTGGCAGACGTGATCCGGCGGATCGCCATTCTGGTACAGCCGGTGATGCCGGAAAGTGCCGGAAAGCTTCTGGATCAGATGGATGTGCCACAAGACAAGCGCAGCTTTGGTGATTTGGAAACGGCCCTGACGCCGGGGCAGGCTGTGCCGAAGCCAACCGGGGTGTTTCCGCGGTTCGTGGATGAAACGACCGACGGCGCCTGAAGATGCTGGTTGATTCGCACTGTCATCTCGATTTCCCGGATTTCGCTGAGGATTTTGATGGTGTTCTCAGCCGGGCAGAAGATGCAGATATCGAGAGCATTCTGACGATCTGTACCCATGTGACGAAGTTCGGGCAGATTCGCGCCATCGCCGAGGCGCATGATCATATCTGGTGTTCCGTTGGGATTCACCCCCACGAGGCGGAGAGCGAACCGCCTGTGACGGGGGCTGAACTGGCAGGGCTTTCTGTCCATCCAAAATGCATCGGGATTGGTGAAACGGGGCTCGATTATTTCTATGAGCACAGCCCGAAAGCTGAACAGCAACGGAACTTCCGGGCGCATATCGAGGCATCACAGGATACCGGTCTGCCACTGATTGTGCATGCCCGGGATGCGGATGATGATACCATTCATATCCTTCGCGAGACGATGTCGGCCGGAGCGTTTCCGGGGGTCATTCATTGCTTTACTGCCGGGCCTGAACTGGCCCGCGTGGCGGTCGAACTGGGTCTTTATATCTCTATCTCCGGGATCGTTACCTTCAAGAAAGCTGAAGACCTTCGGTCGACGATTGCTGGTATTCCACTAGACAGATTGCTGGTTGAAACCGATGCGCCTTATCTGGCGCCGATGCCAAACCGGGGTAAAAGAAACGAGCCTTCCTTCGTTCAGCATACCGCTGCGAAGGTTGCTGAAGTGAAGGGCGTTACCCCGGATGATCTGGCCCGGATCACCACCGATAACTTCTATCGCCTGTTCTCGAAGGCCCGGCGACCGGCCGGATAACGGGTATGCGGATCACCATCCTGGGATGCGGATCTTCCAGTGGTGTGCCGGCTGTCGGTAACTACTGGGGAAGCTGTGATCCGGATGAACCACGCAACCGGCGGCTCCGGTCATCGGTCCTGATTGAAGTCTCGGGCAAGCGTCTGCTGGTCGATACGAGTCCGGATCTGCGGGAACAACTTCTCCGCGTTAACCATTCCCATCTTGATGCTGTTCTGTTCACCCATGCCCATGCAGATCATGTTCATGGCATCGACGAACTGCGCTGGGTCAACATGGCAACTGACCGATGGCTCGATGTCTATTCTGATCAGGTCACGCTGGACGAGATTGGTCAGAGATTCGGATATGTGTTCGAAGAACAGTTCCGTGACAGGCCATTCTACAAACCCTGTCTGAAGGCTCACCAGATAGAGCCAGGGCAGTTTGATGTCGCGGGGCTGACGATGACAGCCTTTGATCAGGACCACGGATATTCCCGAACGCTCGGATTCAGAATTGGTGATTTTGCCTATTCGACAGATTGTGTTGCTCTCGATGACCGGGCGTTCGATTGCCTGAAGGGGGTCGATATATGGGTCGTCGACTGCTTCCGGATGGACCGGCATTCGACGCACAGCTGGTTCAGTCAGACCCTTGAATGGATCAAACGCGTTCGGCCGGGGCGGGCCATCCTGACGCATATGGGACCGGATATGGATTATAAAACCGTTGCTGGCCTGTGCCCGAACGGTGTTGAGCCAGCCTGGGATGGAATGGTAATCGAAATTTAGAAGGTCTGCTTTATAGTTAGGACTCAATTTCTAATCCATTGTTTATAAATGATATTATATTTTAGATAACGTATATTATGCGACATTATGGATTATGATGATCTGCGTTTCGGTCGCAGACCGGTCTGTCGGTCCCCTCACTTTTCTAATCAATGTTTGTCCCGGAGGTTGGTCTCACGGATGCCGCTATCGATCTTGCTGAGATGCTTCTGACGAACTGTCGGATGGTTCCGATACTGACTGGCGAACAATATCTCACACATGTTATCAGGCTGGCATTCATCCGACCGGTAGTTCCGGGTTAGCTGGGATCACGAAATCGCTATCTGATGGATGGTTGCATCCGGGATGGTTAAGCGCATCTTCGGGGCAACCGCCGAGTGACATTGTTGCTTTGGTGTTGTTCAAACCAGATAAGGAAATATGTGATGACTGACATTACCCCCCTCTTTCCGCGTCAGCCCGTTCCGTCGCTCAAGGTTGCGACTGTCGGTGGCGGCTCATTCGATCTCGGTGACAGCAAGCCCGAGAATTTTACCATGGTGGTTTTCTATCGCGGACTGCATTGCCCGATCTGCGGCAACTACCTGGCCGACCTTGAAAAGAAGCTCGGCGACTTCGCAGAGCGTGGCGTCAACGTCGTCACGGTTTCCAGTGATGGTGAAGATCGCGCCGTTGAGGCGAAGTCAAAATGGGGTCTCGACAAGCTCGTCATGGGCTATGGTCTGGATCTCGACAAGGCCCGCGAATGGGGTCTCTATATCTCTTCGTCGAATGGCGTGACCTCATCCGGTTTTGAAGAGCCAGCCCTTTTCAGTGAGCCGGGTCTGTTCCTGGTCCGCCCGGATGGCACCCTCTATTTCGGTACTGTGCAGACCATGCCGTTTGCTCGTCCGAACTTCCGTGAAATCCTCGGGGCACTCGATTTTGTCCTCGCCAAGGGCTATCCGGCCCGTGGCGAAATTGTTGACCACAAGGCTGGAAAATAATCTTCTGACAGTCTGAATCAGAACGCCCGCTCCGGGAAAATCCGGGGCGGGCGTTTTGTATTTATATCAGAATATTTGAAGTAACCGGCAATCCGGGACCTCCGGTCAGGAGGCCCCGGTGTGAAGCATTGAGCAGGCTCAGAAGTCGAGGCCGAGGGCTTTGGCAACCCCTGCCCCATAAGCCGGATCAGCCTTGGCAAAGTGACTGAGTTGCAGCCGGATGATGTTCTCCGGAACACCCTGCATGGCACCGGCAATGTTGCCGAACAGCTGGGCCTTCTGATTGTCATCCATCAACCGGAACAGATCACCGGCCTGGCTGTAGTCGTCATTGCCATCGCGATGATTGTAGCGATCGGCATCACCGGAAATCTTCAGCGGCGGTTCGGCATAGCCTTTGTCTTCTGCCGGGCCGTTGAAGCTGTTCGGCTCGTAATAAGCATCTGTGCCTTTCGGAGCATCGAAGCGCATCGGGCCATCTGCGTGGTAATGATGAACCGGGCATTTCGGACGGTTCACCGGCAGGGCTTCATAGTGAGTACCAACCCGGTAGCGGTGAGCATCCGCATAGGAGAAGATACGGGCCTGCAGCATCTTGTCGGGCGAGAAGCCGATCCCGGGAACGATGTTCGACGGTGAGAAGGCCGACTGCTCAATCTCCGCGAAATAGTGATCCGGATTGCGGTTCAGTTCGAGGGTCCCGACATCGATCAGCGGATAATCCTTGTGCGGCCAGACCTTGGTCAGGTCGAACGGGTTGAGGTGATAGGTCTCAGCATCCAGCTCCTGCATGATCTGCACCTTGAGGTCCCAGCGCGGGAAGTCGCCCTCTTCAATCGCATTATACAGGTCTGCCTGAGCGCTCTCGCGATCATTGGCGATGACGGCGTTGCCTTCGTCATTGGTCCAGTTCCTGATGCCCTGGCGGGTCTTGAAGTGGAATTTCACCCAGAACCGTTCACCGTCACTGTTGATGAAGCTGTAGGTATGGCTGCCATAGCCGTTGACGTTGCGATAGCCCTGCGGCAGGCCGCGGTCAGACATCAGGATGGTAACCTGATGAAGGCTTTCCGGTGACTGTGACCAGAAGTCCCACATGGCAGTCGGGCTGCGCATATTGGTGCGCGGGTGGCGTTTCTGGGTATGAATGAAATCAGGGAACTTCAGCGGGTCGCGGACAAAGAAGACTGGCGTATTGTTGCCGACAACATCCCAGTTGCCCTCGTCCGTATAGAACTTCACGGAGAACCCCCGGACATCGCGTTCGGCATCTGCCGCACCACGCTCACCGGCGACCGTCGAAAACCGCATCAGGATATCAGTCTGCTTGCCGACCTCACCAAACAGGTTGGCGCGGGTATAGGCAGTAATATCATTCGTGACGGTGAAGGTGCCGTAAGCACCGGAACCCTTGGCATGGACAACACGCTCGGGGATGCGCTCACGGTTCTGATGGGCCAGCTTCTCAATCAGCTGGTAATCCTGCATCAGCACGGGGCCACGGGCACCGGCAGTCAGGCTGTTCTGGTTGTCGGAGACCGGATTACCACCGGTCGTGGTCATTGTGGGGCGCTTGTCGCTCATAACGTCTCTCCGTAATTTTGGGTGCAAGCTTCGTTGCTTGCGTGGAGAGAACGTATCGGAGGCGGGTTTGTTTAGGAATTTGACTGTCTGAATGACGGTGATAGGCGAATTCAATCATCAATCAGACTGACAACTCCGGGTGCTGCCCGGCGGACCGTCTGGCACAGCAGGCGGATATCATCGGGCCGTGGAAAGCTTTTACGCCAGACCGCCCCCACCCGGCGAAAGGCAGGCCCGGCAAACGGTCGAATGGCAATCCGGCCATCATGATTGCTACCGGAGACGGCCATTGCGGGCAGCAGGGTGACGCCAAAGCCGGCTTTGACGAGCTGACGCAATGTTTCCAGGCTGGCTGCCCGGAAGTCGCCGCCAAGTCCGCCGGATGACGGACGGCCGCAGATTTCCATTGTCTGATCCCGCATACAGTGTCCGTCATCAAGATACAGCACATCCTCCTCCGCCAGTTGCTGACGCAGGACGGCCTCTGTCGCAGCAAACGGGTGATCGGGATGACAGGCGACAAGAAAGGATTCATCAAACAGGGCTTCCGTCGCCAGTTCGTCACCATCCAGCGGGAGGGCCATGAATCCGACATCCAGATCGTGATTTATCAGGCTTTCGGTCAGATGGGCAGTCATGTCCTCGACGAGAACCGGAATGAGATCCGGATAATCCGCAACGAGGGCCGGCAACAGCCAGGGCAGCATATAAGGGGCCAGCGTCGGGATGCAGCCAATTCTGAGATGTCCCGACATCGGGCGCGATTCATCAGACCCCACCTGCCGGATCATGTCTGCCTCAGCGAGGATATTGCGGGCATGACGCAGCACCTGCTCACCGGCATCGGTCACTGAAACCGACCGGTTTGTGCGCTCCAGCAAGGCAACGCCCAGTTCCGCTTCCAGCTTTTTCAGCTGCGTTGAAAGTGTGGGCTGGCTGATATTGCATTCGTCAGCCGCATGGCCGAAATGGCGGTGCTCTGCGACGGCAATGAGATATTTCAGATCAGAAAGGTTCATTCGCTTAATATATCAGAAGGTCGGGTATGATTGACAGGGAAGATGGCAAGCCTGCATTCATCCCCCGGTTAACCCGGCTCTGGCAGGGAGCGGGCAAGCCGGTTATTCTCATGTCGACTCACCGGAGGTTCCATGTCCCTGCCCCAGACGCGTCGTCTGCTCGACATCATGATACGCCTGCGTGACCCGGAAACAGGTTGTCCGTGGGATATCGAGCAGACATTCGAGACCATCGCCCCCTACACGATCGAAGAAGCCTATGAAGTGGCTGATGCGATTGAACAGAAGGATATGGCTTCCCTGCGCGATGAACTGGGCGATCTGTTGCTGCAGGTCGTCTATCACACCCGGATTGCCGAAGAAACGGGGCTGTTCAGCTTCGATGATGTTGCCGCCGGTATTGCTGACAAGATGGTCCGACGTCACCCTCATGTTTTTGGTGATCAGCAGGTTGACGATGCAGAGGCCCAGACCCGGAACTGGGAAGAGCAGAAAGCCGCTGAACGGCGGGAGAAAGCCCGGGGCAATGACGCGCCGGAGAGTGCGCTGGATGGCGTTGCACGTACCCTGCCCGGTCTGCTGCGCGCACAAAAGCTGACGAAACGGGCGGCCCGGGTTGGTTTCGACTGGCCACATGTCAGCCAGGTTTTTGATCAGCTTGATGAGGAAACGGCAGAGCTTCAGGCCGAAATTGACGTTGATCAGCCTGTCCATGACCGGCTTGAGGATGAACTGGGCGATATGCTTTTCGTGATGGCCAACCTTGCCCGCAAGCTCGATGTTGACCCGGAACAGGCCGCCCGACGGGCAAATGCCAAATTTGAGCGTCGCTTCCGCCGGGTTGAGCAGTTGCTGCGCGATCAGAACCGGTCCTGTGAAGAGGCCTCCCTTGCCGAGATGGATGAACTCTGGCGGGTGGCCAAGACCGAAGAGCGGGCTGTGGCAGCCCCTGACACCATTCTTGCGAAGCGGACGGGAACCTGATGATGAAACGCCGCCTGCTTTCCCTGACCGCAGCCCTGCTGACGGTGATGGCCCTTTCCGGCTGTTTTCTGCCGCAGAAATTCGATGCGGAAATCGTTATCGACAAGAAAGGCGCTTTCGGGCTGGCCTTTGAAGGAGAGCTGATCAGCCTGCCGCTGCACCGGGCGCTGCTTGACGGCACTCTGCAGGATAGCGAGGAACGTGAAACCCGGATACAGGATGTCTGGACAGATCTGGAGAATTCCGGACTGACAGAGGTAAAACATCTCGGTCGGTCCCGCTATTCAGCAAAATATGAACGGCATGGCCATCTGGGGCTGGTGCGGTCTGTCTTCTTCATCCGGCGTAACGCCAAGATCATGACCATCGAGTACAATTCCGAGGTCGAGGAGATCACGGTCCGGGGGGCTTATCTTCGTACCGATCAGAAGCAGCAACTGGCGAAGATGGGCCTGTCGATGCAGGGCCAGCTTCGTGTGCGCACTGATGCAAAGGTGATCCAGCAGAATGCGGACCGGGTGGTCGAGGAAGGTTTTCAGCGGACCTATATCTGGTTCATCGACAATATTTACGGCCCGGCGCCGAAACTTGTGATCAAGGTAACGAAATAATGCTCTCCACCCTGCCCTTTGAAGCTCCGGCCCGCTTGCTGGAACTGGCTAAAGATCTGGCGCCGGTTCGTATGGCCGTTGTTGGTGCTGATGACCGTTTGCCTATGGAGAGTGCCCGGTCGGCGGCAGATGCCGGTCTGATCGAGCCGGTGCTGATTGGCCGGGCTGACCGGATCAGGGACTGTGCGGCAGCTATCGGCTGGGATATTTCCGCTGTCGAGGTTGTCGACGAGCAGGATGAGGCAGCAAAAGCCGTCAAAGGGGCTGCGATGGCGGCTGACGGGCATGTCCGGGCTTTGATGAAGGGGCAGATCCACACGGACCACCTGATGCGCGCGGTCCTGACCCGCAGCGCTGGCCTGCGGACCGAACGACGGGTCAGCCATATCTTTCACATGACTGTGCCGGGCAGCGACAAGGAGCTGATGATCACGGACGCGGCCGTTAATGTGGCACCCAATCTGGCCGGTCTCATGGATATTACCCGTAATGCCGTGGAACTGGCCCATAAGCTTGGAAATTCCCGACCGAAGGCGGCTCTTCTGTCTGGGACGGAGACGCCGATTGCCTCGATGCCATCAAGCGAACTGATGGCTGAGCTGTCTGCTGCAGCAAACGATCCTGCCACGGGTATTGCAGATGCCGATATTTATGGGCCGCTGGCCTTTGATAATGCTGTCAGCCCGGAGGCGGCAAGGCTGAAGGGCATCGACAGTCCGGTTGCCGGAAATGCCGATATTCTGGTTGTCCCGAACATCGAGATGGGCAATGGCCTGTTCAAGATGATGGTCTATTTCCGCAGTGCCTGTGCGGCGGGCATCGTGATGGGCGCGAAAATCCCTATCGTCCTGACTTCCCGCGCAGACCCGCCCGAAGCCCGCCTTACAGCAGCAGCTATTGCGGCACTGGTTGCCTGACAGGACGTCCGGACACCAGTCTCAGGCCAGTCCCGGAACCGACATAAGCCGGGTTCCGGGACCTGCGCTGATTGCTCTTCAGTCCGCTTTTGTATCTTACGCTAATGCCCGCAGATGGCGGATCGGGCGGCGACCGGCGATGGCGTCGAGGGCTGTCAGGATTGCCTCACGGTCGATGCCGTGCTGGCGATAGACATCACCGATGGTTCCGGTCTGCCCGAAATGCTCGACCCCCAGTGACTTCATGCGATGGCCGTAGACGGAGCCAAGCCAGGCCAGAGTTGCCGGATGGCCGTCGAGCACGGAAACGATCGCGCAGTCGCGGGACAAGGGTGCGAGGAGCCGCTCGATATGGCTCATGGCATGTGTCTCGCCGCGTTGCCGGGCGCGTTCTGCCGCAGTCCAGCCAGCGTTCAGACGGTCAGCGGAGGTAATGGCCAGCAAGCCGATATCCCGCCGGTCTTCCCCTGCCATACCGACAGCCTCGATCGCTTCCGGTGCAACGACGCCGGTGAAAGCGACGATGGCCTCGGCGTTCGGACCGGGGCGACGCAGCCAGTAGGCACCATTGATGATGTCTTCACGCAGTTCCGGCGTCATTTCACGCTTCGGCTGTTCCAGAGTACGGGTGGAGAGGCGAAGATAAACGCTGCCCCCGGTCTCATCGCGGAGCCAGGTCTGTTCGCCCGGGTCCCCTGCTCCGTCGCGCTGCATATATTCGAAGCCCCAGCCCATGATGACACCCAGTTCGTCGACAAAGGCCGGTTCAAACGACGCCAGACCGTCCTGCGACATGCCGATCAGTGGTGTGCCAATGGACTGATGCGCACCGCCTTCCGGTGCCAGCGTCACGCCTGACGGCGTGGCCACAACCATGAAGCGGGCATCCTGATAGCAGGCATAGTTAAGGGCATCGAGACCGCGCTGGATAAACGGATCATACAATGTGCCGACCGGCAGCAGACGTTCACCGAACAGGGAATGCGACAGGCCAGCCGCCCCCAGCAGCAGGAACAGGTTCATTTCGGCAATGCCGAGTTCGAGATGCTGTCCCTTCGGGTCGAAAATCCATTTCTGGGCGCTGGCGACTTTTTCGTCCCGGAAGATGTCAGCCATTTCATCACGGGCAAACAGCGAGCGCCGGTTCACCCAGCCACCAAGATTGGTCGAGACGGTAACATCCGGTGACGTGGTGACGATGCGTTCGGCCAGTGCGCTGTCCGACTTTGCCAGTTCCAGCATGACTTTGCCGAACCCTTCCTGGGTCGACATGTCGGAGCCGGAAATCATCGGGAAATTTTCGACCGGTACGGTTGGCGACTGATAACGCCGGGGGCCCTTTGCATTGAAAGGTACTGCCGACAGATATCCCCTGATATCTTTCTCCGGCTTGCTCAGTCCTTCGAAGAAGTCCCATTCATGGCCAGCCCGAATGTTCATCGAGGTTTGGAATTCGCCCATCTGTGCGGGGTTCATCAGCCCGGCATGGTTATCCTTGTGGCCGGCCAGCGGCAGGCCCCAGCCCTTGACGGTATAGGCGATGAAACAGACCGGACGGTCATGATCAATACTGTTGAAGGCATTGAGAATGCTTGGCAGGCAATGACCGCCGAGGTTGGTCATCAGGTCTGACAGTTCGGCATCGCTCCGCCGCTCGATCAGTCCGGTGACATCGCCCTGATCGCCCAGTTCGTCGAGCAGACGCTTGCGCCAGGCGGCACCCCCCTGAAACGTCAGCGCCGAATAGAGCTGGTTCGGGCATTTATCGATCCAGTTGCGCAGGGCCTCGCCGCCCGGCTCTTCAAAGGCAGCCTGTTGCAGGGCACCGTATTTCAGGGTGACGATTTCCCAGCCGAAGGTGGCGAAGGTTTTCTCGATGCGGTCATAGAGGCCTTCGCGCACCACGCCGTCGAGGCTCTGGCGGTTATAATCAATCACCCACCAGGTATTGCGCAGGCCATGTTTCCAGCCTTCCAGCAGGCACTCATAGATATTGCCTTCATCCAGTTCGGCATCACCGACCAGAGCCACCATCCGGCCTTCCGGTACGGATTTTGACCAGTCTTTGGCCCGGACGTAATCCTGAATCATGGAGGCAAAGGCCGTGATGGCGACACCGAGGCCAACCGACCCGGTGGAGAAATCGACATCATCCACATCCTTGGTGCGGCTGGGATAGGATTGCGCGCCGCCAAAGCCCCTGAAATTTTCCAGCTTTTCACGGGTCTGGTTGCCAAGAAGATACTGAATCGAATGGAATACCGGGCTGGCATGGGGCTTCACGGCAACACGATCCTGCGGGCGCAGAACCGAGAAATAGAGCGCTGTCATCAGGGAGACCATGGAGGCGCAACTGGCCTGATGGCCGCCGACCTTCAATCCGTCGGGTTTGTCGCGGAGATGGTTGGCATTGTGGATCGTCCAGGAGGAAAGCCAGAGCACCTTGCGCTGTAATTCGCGCAGAATTTCAATCTCGTCGGCGGTGGTCATGGCAGAATACTCCGGTTGAATAGCTGATTTTGGCAGATCATAGCTGAAACCCTCTGGCATTTCCTCGCGTATTTGCCAAAATCAAAATTGATTTCGCAAGATTGTGACCATCTTCTGATGTTGAGTGAAAGAACCTGCTAAATGAAACTGGATAACATTGATAAAAATATCATCCGCGCATTGCAGGGTGATGGCCGGCTGAGCAATCAGGAATTGTCCGAGCGGGTTGGCCTTAGCCCCAGTCCCTGCCTTCGGCGGCTGCGCGCCCTGGAATCGGCAGGTGTGATCGAAGGCTATGCAGCGAAGGTCAGCCAGAATGCTGTCGGTCTGCCGGTTTCCGTATTCGTGTCGGTAAAGCTGGAGCATCAGGTGGAAGAACAGCTAGACCGGTTTGAAGCGACTTTGCGGGAATGTCCGGAGGTGCTGGAATGTTATCTGATGACGGGTCCCCGCGACTATCTGCTCCGTATCGTCGCCCGCGACCTTGCAGATTATGAGCGATTCCTGAAGGAGACCCTGACTCGGATTCCCGGCGTTGCCTCCATCGAAAGTTCCTTCGCGCTCCGTCAGGTCAAGGCAAGTGCAGCCCTACCGCTGGGCTGATGGCTCTCCGGTAACCGGATTTTTTGTCATCCTGAACTTTAATGACTTTGATAGAGCTTTAAAAACTATCCATACTTATTTGTTATCAAATAATAATATTTTATTCGATGAGCTGCTTTTTTGCCTGCTGCAGATCCTGAATCGAGTTCAGGATGACATATGTTTCCTGCTTAAAGGTGATTTTGTTTTGCTGTGTAACTGATCAGCAGGCGGAGCGTATCAGGGAGGCCAGTCGTTCGATGCCCGGTTCAATTCGCTCCATCGATATGGAGGAATAGCCGATCCGGAGGAAGTTTCTTGGCGGGTTCTCTCCCATGAAATGTACGGAGCCCGGTTCAAAAACAATGCCGTGATCGAGGGCCTGAGCAGCCAGCCGGTCGGAATCGAGTTTGTCAGGGCCTTCGACCCAGAAACTGGAGCCACCGAAGGTCGGGGCGCGATGGCTGTCCGGCAGATGTTTTTCCAGAGCGTCCCGCATGGCGTTCCAGCGCTGGCTGTAGATCTTGTGCAACCGTCGGATCAGGCTGTCATGGTGGCCAAGCATCAGGAAAAGAGCCGCCGTTCGCTGATTGTTGGTTGGCGCATGTCGCATCATCAGCCAGCGCAATCGCCGGGCCTCGGCAATGACTTCAGCGGGGGCGACGAGATAGCCGATGCGCAATCCGGGAGCCAGTGTCTTTGACAGGCTGCCGACATAGAGCACCCTGCCCTCTGTATCGAGTGACTTCAGTGCCGGTGTCGGGTCGCCGACGAAATTGGTTTCGGCTTCGTAGTCATCCTCAATGATGATGAAGTCTTTTTCATGCGCTTTGGCGAGCAATGCCCGGCGCCGCTCCAGCGGCAGGGTGACGGTGGTCGGTGACTGGTGACTGGGGGTGGTGAAGACCAGGTCGCAATCATCAATCTGCTCATCGATGATGAGACCGGATTCATCAATGGCGAGTGGTTTCAATTGCCGGGTGACCGCGCCGAAGACATTGCGGGCATCAACATATCCAGGGTTCTCGACACCAACCAGGGATCGTGGCGTGGCCAGCAGTGAGGCAATCAGCCAGAGGGCATGCTGGGCACCAACGGTAATCAGAACCTCGTTTTCTGACGCGCGGACACCACGTCGCGGCAGAATGCGGGTTCTGACCTGTTCGATCAGATCGGGATCATCTTCGATCCGGGCGTCATTGGCCCAGTCGCGCACGGCAACCCGCCCCATGGCCTGACGTGAACATTCCCGCCATTCGGCCAGCGGAAAAAGGCCGGGATCCAGCTGGCCGGAGATAAAGGGAAAGGGGAAATTCTGCCAGTCCGCCGGTTTGCGGACAATAACGGCGTCCCGGGCCGGGCTGCGCAGGCGTCTGGACCAATCGATCTGTTCTTTCTGGCTGATCTCAGTCGGCGCCGGCATTTCGCCGCGTAAGGCCTTCAGCCGCCCGTCGACAACATCTGTGCTGACAAAAAAACCACTTCGTTCGCGGGCATTGAGAAAGCCTTCATCGACCAGACCTTCGTAAGCGAGAACCACTGTATTACGGGCAACACCAACCGTTTTGGCCAGTTTTCGGCAGGATGGCAGGGTTGCGCCAGGGGCCAGCTGACCATCCAGAATGGCAGTGACGATCATCTGCCGGATCCGGGTCTGCAGGGGAAGCCCGTTATCATCAGGCATGTGGAACAGAAATTCTCTCATGGGGCCAGTTTATAACCAAAACTCTGCTGTGGCCCAACCAAAACGAATATTCTGGCGCTGTTTTGGTGCAAGGCACTGGCATAGTTTTGTGTCAGCAACAAAGCGCCTGTGCTGCGCCATTTTCGGGAGTTCTGCGATGACCATCCAGTTCACGACCAATGACCTTGAAAGTCAGTGGATGCCGTTTACGGCCAACAAGGACTTCAAGCAATCGCCACGCCTGCTCGTGAAAGCAGATGGCATGTATTACGAAAACCATGAAGGCGGTCGCCTTCTGGACGGCTGCGCAGGGCTGTTCTGTGTTGCAGCCGGTCATGGTCGCAAGGAAGTGCGTGATGCCATTTATACGGCGCTGGAGCAGCTGGATTATGCCCCTCCGTTCAATACGGCTCATCCACTGAGTTTCGAGGCTGCCCGCAAGGTTGCGCGCATTCTGCCGGATCACATGAACCATGTCTTTTTCACCAATTCCGGTTCGGAATCGGTTGATACGGCGCTGAAAATTGCTCTGGCTTACCATTATGCCCGTAATGACAAGATGCGGACCCGCTTTGTTGGTCGCCAGCGTGCCTATCATGGTGTGAATTTCGGCGGGTTGTCGGTCAGCGGCATGGTGAAGAACAAGGAAGTGTTCGGACCGGGGCTGCCGGGTGTTCTGCATATGCGCCATACCTGGTCGAAGGATGAGCGTTTCGTGGCAGGGCAGCCGGAAACCGGTGCTGACAAGGCGGAAGATCTGCAGGGCTTTGTCGATACCTATGGGGCCGAATCGATTGCCTGCTGCATTGTCGAACCGGTTGCCGGTTCAACGGGCTGCCTGCCGCCGCCAAAAGGTTATCTGCAGCGCCTGCGTGAAATCTGTGATGCCAACGGTATCCTGCTGATTTTCGATGAGGTTATCACCGGATTCGGCCGTATGGGGACCGCGTTCTCTGATGGTGTCTTCGGCGTTAAGGCCGATATCGTGACGATGGCCAAGGCCCTGACCAATGGCACGGTCGCCATGGGAGCGGTTGCGGTGAGTGATGATGTGTATGAGACCATCATTTCGTCAGGTGGCCCGACAGCCGTTGAGTTCTTCCACGGATATACCTATTCAGGATCGGTTCCTGCTGCTGCGGCCTGTGTTGCTGCCATGGACATCTATGAGCGCGAAGACCTGTTCGGAAATGCTGCGAAGATGGCCGGACCGTTTCAGGAGATGGTTCATTCCATGAAGGAATTTGGTCTGGTGACCGACATCCGGTCGATTGGTCTGCTGGCGGGTATCGATCTTTCTGTCGATGAAAAGCCCGGCAAGCGCGGCTATGAGGTGATGAAGGCGCTTTATGCTGCGGGGCTGCTGGTCAAGCTGACCGGTGATTGCGCCCTGCTCTCCCCGCCGCTGATATGTAATGAAAGCCATATCGATGAAATGGGGACGATTTTGCGGAAGACACTGGCGTCCTTCTGAGCCGACGACCGGTCTGCCAGAACACAGACCCCTCTTCCTGAAAAAAAGGGAGAGGGTTTTCGCTGGATCAGGCTGCGTCAGCGTCTCTTTTTTGCGCTGCTGAGGCAGTGACTGATTGTCCCGGTTCTTCATCCGGGGTGAGCATGCGCAACTGGGCGATCTGGCGGGCAACCCGCAGGAAGCATTCTACGATTTCGGGATCGAACTGGGTGCCTGCGCCATCTTTGATATAGGCAATTGCCTTTTCAACCGACCAGGGTTCCTTGTAGGGACGCCGTGAGGTCAGGGCATCAAAAACATCGCTTACCGCACAGATACGACCTTCAACCGGTATTTCTGCTCCGGACAGCTTGTTCGGGTAGCCCTTGCCATCCCACCGTTCATGATGAGTTTTCGCAATACGTTCGGCCATCTGCATGACCGGTGACGGATGGCCGGCAAGCATGTCTGCCCCAATCTGGGCGTGGGTTTGCATGGTGGCCCATTCGTCGGGATTCAGCGGACCGGGTTTCAGCAGAACACCGTCGGGAATGCCAATTTTACCAACATCATGCATCGGGCTTGCGCGAAGGATCATCTGGGCAAATGTATCGCCAAGGCCGGCTTCAAGGGCAATCAGCCGGCAGCCTTCGCTCATGCGCTGCACATGCGCGCCGGTTTCATTGTCGCGGAAGGAAGAGGCAATGCCGAGACGACGGACGATTTCGAGCTGGGCGTCTTCCAGCTCCCGGGTCCGTTCCGCAACTTTCCGTTCAAGAAGGGCAGCATGGTCGCGGCGCTCCTTGTAGAGGGCGCGAATTTCGAGTGAATTCCGGGTTCGGGAAAGGATTTCCTGATTATCAAACGGTTTGGTGATGAAGTCTTTTGCGCCGAGTTGCAATGACCGGTGCCGGGTCTCTTTGTCGGTTTGTGCGGTAACAACAATGACCGGAAGATAATCATCATCCGCAACATTCGAGGCCAGTCGCTCACATAACTCGAACCCGTTGATGTGAGGCATTCTGATATCAAGAAAAATCAGATCATACTCGTTGGCGCTGACCTGACTTTCGACCATCCGGGGGTCTGTCACTGTCGTAATATCGGTAAAGCCATCTCTGCGAAGAGTGGCTTCCAATACCATCACATTCACCGGCAAATCGTCGACGATGAGGATACGTGACCGGGTGATGGTCGAGTTGGAAATCATCTCTCTGAGACTTTCAGTACTGACGAGTGCTTTGATATTCGGTGAAGAATGGCGAACATGGATAGTCCGGGCAATTGCGGTTATCCACGATAGAAATGATTTTTCGGACTGCTGGAATCAGTCTGATCCAGCAGGACTGATGTGATGCTGTCAGCTGTCTTCCTTGCCGATTCCGACCAGAAGTGAGGAGCGAACAAGGTCTGCAACGGTGATTGCGCCCATTTTCTCCATGACGCGTGAGCGATGGACCTCAACAGTTCGCTGACTGATGCTCAGTTCAAAGGCAATCTGCTTGTTCATCAACCCGCCCGCAATAAGATTGAGCACGTCCCGTTCCCGCTGCGAAAGGCTTTCGAGCCCCTCGCGGGCCTTCAGAAGTTCCTGCCGGTCGAGTATGTTGCGATGGCTGATGCCAATTGCCTGCTCGACGCTGGCCAGGACCTGCCGGGTATTTATCGGCTTCTCGACAAAATCAAAGGCTCCGCTTTTCATGGCCTCGATCGCAACAGGTACGTCGCCATGTGCGGTGACCATGATAACCGGCAACGGGCATTCCCGGGATTGCAGCTCACGCAATGCAGTCAGGCCATCCATGCCAGGCATCCGGATATCAAGCAGGATGCAGCCCGGCCTGTCGGCTGCCATCTCGTCAAGAAACTGGTCTGCCGTTCCGTATGCTTCTGTTGCGATACCGTTTTTCTTCAGGAGGCTCAGCAGCAGGTCGCGATTAGCCTCGATGTCGTCGACAATATAGACAAGCGCTTCATCATTGGTCATTTTTCCCCACTTTCAGCATATGACTGTATCAGGTTCCGCACTTCCCGGATATTGATCGGTTTTGTCAGGTAATCCTGAAACCCGGCTTTTTTACCGCGCTCTACCTGCTGCGGCATGGCATCTGCGCTCAATGCGACCACCGGCGTATTCAGCAATTTCGTTTCATTCTGAATGATACTTAGTGCTTCATATCCATCCATTCCCGGCAGATTGATGTCGAGAATGATCAGGTCGGGTTGATGATTACGCGCCAGTGAAAGGCCGATTTCGGCAGTTGTTGCGGTCAACAGGGTCACGCCCTCGATCCGTGAGACGACCTCTTCCATCAGCATCATGTTTGCAGCATTGTCTTCGACATACAGCACGGTTGTCCGTGTTGTTGAAGGGGGTGTTTCCTGGGCTGTTGAGGTGCCGTCGATGGCTGTGGGCGGCATCATGTTTGTGACATCAGCGATCTGCAGTTCTATCCAGAATGTACTGCCTTCGCCGGCGACACTCTCGAAACCGATATCACCGTCCATCTGCTCAATCAGTCTCTTGCTTAATGTCAGGCCAATACCGGTGCCTTCAATGCCACTGTTTTCTGCTCCGAGCCGGGCGAAGGCTTCGAAAACCTTGTCATGTTTGTCTGCGGGAATGCCGATTCCGGTATCCTTGACCAGAATGCGCAGTTTGTCGGGAGACATGGTTTCCATGTCGATTGTCACCGTACCATTCGCGCGATTGTACTTGATGGCATTCGACAGAACATTGATCAGCACCTGACGCAGCCGGTCTGTATCTCCGCGAACAAAGATGCCCGTGACTTTTCCCGTGTCGCAGATCAGGTGGATCCCCATCTGTTTGGAGAGTGATGAACTGAGACCGATGCATTCCTGTATCAGGTCGAGAAGATGGACATCGACGATGTCGATCTCGCTCTTGCCGGATTCAATCTTCGCCAGATCAAGCACCTGATTGATAAGCTTGAGCAAATGGTCACCAGCCTTGGCGATCTGGGAAACAAACCGGAGCTGTTCGTCATTCAGGGGGGCATCAATGTCGGTTTCCAGCAACTGACTGAAGCCAAGGATCGCATTCATGGGGGTGCGAAGCTCGTGGCTCATGCTGGACAGGAACTCTGATTTTGCCCGGTTTGCTGTTTCTGCCTGCCCTTTTGCCAGACGGAGTTCGCGTTGCGCCAGACGTTCGCGGGTGACGTCCATTCTCAGGCAGACACGGCTGCCATTGGGAATTACCCGGTCAACGCACCGGATCCATCGTCCATCCGCCATCTCGACTTCGTAGACGGAATTTTCCCTGTATCTGTAGGATGCAAGGTAGTCATGGACGTTCTGGTAGATTTCATTTTTTTCCCGGAAATAACCACGAGAACTTGCCTGCTGGTGGAGTTCAGCACGGTCCATTCCGACAGAAATATAATCTGCAGGAAAGCCCATCATCTGGGAATATTGTGTGTTGAACAGCAGAACCCGGCTGTCCCGGTCGTACATTATCAGCCCGCCCGGAAGGGACTCGATTGCTGCCGTCAGATGTTCCCGGTTTTGTTCCAGTTCGTCCTGAGCCTTGATCTGGTCTGTGATGTCCAGAAGGATCGTCTGGACGGCTTTACCACCTTCCCAGTGGATCCATCCTGAGGTTGCTTCCGCCCATCGGGTAGTCTTGTCGCGTCCGATAACCCTCAGACGATGTTGCTTCCGGCGTTCGTCGTTATGAGGCGGTGCAAAGGGCCGGGCTGTTCGTTGTTTGTCATCCGGATGTATGAACGTATCAAGTGTTGGCAGGGTCTTGAGGTCGTCGGCCTCTTGCAGACCGAAAATATTTGCAGCCGGTTTGTTGCTGAACAGAATGCCGGTTTCGTCATGAATGACGATGCCCTGAAAGGAATTTTCGACAATAGTCCGGAAGTTGCGTTCGCTGGTTTCCATGTCACGGCGCACGCGGTCCCGCTCACTGACATCGATCATCACGCAAAGCGTTGCCGGTTTGCCATCCCAGTTTACCTGGCTGACCCGGTTTTCGAAGATTGCCTGTGAGCCATCAGCCCTGACGGCGGCATAGTCGTATATCCGTGGTGCCTCGCCGGATCCGGTTCGCTGCAATTCGGCATTGCGCATCATACGGCTGTGTTCTTGCGGAGAAATATGCTCCAGCGTACTTCTCTCGATGACTTCTTCTGGATGCTCATAACCCAGCATCTGGGCGTAGGTCATATTTGAGAACAGATACTCAAAGTCCCGCTGTACACAGATTCCCAGAGGTGTCTCCTGAATCAGGGAGCTGTAGCGGTCATTGGAATGTGCAAGAGCTTCTTCGATGAGCTTGCGGTCACCAATATCAATGATGGTTGCCTGCGTGACGATCCGGTCGCGCCATGGGACCTGGGTAATATAAACGACGGCCCATGAAGATGAGCCATCACGCATTCTGGTTTGTATTTCGTAGCTGTCAGGAACAGGTTCGCCCGCAGTGCGGCATCGGATGTCATTTTCTATGAGAGCCCGGTCCTGATCGGTAACCAGTCCGAAGATATCAGTTTCTGCGAGAAGCTGCTCAGGGGATGCATAACCGAACATGCTTGCCGCCGCCTTGTTGGCCATGAACAGGGTGCCCTGATCATGCAGCAGGATGCCGACAGCAGAAGTCTGGAACAGCACTTCATATCGTTCTGTGAATTCCCCGAGTTCACGGCCCCGGCTGTCGACAAGACTCTCCAGGTCGCTGTTCAGATTTGCCAGAATTTCTTCGCTCTGGCGCTCCATCGAGATGTCTTTGATCTCAACGATAATGGCATCAGACGAATCGGCAGAAAAAGGTGCAATGGTCAGCAGCAGATGTGTGACGGCCAGTCCCTTGTTTGTGACTCTGATCTCAATCTCGCTCCGGTCGCCGTCAGCAGTCGCCCCCAGTGCCTGTATAAGACGTTTTCGTTCTTTCTGATCTCCGAACTCCGTCTGCCTTTCCGGTGAAACGTCGAGAATGTTCCCGGTGTTGGACAGTATGTTGCGTGCGGACGTATTGGACTGGCGTATAACCCCGTCCGGGCTGACAATGGCGATGCCAGTCGATTGTGCTTCAAAAACAAGCGCATAGTCCACTGATGTCATACCTTTTTCCTCTGATAGAGGGATGTTGCTGGCAGGCTCAGGAGACTTCGGCTTTTTTCTCATCAGCGCTCGTTCACTCAACCGGGTGAAATATAGTTCAAGACCATCCGATATTATCCGGTGGAGGTCAAAGAACTTGGGGGAATAGTGGCGATTCTGGTGAGCCCTGTGGACGTTACAACTTCATGATGCAAGAATTGCCGTCAGACAGTTGAGGTTGCGCATGCTTGAGACGGCAATCATTGCCTTTACGACTTTATTCGCGACGATAGGGCCGCCGGATGTCGCCGTGCTTTTTGCGGCACTGACCCCGGATGAAACCCCTGCCCAGCGCCGGAACATCGCCCTGAAGGGCGTCCTGATTGCGACCGGTGTCCTGCTTGTCTTCGCCATATTCGGACGGGCTGTTCTTGATATTTTCGGCATCTCGCTGGCGGCGTTCCGGACGGCAGGTGGCGTGCTGCTGTTGCTGATTGCCATCGATATGGTCTTTGCCCGTCATTCCGGCAGTACCTCGACCACAGATGAGGAAAATGCAGAAGCTGTGACACGTGACGATATTTCCGTATTCCCGCTGGCAACCCCTTTGATTGCCGGGCCGGGAGCTATCGGTGCGACGATGCTGCTGGTCTCCAATGCTGAGTCCTATACGCTGGCTCATCTGGTCGTCGTTGCGGTGTTGCTGAGCGTGCTTCTGCTTACTTTCCTGCTGCTTCTGGTTGCAACACAGGTTCAGAAACTACTGGGTGTGACCGGTTTGCAGGTTGTTTCCCGGGTTGTTGGTGTACTGATGACCGGACTTGCGGTTCAGTTCATCTTTGATGGCGTGAAGGCAAGCGGTCTCCTCTGACAAAAGGGACCGGAGCTGGTGAAACCTGGCCAGCAACATTCTGGCAGTTAACCTGGTCCGCCTTGTTATGGGGGATTGAAATTTCATTCGATGAAATCTAGAATGCACTGGATGAAACAAATCGTTCATCGTATGAACGATCATCTGCAACAAGCAGACATAAACTTCTGGGAGGATACACTGTGACATCATTTACCCTTTCCCGGCGTCTCCTGACGCTCTCTGCCGGCGCGGTTGCTGCCGGGCTGACTCTTGCGCCGACATTCGCTAGCGCTGCGGATGATTTCCCGAGCAAGCCGATTGAAATCGTTATTCATTCCAGCTACGGCGGCGGTACCGACGTGACTGCACGAATGGTTTCTCTCCGTGCACGGAAAGAACTGGACACGGATATTGCCATCGTCTCGAAGCGTGGCGGCTCCGGTTCCTCGGCACAGGAATACGTCATGTCGAAGCCGGCTGACGGCTACACGCTCCTCGCTCTGACCCAGACTCATCTCTACACGATTGCCCAGGGCAAATCGAAGATGGGCATTAATGACATGGTTGGTGTTGTCCGTGCGATGGATGATCCGACATTCATTACCGTCGGTAAGAACAGCAAGTACAAAACCATTGATGAACTGGTTGCCGCGTCGAAAACGACTCCGCTGAACTGGGGTGTTGCGCAGATCGGTGGTACCGAGCATATCGCACTGGCACGTTTCGCCAAAGCGGCCGGTATCAAATTCAAGGCGGTTCCGTTCGGTTCCGGCGGCGAGATGATCCAGGCGCTGCTTTCCGGTGATATCGAAGCCACGCTGCCGAACGTCTCCGAAGCTGTGACGCAGATCGAAGACGGTTCCGTCAATGCGCTGGTCGTGCTTTCTGCCAAGCGTCTGGCCGGATACCCGGATGTTCCGACATCTGTTGAAAAAGGCTGGGACGTGAAGGCCTCAACCACCCGTGGTTATGCTGTCCGCGCCGGAACACCGCAGGCAATCATCGACAAGCTGTCCGAGAAGCTGGTCAAGGCGATGAAGCATGAAATGTTTGCCACCTATCTGAAGGGTTCGGGCCTGACCCCTGAAGATTCAGTTGCCGGTACCGTCGAATGGGACAAGCAGCTGAAGGCGGAATATGTCGAATCAGAAGCAGCTCTCAAGGAACTCGGCATTATCAAATAAGTTGATACCGGGGAAAATCCGATGACTGATTCCAGTTCGTTGGCGAATGACGGGCGGAGCAATGCTCCGCTCGTTCATCGCGTTGATCTCATTGTAACCCTTATTCTCTACGCTGTTTCACTCTGGCTGTTCTACGTCACCACGTCTTTTGATGAAGTGTCGGCATTGTTCAGTACCGGAATGGCTCCGGAGATATATCCACAATGCATTCTTGTGGTGATCATGACGCTTGGTGTCGTGATTCCGTTTGAGCACCGCTTCGTTGAAGGTGGCGCAAAGAGTCTCGACAAAGGCCGTGAAAAACCATTGCCCAGGAATACCCTCCTGACGGCGTTGCTGATGATTGTCATTGCCTCACAGATGCCGACGCTCGGTGCGCTGCTGACGGTGATCCTGAACTGCCTGCTTATGCCCCTGATGTGGGGTGAGCGGCGGCCGTTTGCGATCCTTTCCTTCACGGTGATTTTCACCCTCTGCATCTGGGCCTTGTTCAATTATGCACTGAAGGTGCATTTCGAGCCTGGTCTGCTCTCCGTCTTTTTCGAATAGGACAGTTTCATGGACGCAATGTTTGAGGGCCTGTCTCTTATATCGAACGGGCCAGCCATTCTCGCGATCTTTTTTGGTGTTTTTGTCGGTGTGCTGGTTGGTGCCCTGCCCGGCCTGAGCTCACCGATGGCGATCGCACTTCTGTTACCTTTTACGATTTCGCTGCCGCCGGCATCTGCCATCGGCATGCTTGCTGCGCTGTATTGTGCCGGCACTTTTGGCGGGTCAATCACAGCCATTCTGATCAATGCTCCGGGCGCTCCGCCTGCTGCGGCGACGGCACTTGACGGTTATCCCATGGCCAAGCGCGGGGAAGCCGGACGGGCACTTGGTCTGGCGACGTTCTCCAGTGTTATCGGTGGCGTCATCAGCCTGTTGATCTTCCTGATAGCGGCCCCCGCTCTGGCTGCTGTAGCGCTTGAATTCGGGCCGACCGAATATTTTGCGCTGACGCTGTTCGCCCTTTCCATGCTGGCGACGATCAGTGGCCGTTCCGCGATCCGTAACCTGATTTCCGGTTTTGTCGGTCTGCTGATCGGTACTGTCGGTGTCCAGCTGGTCACGGGTATTGAACGTTTCACCTTCGGCATTCCCGAATTGTCTGAAGGCATCAGCTTCATTCCGGTGCTTATCGGCCTGTTCGCTATCGGTGAACTGCTGTCACAGACCAACGCGGCCAATGTTGCCTATGAACGGATTACATCGGTCGTCGTGAAGTTGCCGTCGAAAGAAGACTTCCGCCGGGTTATCGGCACGGTACTGAGGTCTTCAGGCATTGGTACTTTCATCGGTATTCTGCCGGCTGAAGGCTCCACCGTGGCTGCCATCATGGGTTATAATGAGGCGAAACGCTGGTCCAAGACTCCGGAAGAGTTCGGCACAGGTTGTCCGGAAGGTATTGCCGGTCCGGAAGCCGCGAATAATGCTGCAACCGGTGGCGCAATGGTTCCGACGCTTGCTCTCGGTATTCCGGGCAGCGGGTCGACGGCTGTCATTCTTGCCGCACTCATCATGCATGGTGTCCGGCCGGGTCCGCAGCTGATCAATAACCAGCCCGAGTTCATGTATGCGATCTTTGGTGCCATGTTGCTGGCGAACTTCATGTTCCTGGGCATCGGTTTCCTTGGTGCGAAGGTGTTCTCGCGGATTACCATGATCCCGAAACAGTTCCTCTGGCCGGCAGTCTTCACCTTTTCGGTGATCGGTGCCTACTCCTTTGCGAGTTCTGTGTTCGATGTCTGGATCATGCTGGCATCCGGGGTCATCGGCTTCCTGATGAACCGGCACGGCTTTGGCCCTGCTCCGCTGATCATGGGTGTTGTTCTCGGTCCGATCGTTGAGGAAAAACTCGGTCAGGCGATGATCATCATGGATAATCAGTGGTGGCGGATGTTTGAAAGCCCGATTGCGCTGTTCTTCTTCCTGCTGACAGCAGTCAGCCTGCTGTGGCCGCTGGTTCGCAAGTTCCGCAAGCGGGCGGCGAAGGCAGCAGCCTGATGGTAACCTGTTATGTGGATGCAGACCGTCTGACGATGGTTCTGCGGGATGCATCCACATGACCCGGGCTGAAAAATTTTCGGACTGGGCCACCTCTCTGGTTTCGGATGACCTGCCGGAGGCCGTTGTGCATCAGGCGGCTCGCTCGATGCTTGATGTGGTCGGTCTGGCACTTTCCGCCCGGCGTGAAGATTACGTAAGCGCGTTGCTGGCCAGCCATCCTGCGGAAGGCAATGGTACTGCCTTTGGTCATGCGACCGGACTTGCGCCACAGGATGCGGCGCTGGTCAATGGCGTTGCCGGTCATGGCGAAGACTATGACGATACTTTCGAGGGAACGCCGGTGCATACCGGTGTGGTTGTTGTTCCGGCCGTCCTGGCTGCCTGTGAGGCCCGGGGATTGTCGGCAGAACGTGCCCGCCTTGGTATCGCTGCCGGTGGTGAACTTATGTGCCGCCTCGCGGTTGTTGCGCCAACAGCGATTCACCGTGCCGGATTTCATCCGACTGGAGTTGCAGGCGCTCTGGCAGCCGCTGCGGCTGTTTCGGTTGCGATTGGCCTGGATGGTGAGCGGATGTCCCGTGCTCTGGGTATTGCCGGATCAATGGCCTCGGGCATTATCGAATATCTGGCGGATGGTTCGTCAACGAAGCGTCTGCATGCCGGATGGGCGGCACATTGCGGTTATCGTGCGGCATTGTTCGCAGAGAACGGCTTTACCGGCCCGAAAAGTGTTATCGAAGGTGAACACGGATTCTTCCTCGGATTTGCAAAGCCCGGAATTGACCGGGATTTTGGTCAGATTGACCGTGGACTGGGAAGAAACTGGCTCTATGCCTCCATTGCCTTCAAACCTTATGCCTGTGGCACCATGACGCAGCCCTTTGTGGATTGCGCCATTGCCCTTCGCAACAAGGGTGTGACACCTGATCAGGTCGCACGAATTGAGTGCAAGTGTGGTGAAGGGACAGTTCATCGTCTCTGGGAGCCACTGGCCAGCAAGCAGAAGCCGGCGACACCTTATGCGGCCAAGTTTTCGACCCCCTATTGCGTTGCTGCCGGACTGGTGGACGGCGCAGCGGGACTGGCCCAGTTTACTGACGAACGGATTGCCAATGCGGATCTGCTTCATATCGCCGGATTGACACGATATGAAATTGATCCGAAGGATCCCTACCCCGCAAGTTATCGCGGTCATGTTCGTGCAACCCTGAAAGACGGCAGTACCGTCGAGGCCATCCAGCCACATATGCGTGGTGGCGCGACAGAGCCGCTGACAGATGACGAACTGAAAACCAAATTCACTGCCAATGTTCAGTTTGGCGGTTATTCGGCGGCTCAGGCCGACCACCTGTACAACCATGCATCAGGCGTTCTCCGCGGTGATGCAGTGATTGATCTTGCGCCCTTTGCGCAACAGCCCTGAAAGGAATCATCCCAACATGCCACACGTACCTGCCTCAACCGCGTTGGACCATATCCGTGTTCTTGACCTGACACGGGTCCGGTCCGGTCCGACATGTGTCCGTCAGCTTGCCGACTGGGGCGCCGACGTCATCAAGGTGGAAATGCCGGAAGCGCTGGAAGCAGACGGCGCGCTTGGCGCGAAACGGCACACCGCAGATTTTCAGAATCTGCAGCGCAACAAGCGCAGCCTCACCCTGAACATGAAAGACCCGGACGGCGTTGCCCTGCTCAAGAAGCTGGTGAAATCAGCGGATGTTGTTGTCGAGAATTTCCGGCCTGATGTGAAGCATCGTCTCGGGATCGATTACGACAGTCTGGCAGCGGTAAACCCGGCGATCATTCTGGCCTCGATTTCCGGTTTTGGTCAGGACGGCCCTTACATGAAGCGTCCCGGCTTTGACCAGATTGCCCAGGGACTGGGTGGTCTGATGTCAATTACCGGCGAACCGGGGCGTGGCCCGATGCGCGTGGGCATTCCGATTGCGGATCTGACCTCCGGCCTGTTTGCAGCACTCGGTATTTTTGTCGCGCTGATGGAGCGCCAGAAATCCGGCAAGGGGCAGTGGGTACAAAGCTCCCTCCTCCAGGCGCAGATTTTCATGCTCGATTTTCAGGCTGCCCGCTATCTGGTTCATGATGAAATCCCCGAACAGGCAGGAAACAACCACCCGACAAGTATCCCGACGGGCGTTTTCAAGACGAAAGACGGCCATATCAATATCGCAGCTGCCGGTAATACGATCTGGGCCCGGCTTTGTGACGCGGTTGGCAAGCCTGAATGGAAAGAAGACCCGCGTTTCCTCGATAACGCAGACCGCCTTGCCCATCGCGATCTGCTGAACGGCATGATCGAGGAACTGACACCGACTAAAACCAGCAAGGAATGGATTGACCTGTTCGCCAAGGCCGGTGTGCCAAGCGGTCATATTTACAATGTTGGTGACATGTTTGCGGATGAGCAGGTGAAGCATCTGGGCATTGCCACGGATATTGAGACAACGGCTTTTGGCAAGACACAGCTTATTGCACAGCCAATTCATATGAGCCGGACGCCGAGCGAGCTGAAGGTCAGCCCGCCGGAGAGAGGCGAGCATAGTGATGAAATTCTGGAATCGCTTGGCCTGTCAGCAGATGAAATTGCTGACCTGCGATCCCGCAACGTCGTTTGATCGAGGAGTTTTCTGTATGAGTACGGATGAAATCTCAGCACCCAAGATGCTGGCGGAAAAACATGGTTTTGTCGGACATATGATCTTCAACAATCCGGAGCGCTATAATGCGGTCTCTCTGGATATGTGGGATGCTGCGGTAGATATTCTTGAGGATTTTGTTGCTGACGATGATATCCGGGTGATCGTCATGTCCGGCGCTGGCGGCAAGGCTTTTGTCTCCGGTGCTGATATCTCGAAATTCGAGAAAGAACGCGGATCGCAGGAAGCCGTTGCGCACTACAATGCGCGGATCAAGGTCGTCTATGACAAGATTGCAGCCCTGCCGAAGCCGACTATTGCCATGGTCAATGGCTTCTGCCTTGGTGGCGGACTGGCGCTGGCTGTCAGTTGTGACCTCCGGTTCTGTTCCTCGAAGTCAAAATTCGGACTGCCTGCTGCGAAACTCGGCCTTGGCTATCCCTATGGTGGTCTCAACCGTCTGGTTGATACGGTCGGCCTGGGACAGGCCAAGGACATCGTGTTCTCGGCCCGCCGCATGGATGCGGATGAGGCTCTGCGGATCGGTCTGGTACAGCAGATCGTTGACGAAGCTGATCTGGAAAAGACCGTGATGGATTATGCCGCGACGGTTGCCGGCAATGCGCCGCTCACTGTTGCTGCAATGAAGTTCATTATCGGTGAAACCCGTAAAGACAGTGAAGACCGTGACATGGACAAATGTCAGGAAATGGTCGACGTCTGTTTTGCATCTGAAGACTATATCGAAGGCCGCCGCGCCTTCATGGAAAAACGCCCGGCTCAGTTCAAGGGCCGCTGACTTCCCCTGCACTGGCTTTATCTGGCCAGTTTTTCAAGCCCGGTCCCTGAGCAATCAGGCACCGGGCTTTCTTTTTGCAATCAGACATCCGTGTTGATACCCAGAATGCGAAACGCCGCGCGATCGATGATCACGCGGCGTTCCCTGTTCTGGATCTGCCGGCGAACCGCAGGACGGCCCGCCCGGGCTGGTCAGCTGATGACTTCGTTGCCCTTGATCTGGGTCCGGTGCATACGGCGCCGGCTGTCCGGATCGAAGGGATCGCGGCGATGCAGAACGGAGAGATTGTTCCAGATCAGCACGTCATCCAGTGCCCATTCATGTCCCCAGGCAAATTCCGGTCGGGAAGCATGTGCCCAGAGCTGATCGAGCAGCTTTTCGCTTTCCTCAACCTCAAAGCCGGCAAGATAGGAGTAAGGGCGACGACCGAGGAACAGGCATTTGCGCCCGTCACGCGGATTGGTCCGGACCAGCGGATGATGGGCGCCCGGAGTTTTCCGGACATCCGTGATTTCCTCATAGCCGCGACGCAGTTGGCCGGCGCTGTTATGGGAGCAGTCATGGACGGCCTTCACGCCTTCGATCCGCTTCTTCATATCGTCTGACAGGGCTTCATAGGCGGCATACATGTTGGCAAAATAGGTATTGCCGCCATCATCCGGAATTTCGAGGGAATGCAGGATAGCAGCCTTCGGGGGTGTATCGATATAAGTCAGGTCAGCATGCCAGACCGCCTCGCCTGCTCCGAGAATGCCCTGTGGCTGGCCATCCTGTACGATGTTCGAGATGACATTGATGACCGCATATTTCGGATGCATCTGCTTGCCGTAGGGATTCGGTGCCGGCGGATCAAGCTCGCCCCAGAATTCACTGAAAGCCATCAGGTCTTCGTCGCTGATTTTCTGATTTCGCAGGATCAGAACAAGATGGTCGTTCCATGCCTGCTCAATGATTGCGAAGTCATCTGCGGTAATACCCTGCGCCAGATCGACCCCGCGCACTTCGGCGCCGAGCGGCCCATCGAAAGGTACAATTTCAACCTGGCTTTTAACGGCTGCTGCTAGTCCGGACATTTCATTCTCCACTGTTTATTCAAAGAGACGCAATCTCATTGAGTGAAACAGTAGTTTCATTGTATGAAATCGTCAAGTGGTTTGCGGGACCGGTTCGCGAATTTCGACAGAAGCGCTTTCGCTGTGGAAGCCGACGTCGGTTGTTCCTTCGGCCACACGGCTGATCTTCTTTGCTGCTTCCTGAACCATCCGGAGCGCGATCTGTCGTGATTCATCGCTGAAACGGGTGGTGACACCGGACACCACCAGTGTGCCGATCATATGTTCATTAGCGACCAGCACAGGCACGGAGACTGATGTGGTATAGGGTTCCCGGCCTTCGTCGACGAGATAACCGTCAGCACGGATCCGGTCGAACTCTTCACCCTCATCACCTGAGAAAGCCAGCATGACGCGACCGGTCACACCACTGCCGACGGCAAAGCTGGCCCCTTCGTTCAGGTGGTGACGGACTGTCAGCGGGGAGTTTATCCGAAACAGGCAGGTTCGCCGGTCGCCATGCCGGACATAGAAGGAGGCACTTTCCTGAACCCGGTCGACAATTTCACGAAGTAATGGTCGGATCGTATTTTCCAGCGGCGAGGTTCGCGAGAATGCCTGCCCGAGAAGCCAGGCCTTCGGCCCAAGTCTGAACGTCAGGTCGCCTCCCCGCACCAGCATCCCGTGACTTTCCAGCGAGGTGCAGAGGCGGAGCGCCGTGGTTTTATGCAAACCGGTACGTTCTGCGATGGCTGTGAGGGTCAGCGCTGCCGGACCTTCAAGAAAAGCGTCCAGGATCAGGATTGCGCGGTCAATTGTTTCAGCCATATGTCTCTGCTTTCGGCGTGAGTGTTTTTGGTTTTCTTTAGCCTACCTTCTGGAACTTACCATGGTCTTACGATTCTACACAGCAGGGATGGATTAATCCGGGGAGGTTTCTCCGTAACGCTCCTGCCGTTCTTCAACTTCTTTCAGCTTGTCCCGGTCAATCTTTGGCCAGTAGCCGGCCGGCATCACAATATCGCCATCCTCGAACCGGAGCGGGTTGGCGAACAGCCGGTCCGAAGGCTTCAGGAAGCCGTTGAATTCTCCGGCATTACGAATGGTGTGACGGGCAACGCAGGCTTCCATCCAGCAGCAGATTTCGCTCGACAGGCCATCGCCCAGCACCGGCTCCATGCCATGTTCCCGGACAGCATCAAGTGATTCGCGAAGCAGGTCGAGACCGCCAAACCGCTTCAGCTTGAGTTTGCAGAAACCGACGCCCTTGATGGTTGCCGCCCGTTCAATGTCCGGCAGTGCACAGATCGGCTCATCAAGCATGAGCGGAACATTCGAGGCGGCTGCAACAGCGGCATTGGCATCCCAGTCATCCGAATCACAGGGCTGCTCAAACAGTTCCACCCCTTCCGGGTTGATTGATGAGGAGAATTTGATCCCGTCTTCGCGTGAATAGGCGCGATTGGCATCCACGCGCAGGGTTGCGCGTCCGGCTGTATATTTCTGGATGACGCCAAATCGCCTGATATCGTCTTCGACATCCTGCCCGACCTTGATCTTGAAAGTCCGGAAGCCGGATGCGAGCCGCTGTTCGACTTCCCGTGCAATACCTTCATCGTCATTTGCATTGAACGGGGTCAGCAGGGGAAGCCGGGTGTCGGCATCAACCGTCAGGATGCTGTGGTTCTGCAACATCTCGATGGCGGTAATGATAGAGGTTGCGGCAACCTTGCTCTCGGCCATGCGGCGGGTGACTTCTGCTTTGGCATCCGCCAGACTCATACCAGTAATTTTGGCTGAGAGTTCTTTGACAAAGGCCCAGCCCCCTTCCCGGGTCTCGCTGCTGGAACCAGGGGAAATATGTCCTTCACCCCAGCCGATAACACCATCTTCTCCAATGGCTTCAACAATGATCGGCTCGAATTCGGTGTAGTTACGATAGGAAAGTTTATAGGGGGTATGCAGGGGAAGTTTGATTTCCCGGAGCACGAGTCCTGCAAGTTGCTTGCTCATCAGACATTGGCCTCCAGCCAGGGGGTTTTTGCGCGCCAGTTTTCCTCAAACCCATCAATCTTGTCGGCGTGAGTCAGGGTGAGGCCAATTTCATCGAGGCCCTTGGTGAGGCATTCCTTGGCAAACGGATCGATATCAAAATGGTGCTTTTCACCGGATGGTGCTTCCACGGTCTGCGCCGGAAGGTCGACACTGATCGGTGCCCCATTGCTGTCGGTGATCTGCTGTCTCAGTTCAGCGCAGACATCGGCCGGCAGAACGACGGTCAGCAGGCCGTTCTTGACGCAGTTCGCAGCAAAAATATCACCGAAACTCGGTGCGATCAGGCAACGGAAACCGGCGTCAACGAGCGCATAAACGGCACCTTCCCGCGATGAGCCACAGCCAAAATTCTGGTCGCTGACGATGATCGCAGCATCGCTGTAGGCCTCCTTATTGAGGGGGAACTGTTCCCGTTTTGCGCCGGATTCATCATATCTGAGATCATGAAACAGGAATTGTTCATAACCGACGGATCTCGGGTTTTTAAGAAACCGGGCAGGGAAAATCTGATCGGTGTTCACATTGATCTGGTCAATGGCAACGGCACGTTCGCTGACTTTGGTAACAGGCTTCATGACCGGCCCTCCTCTCCCAGTTCCCGGACATCTGTCAGATGTCCTGTGATTGCGGCAGCAGCAGCCATCATCGGACTGACCAGATGGGTGCGCGAGCCCCTGCCCTGACGTCCTTCAAAATTGCGATTGGATGTCGAGGCACAGCGTTTGCCCTTGGCGACATTGTCGCCGTTGATGGCGACGCACATGGAACAGCCTGCATCATGCCATTCCAGACCGGCCTGAATGAAAACCTGATCCAGTCCTTCCGCCTCTGCCTGGCGTTTTACGTTGCGGGAACCGGGAACAACCATTCCCGGAATCTTGATCGTGCGTCCCCTCACGACATCGGCGGCGGCACGCAGGTCTTCGATCCGGCCATTGGTGCAGGACCCGATAAAAACCTGATCAATGGGAATATCTGTCAGCTTCATGCCAGCCTTCAGACCCATATAATCGAGCGCGCGTTCCATTTTCTTGCGGCGAAAATCACTGGTTTCTGAGGCCGGATCAGGGACGGTTCCGTCAATCGGAGAGACGTCTTCCGGAGAATTTCCCCAGCTTGCCATGGGCACCACCGAAGCGGCGTCCAGTGTTATGTCCCGGTCAAATGTGGCACCGTCATCTGTGGCCAGTGCCAGCCAGAAGGCAACGGCCTTGTCCAGGCTTTCTGCCGAAGGTGCATAAGGGCGACCTTTGACATAATCGATGGTTTTGGCATCCGGTGACACCAGTCCGGCGCGGGCGCCGGCTTCAATCGACATGTTGCAGACGGTCATACGCTGTTCGACCGTCATATCGGCAATGGTTGATCCGGCATATTCGATGACATGCCCGACAGCCCCGCCGGCGCCGATTTTCCCGATGATGGCGAGAATGATGTCTTTGGCGGATACGCCATAGCCAAGTTTTCCATCAATGGTGATTCGCATGGTCTTCGGCCGCTTCCGCCAGATTGACTGGGTTGCCATGATATGAGCGGTTTCCGAGGAGCCGACGCCGAAGCCGAAAGCACCCAGTGCGCCATGGGTTGATGTGTGACTGTCTGCTCCGGCGATAATCAGGCCGGGCTGGGTGATGCCCTGTTCCGGGCCGACAACATGCAGGATGCCCCGGTCCGGATCATCCGGGCCGAACAGTCTTGTGCCATATTGTTCCGCGTCCGCGCGGATGATTTCGACCATCTTGGCGATGGCCGGGTCCGGCTTCGCGCCATCCTGCCGTGTTGCGACATAATGGTCGGAAAAATTGAAGACCTGTCCGGGATTGCGAACCTTGTGACCGTCGCGTCGCAGATTGTCGAAGGCATGGAAGGAGTTTTCCTGTGTCAGCAACCGGTCGACATACAGCAATGTATCGCCATCCGGTTGTTCCAGAATAGTGTGGCTTTCCCAGATCTTGTCGAAGAGCGTTTGCTGCCGTGTCATAATGTCCAACTTGTCGTTATTCCCATTGCCTCAAACTACCATGCTGTACCGACTGGTGAAACCGCGATTTCATTGTATGCGAAATGTTGCTGCAGGCATTTTGCTGGCGGATCATCATTTCACCGGTCGCCGAAGCGGTGTACTGTTTCGCCATGGCACGTTCAGCACCCGGAAAACTTACCCCAAATCAGATGGCCGTCCTGCGTATTTTGCGGGCGTCGGGCCGCGCTCTCGGGGCTTATCAGATTCTTGGTGAACTGCAAGATGACGGCCTGTCTGCCCCGCCGCAGGTTTACCGGGCGCTTGACCGGCTATGTGCTGATGGACAGGTACACCGGATTGAGAGCCTGAATGCCTTTGTGGCCTGTGATCAGCACGGGCATGAAGATGATGTGGGGTTTGCAATCTGTGAAAGCTGCGCGGCTGTCAGTGAGCTGCCTCTGGACGCCATTGAGGAAGATATGCGCAAGCGAACGGGAGCACTGGGATTTACGGTCAGCCGCACGCGTGTGGAACTGATCGGACTCTGTGCCGAATGTCAGGCGGCCGGGGCAGTCGCAGAAATGAATGGCTGAATCTGGTGTTGTTATAATATAACGGTGTATCGCAGGTTCGCGCAGGCTGGTTTCCTGGCGTTCTGCTACCGAAATTCATCTGAGGCCTGCTGTTTTGAACCCTTCTCACCTTGTCCATCTCAGGGATGTCAGTCTGACGCTTGGCGGCAGGGATATCCTGCAATCTGTGGCGCTGGACATCGTCGATAATGAAATCGTCACGCTGATTGGTCCGAACGGTGGCGGCAAGACTTCGCTGGTACGCTGCATTCTGGGGCTGCTGAAGCCTGATCAGGGCGTGATATCACGACGTGATGGCCTGAAGGTCGGGTATGTGCCGCAGCATTTCAGTGTGGACTGGACGATGCCGCTTTCTGTCGGGCGGCTGATGTCACTGACGCAGATCCATGACGAGCCGACAATCCGTTCGGCTCTGGCGGAAACCGGCGTTGAACATCTGATCAATGCCGCCGTCCAGACCCTGAGTGGCGGCGAATTCCGGCGGGTTCTTCTGGCTCGCGCACTTGCCGGACAGCCTGACCTGCTGGTGCTGGATGAGCCTGTTCAGGGGGTCGACTTTGCCGGAGAAATCGCACTTTACGACCTGATTTCACAGATTCGGAACAACCGGCAATGCAGCGTGCTGATGGTTTCCCACGATTTGCATATTGTCATGTCATCGACAGACCGTGTGGTCTGTCTGAACGGTCATGTCTGCTGCTCGGGCGTGCCCGGAGATGTCGGTGCCAACCCGGAATATACCCGGCTTTTTGGGCCGAGAGCAGCGGATGCGTTTGCCGTCTACACCCACCGCCATGATCACCATCATCATCTTGATGGGCAGATCGCCGACGGCATGCCGGAAACCTGCGCAGAGGATCATCAGCACTGATGTTTGACGATTTTCTTTTCCGCGCCATGGCTGGCGGTATCGGTGTTGCGCTGGTCGCAGGTCCGCTTGGGTGTTTCATTGTCTGGCGACGCATGGCCTATTTCGGCGATACGGTCTCGCACAGCGGGTTGCTTGGCGTGGCGCTGGGCCTGTTGCTGGGGGTAAATGTGTCGTTCGGTGTTCTGGCCGTGGCCGTGTGCATTGCGGCCTGTCTGATTCTGATGCGCCGCGTGCGGGCCATTCCAAATGACACGCTGCTGGGCATCCTGTCTCATGCATCGCTTTCTATCGGCCTTGTGGTTGTTGCCGTTGCCGTTTCTGTACGGGTTGACCTGCTGAGTTATCTGTTCGGGGATATTCTGGCCGTTGGAACAGACGATATCGCCCTGATTTACGGTGGCGGGTTTGTGGTTTTGGCCTTGCTGGTCTGGCTGTGGCGCCCGTTGCTGGCGGCGACCGTCAACGCGGAACTGGCAGAAGCTGAAGGTGTCCGGACGACAATTGTTGAAGCTTCGCTTGTCCTGATGATTGCGGTTGTCATTGCCATCGCCATGAAGGTTGTCGGTATCCTGCTGATCACATCAATGCTGATCATCCCGGCTGCGGCAGCCAGATCCTTTGCCCGGACACCGGAGCAGATGGCGGTGCTGGCGGCGCTGGTCGGCTCTGCGACAGTGCCGCTTGGCCTGTTCACGGCTGTCCGTTTTGATACACCGGCGGGACCGACAATTGTGGTTGCTGCGGCTGTAATCTTTGCGCTCAGCCTTCTTGCTCCCTCTCTCCGGGCCATCAGCACGAAGAGATAAGGAACTGTTTTCAGGTTGTTAGCATGGGACAGGCCGTCTGGTTCGGCTATACTTGCGCAAAATCTGCTGGCCGGTAGCCTGTGCACCGCCTGAAAACACTGTTCTGTAGGAGCGCGACCCTTGGCGAATGTTGAAGACCTGTCCGAACTTGATCTTTCAGAAGGTTTTGTACTGCCTGATGAGGCGGAGTGGCTGAAACTCGTGGAAAGTGCGCTCAAGGGCCGCGATTTCGATAAAACCCTCGTCTCTCGCACCTATGACGATGTCCGGATCGAGCCACTCTACACGACACGCCCCGCCGACAGTGAAGCTGTGCCTGCCCGGCAGGGACCGTGGGATATCAGGACGCTGGTTACCCATCCGGATGGTGCAGAAGCTTCCGCTCAGATAGCCGAACACCGGCGTTGTGGTGCGACGTCCTGTCTGGTTCGTCTCGAATCAGAACCTGGCAAAGGCGATGGTGTCGTGTTGTCCAACCCGGAACAGGCGCAGCGACTGGACATGGATACGGATGTCTGCATTGAGGCCGGGGATATGGCTCTGGCACAACTGGTGTTGCTGGATGCAGAAGCCGGTCGTCAGGAACGACGGATACAGGCCTTCAGGGCTGATCCGGTTGGGCGGATGGCGTTCACTGGCACTCTTTCTTTTGATCTTTCTTCCTTTATTTCTGACTTCAGGGAATCCGTTCAGAATATTGATTTTGTTAATCTTGTTTCTGATGGGGCGGTCTATGAAAAGGTTGGTGCGACAGAAGTACAGGAACTCGCGGCAGCGCTTGCGACTGCCGTTCATTATCTGCGTGCAGGAATTGATGCGGGGCTGTCGGTTCAGGCCGCTGCGGATATGGTCCGCCTGAGGCTGAGCACCTCTTCTGATCTGTTTATCTCCATCGCGAAGTTGCGGGCGGGTTTGCGCATGTGGCAGCGCATTCTGCAGGCCAGCGGTGCCGTTGACAGCCCTGCAATTATTGAAGCGATTTCTGCCTCCGGGATGTACACCAGCCGTGACCCTTGGGTGAACATGCTGCGGGGCACTGCGGCGGGTATGGCTGGTGCCATCGGCGGCGCTTTCTCAATCACGGTCCTGCCTTATGCCTGGGCGGTTGAGGGAGAAGGGTCACAATTATCAGCCGCGATGGCGCGCAATATTCAGGTCATCCTGAATGAGGAAAGCCATCTCGGTGCGGTTTGTGATCCGGCGGCAGGATCTTACGCTATCGAGCATCTGACTGACCACCTGGCTGACCGTGCCTGGGCGATGTTCCAGAAGATCGAGGCCGGTGGCGGTATGGTCAGCACCCTGCAGGATGGCTGGTTTCAGACTGAGGTTGCCGGAGTTGTTGAGAGAAAACGCCGGGATGCAGCCCACCGGAAGCTGCCGGTCACCGGTGTCAGCGAATTCCCCCATCTTGATGAGGAAACCGCGGAAGCAAATATCGTCCGGGTTCCGGAACCTGAAGGGTCTGAGGATGTATCGGGTCTGGAGACGACGACCTATGCTGCTGTTGCAGGGGCGCTGGAGGGTGGTGCCACCGTTCAGCAGATATCGCGGACCCTGCCCCTGCCGGGTGAGAAACTGTCACAGGTTCTGGCTGATTTCCGCCCTTCTGCGGCCTATGAGGCTTTGCGGGACCTGTCGGATGAGTATCTTGAACTTAACGGCCGTCGCCCTGCTCTTTTTGGTGCGTTCATCGGATCGCTGGCGGATTTCTCAGCCCGGGCCATGTTTGCCCGTAATCTGGCAGCAGCAGGCGGCGTGACAATCACCGACGGCCCCTCAGATGCTGCTGATACAGATATTGTCTCTGCTTTTGAAGCAAGTGGCTGCCGGGAAGTGGTACTCTGTTCCGGTGATGATATTTATGCTGCCCGTGCTGCGGCGCTTGCGGCTGCACTGAAAGCGGCCGGTGCTGCCCGGATCTGGCTTGCCGGACGGCCGGGTGCGGCGGAGGCAGACTATGCAGCCGCCGGAATTGACGGATATATCTATGCGGGCTCGGATGCCGCCGGTTTTCTGAGCGGTATCTATGACCGGCTTGAAGGAGGCCAGGCATGAGCGGATTACCAGACTTCTCGACCCTTCCCCTGTCAGCTGACGGCGCACCGGTTGCCAGCCCGCGTTACGAGGCTGCCCCCTGGGAGACGCCGGAAGGCATTGATGTGAAAACAGCCTATGCACCGGACGATGTGGCCGGTCTGGACTTTACCGGCGGATATCCGGGGATCGCGCCCTATCTGCGTGGCCCCTACCCGACCATGTATGTCACCAAGCCCTGGACCATCCGCCAGTATGCCGGTTTCTCGACTGCGCAGGAAAGCAACGCATTCTACCGGCGAAACCTGGCAGCGGGTCAGAAAGGTCTCTCTGTCGCTTTTGATCTGGCGACCCATCGCGGTTATGACTCAGATCATCAGCGGGTTGCCGGTGATGTCGGCATGGCCGGTGTGGCCATCGATTCGATTATGGATATGCGGACCCTGTTCGATGGCATCCCGCTCGACAAGATGAGTGTTTCGATGACCATGAACGGCGCCGTATTACCGATCATGGCGCTGTTCATTGTTGCGGGTGAAGAACAGGGCGTTGCCCCGGAACAGCTTTCAGGAACCATTCAGAATGACATTCTGAAAGAGTTCATGGTTCGCAATACCTACATCTATCCGCCGGAATCCTCGATGCGGATCATTTCCGACATCTTCTCCTATACCGCCGAGCGGATGCCGAAATTCAATTCGATTTCGATCTCCGGCTATCACATGCAGGAAGCCGGGGCGACGGCCGATCTGGAACTCGCCTATACGCTGGCTGATGGTGTTGAATATGTCCGCGCCGGGATGGCGGCGGGGCTGAGTGTCGATGCGTTTGCACCGCGCCTGTCGTTCTTCTGGGCGATTGGCATGAATTATTTCATGGAGGTGGCGAAAATGCGGGCGGCCCGCCTGCTCTGGGCACGTCTGATGAAGCAGTTCGATCCGCAGAACCAGCGGTCGCTGTCGCTCAGGACCCATTGCCAGACCTCGGGCTGGAGCCTGACGGCGCAGGATGTCTTCAACAATGTGACGCGAACCTGTGTTGAGGCGTTTGCCGCCGTGCATGGTCATACCCAGTCGCTGCATACCAATGCACTGGATGAAGCGCTGGCCCTGCCAACTGACTTCAGCGCCCGGATTGCCCGTAATACCCAGCTGTTCATCCAGCAGGAAAGCGGTTCCTGCCGGCTGATCGACCCATGGGGCGGCAGTTACTATGTTGAACGCCTGACCCACGATCTTGCACAGCGCGCCTGGGCGCATATTCAGGAAGTCGAGGAACAGGGTGGCATGGCAAAGGCCATCGAAGCCGGTATTCCGAAGATGCGGATCGAGGAAGCGGCTGCCCGCACACAGGCGCGGATTGATTCCGGTCGGCAAACCGTTGTGGGTGTTAATCGCTATAAATCCGGCCAGAAGGACAATGTACAGGTTCTCAAGGTCGATAATTCCTCGGTCCGTCGGCGGCAGATAGCCCAGCTAGAACAGTTGCGGGCAGAACGTGATCAGTCTGCCTGTGACGCCTCATTGGCAGCGCTGACAGAAGCGGCAAAGACGGGCAGTGGCAATCTGCTGGCACTGGCCGTTGATGCGGCCCGTAACCGGGCAACGGTTGGTGAAATCACCACGGCGATGGAAGTCGTTTATGGTCGCCATGTCGCTGAAATCCGGTCGATCACAGGAGTTTATGGAGCGGAGATGGGACGGGACTCAACCGCGGCACAGGATGCCCGAAGCTATATCGATGCCTTCGCTGCTGAAGAAGGTCGTCGCCCCCGTATCCTGCTGGCCAAAATGGGGCAGGATGGTCATGACCGCGGGCAGAAGGTGATCGCCACTGGGTTTGCCGATCTTGGCTTTGATGTCGATATCGGTCCCCTGTTCCAGACCCCGGAAGAAGCCGCCCGCCAGGCCGTGGAAAATGATGTTCATATTGTCGGGGCCAGTTCTCTGGCTGCCGGTCACCTGACGCTGGTGCCGGAATTGCGGCAGGCGCTGGATGCGCTGGGGCGCGAGGATATTGCCATTGTGGTTGGCGGTGTCATCCCGCCGCAGGATTATGATGAGCTTTATGAGGCGGGTGCGCTGGCAATCTTCCCGCCGGGGACAAACATTGCCGAGGCTGCGGTTGAGTTGCTGAAAGCCATCAGCAGCGCGGCCGATGATGAGCCACAGGTTGCCTGACCGGCAGGATTGTCAGTGACTTTGTCGACACGCCCTGTCCGCCCCCGGCGGCGAAAACTCTCGACCGGTGACTATATCGACGGTGTGCTGACTGGCGACCGGGTGATTCTTGCCCGTGCCATCACGCTGGTTGAAAGTCGCAGTGCAGAACACCGGGAACAGGCATCTGCCCTGCTGAAGGGCGTCTCTGCTGCGGCCGGGAAGGCACATCGTGTCGGAATAACCGGTGTGCCGGGTGTCGGGAAAAGCACCTTCATCGATACGCTGGGCAGCAATCTGACCAGTGCCGGACACAAGGTGGCGGTGCTGGCGGTGGACCCGACCAGTTCCCGGACCGGGGGGAGCATTCTGGGCGACAAGACCCGGATGGCCCGGCTGTCGGTTGACCCGAATGCCTTTATCCGCCCCTCACCTTCTGCCGGGACGCTGGGCGGGGTAACCCGCCGGACGCGGGAGACCATGCTGCTTTGTGAAGCCGCCGGGTTTGATATTGTGCTGGTTGAGACCGTGGGGGTCGGCCAGTCAGAAATCGCGGTCTCCGATATGGTCGATTTCTTTCTGGTGCTGATGATCGCCGGTGCGGGTGACGAGTTACAGGGCATCAAGAAGGGCGTGCTGGAAGTCGCCGACATGATCGCCATCAACAAGGCTGATGGTGACAATGAACGCCGCGCCCGCCGCGCCGCCAGTGACTACCGCAGCGCTCTGAACATCATGACACCCCAGAACGCGGACTGGCGTCCGCCCGTCATCACCTGCAGCGCGCTGGCAAATACAGGTGTAGAGGATCTCTGGGGACGGATCATCGAACATCAGACGGTGATGACTGAAAACGGCGCCCTTCCTGCACGCCGCGAGCAACAGAACCTGCGCTGGATGTGGGACGTGATCGAAGACCGGTTGATGGAACGGTTCCGGAATAATGAAGAAGTCTCCAGCCAGATCGCCGGAATTGAGCCACTAGTCAAAGACGGCACCCTGCCCGCCGGTGTGGCCGCTGATCAGCTTATCAGCCTGCTGTTCTCCGGGCGGTAAACTGCCGCAGAAGCGTTACCCCCTGATCAGGCAGCCATAACCTTGAAAGCCATCAGCCAGCCATAGGCAAAAACGGTCATCATCAGGGTGAAACCGGCAGCGACGGAAATGGCGCTCAACAGCATTTCAGAACGATTGATCATTTGCATTTCAACTCTCCCTCGTTGGTGTCGGGAGGTTATAGCGTATCAGAAATTCCGTGTAAAGAACAAAACAAGAACATTTATTTTTCCTATATATAACAGATAAATAGACATCTAACTGGAAAGATATTGTTTGATTTCTTCGGCGAGCGTGAGCGGGTCGAACGGTTTGGTGATGATGCCGTCCGGCTTCAGTTGCGCAAGCTCTTCCCGGACCGGGGCCGTGGCACCGGTCAGGAAAACGATCTTCAGTTTTGCCGGTGCAATCGCCCGTATGCGGGTCAGCAGTTCAGGGCCCTGCATGTCCGGCAGATACATATCCAGAAGAGCGATATCAGCACGCCCCAGCTCTGCCGTCATCGACAGAGCCTGCATTCCGGTTTCGGCAAAGATGACTTCATGACCGCCGATATCAGATAGCGCAATTTCCAGCAACGACCGGATATCGGGATCATCATCTGCAATGAATACGGTTTTTGATGTCATATGATATTCTTTCTGCTTGTGAATGCCGGCCCCTGACAGGTTGTCGGTGTGACTATTGATGCATGGATTTAATCGCGCAACATGCGCATGATGGTAGCTATGGGAAGACGTGCAAACATCCTTTGCGTTGGTGAACGCAGTGCTGACATGGAGCGACTGGCGATTGCGATTGCCGGGGAACGTGACGGTGTGTTTTTCGTGACGTCCGAACGGGCTGGTCTTGGTGTTGTTGCCGAGAACCGTCCGGATCTGGTTATCGTTGCTGAATATCTGCGTCAGGGCAGCAGGGACAGCTTTACCCGGCTGCTGAATAATGGCGATGGAATTGCCCCGACACCTGTCGCCTGGCTCTGCGATCCGGCAGACGCCGATGCCTATAGCAGCGCGACAAGCGCGGGAGCAGATGAGGTTTTCTTTGGCGACGAAGAAGAAGTCATGTTGCTGGCGCGGACACGCCCGCTGATCCGGATGTCGATGCTCTACGAGGAAATGTGGCGACGGTTCAGCCTCGCCCGGCGATTTGGGCTGGAGCCCGAAACGGTTGTCACACCGGCTGTTTCCGAAGCGGAACCGAAGCTGTTATTGCTGGAGACCAGTGAAGCCGAGAGCTTTGGAGGGGATCTGACTGAAGGCGGTCTGACGCACCGGGTCAGTGATCTGGCGGCGGCGGAACAGGAACTGGTCTCTGACGCTTACGATGCTTTGCTGTTTGATGCGACGGATGAGACCCAGGACTGGCCGGGCTTTTGTTCCCGGATCCGCAATAATCCGAGACTGTTTCACCTGCCGATCGTTGCTGCCACGAATGGCGAGAAGCAATTTGATATGGCTCTGTATCGCGCAGGTGTGACACAGGTGGTTTTCAAATACGGGGATATGGAAGTCTGGCGCTTTCTGTCCTCAAAGCGCGCCAGGCATTTTGCTCTCGGCCAGAAACTCAACCGGTCGCTTCGCCAGACAATGCATGACGAAACCGTTGACCCGCTGACCTGGACCTACAGCCCCGCCTTTCTGTCCAGCCACCTGCTGGCGGCAGTCGGTACGGCACGGGCGATGCGGCATCCGATTTCGATCATCCGTGTGAAAATCGCGAATTATCCGGAAATGGCCGCAGAATTCAGCCTGCCCTCGCTGTATCATATGACACAGCAGGTTGCGCAATGGATCACCCAGTTGCTGCGAACCGAAGATCTGGTTTCGCGGGATCTGGATGACAGCTTCACGATTGTATTGCCGAATACGCCGAGGCATGAGGCGGAGATCGTTCGTGACCGGGTTCTGGGCATTCTCGTGAATACGGATCTGGCGGTTTATGATGTTTATCGCCCGGTTGCGGTGGACCTGATCGCTGGTATTGCCCATATGGAGGATTCGGACAGCGCAGATGCCATGATGGAACGGGCTGCGCCCTGACTGGTGGTCTTTAAGTCAAGGCCATGTTGAGCCGTAACTAAATCAGGATATTCCCATGAGACTGGACATTGTTGTCGATACGATCTGCCCCTGGTGCTTCATTGGAAAGCGTCGTCTCGAAGAAGCGATGGAAGGTATCACGGGTGAAACCGTTGAGATTCACTGGCGCCCCTTCCTGTTGAATCCGGATATGCCTGATGGCGGGATGGACCGGCAAACCTATCTGTCGACCAAGTTTGGCGGTGAGCACCGTGCCGAACGGGTCTATGACAGTATCCGGCGCGCCGGTCTTGGAAATGGTATCGATTTCGCCTTCGATAAAATTCAGCGCACACCAAATTCGATTGATTCTCATCGCCTGATCCGTTTCGCAGAGAAAAATGCGACGCAGGATGCCTGTGAAGCGATGATGGAACGGTTGTTCGAGGCATATTTTCTGGAGGGGCAGGATATTGGTGACCTGGCCGTGCTTACGGAAATTGGTGTTGCCGCCGGCCTTGATCGGGAAATGTTGTCAGCCTACCTGGCTACTGATGAAGACCGGGCCGAAATTTATCGCGAAAATGCTGAAGCGCACCGTCTTGGCGTGACAGGGGTTCCCTGTTTTATCCTGGATGAGAAATACGCTATCGCCGGTGCGCAGGAGCCGGAAGTTCTGCGCCGGATGTTTCAGACAGCGGCGGAGGGAGCCATCTCAGCGCAAAGCGGCAGTGCCTAGCCGTCGGCGATGACGGCCAGATCACGGACAAGACGGCTGACACCGGTAATCCGGTCCTGCTGGCGATCCCAGGCGCGGCGAATGACCAGCTTGTGATCCGGACGGACCTTGGCGGCGCCGGTTTCTTTCGCGATGAAGGCCACCAGCCCGCCGGGATTGTCGAACTGGTTGTTCCGGAAAGTGATGACAGCCCCTTTCGGACCGGCGTCGATCTTCTCGATATTCGCCTGTTTGCAGGTCCGTTTAATGGAGAGCACCTTCAGCAGGTTTTCTACTTCATCCGGCAGTTTTCCAAAGCGGTCGATCAGTTCTGCCGCAAAGTTTTCCGATTCCATCTCGTCTGACAGGCTCGCCATACGACGATAGAGACTGAGGCGCAGGCCCAGATCCTGCACATAATTTTCCGGAATCAGAATGGGTGTGCTGATATTGATTGTCGGTGACCATTCCCGGCTGTCCGTCTCGTCATCCGGGTCACCATCCTTGATGGCAGCAACGGCTTCTTCCAGCATCTGCTGATAGAGTTCGATCCCGACCTCCTTGATATGGCCGGACTGTTCTTCGCCAAGCAGGTTCCCGGCACCACGAATATCGAGATCATGGCTGGCGAGGCTGAAGCCTGCACCGAGACTGTCGAGGGTCTGCATGACCTGCAGGCGGCGTTCTGCGGTCGGTGTGATCTTGTGGTCGTTCGGCACCGTCAGATAGGCATAGGCACGCAGCTTCGAGCGCCCTACCCGGCCGCGCAGCTGATAGAGCTGTGCCAGGCCCAGCATGTCGGCACGATGAATGACCATCGTGTTGACGTTCGGCAGATCGAGTCCGCTTTCGATGATGTTGGTGGCGACCAGTACATCGAACTTGCCGTCTGCAAAGGCATGCATGACATCTTCCAGCTCCTTGCCGGACATCTGGCCATGGGCTATGGCGAGGCGGATATCCGGGACCAGCTTGCGCAGACGGCCAACCAGCCGGTCCATATCGCCAATACGCGGACAGACATAAAATACCTGACCGCCACGATGCAGTTCGCGCTGCAATGCCTCGCGCACGATGACCGGATCATAAGGCAGAATGAAGGTCCGGACAGCCAGACGGTCGACCGGTGGTGTTGCGATTACGCTCAGTTCCCGCACGCCGGTCAGCGCAAGCTGCAATGTACGTGGAATGGGGGTTGCGGTCAGTGTCAGTACATGAACGTCGGCTTTCAGCTGTTTCAGGCGTTCCTTGTGGGCGACACCGAAATGCTGCTCCTCATCGACGATCAGCAGACCGAGATTGGCGAAGGCGGTATTTTTTGAGAGCAGCGCATGGGTGCCGACGACAATATCGACCTTGCCGCTTTCCATGTCTTCACGAATGGCCTTGGCATCTGCGGATGATGTCAGCCGGGAGAGTTGCACCACCCGCACGGGAAGGTCCCGGAACCGGTCGGCGAAGGTCTTGTAATGCTGCATGGCCAGCAGCGTCGTCGGTACGACAACGGCGACCTGATGCCCGCTGAGGGCGGCAACGAAGGCCGCACGCAGGGCGACTTCGGTCTTGCCGAAGCCGACATCACCACAAACCAGCCTGTCCATGGGCCGTCCGGCTTTCAGATCGCCAGTGACATCATGAATGGCTGCGGCCTGATCCTCGGTCTCCTCAAACGGAAACCGGGCACAGAACTCGTCATAGGCACCGTCAGTCACCTCAAAGGCCGGTGCTGTTTTCATTTTTCGTTTCGCAGCAATGCGAATCAGCTGTTCAGCCATATCGCGAATGCGTTTTTTCAGGCGTGCCTTGCGGGCCTGCCATCCGGCACCACCCAGCTTGTCGAGGAAGGCTGCGCCATCTTCGGACCCGAACCGGGACAGCATCTCGATATTCTCGACCGGCACGTAAAGCTTGTCGCCGCCCTGATAGACAAGCCGGAGGCAATCATGCGGTGCCCCGGCAGCAGAAATGGTCTCAAGACCCTCATAACGCCCGATACCATGGTCCACATGGACAACAAGGTCGCCCTCACCCAGCGTGCCGGCATCATTGATGAACTGTTCTGCCCGGCGTTTGCGTGCAGGGCGCGCATAACGCTCTCCCAGCAGGTCCTGTTCGGAGATGACAGCGAAATCCGGGGCAAGAAACCCGTGGTCGACATAAAGCAGTGCCATCGGGATGGTCGTGGCCGGCAGGTTGCTGATGTCGGTATAGCTGTCGACAAAGATGGCTTCCGGTGCGCCATGTTCCTTGAGCACGGTTGCCAGCCGTTCCCCGGCGCCACGACCGCTAATTGCCAGAAGCGGGCGCATTCCCCGTTTTGTCAGGTCTTTGAAATGCTCGATTGCCGCATCATAGACATTGCCGCCCGGCTGATTGCGAACTTCGGCAAAGTTACGTCCGGGACGGCCACCGGCATCTGAACCACCGGTTTCAAACGGGCTGAAGGTACGGGCCGACTTTGCCTGCAGCAGACGTTCCCAGTCTTCCGGGCCGATATACAGGGCTTCCGGATGCATCGCCTTGTAGTCCGGCGCATCCTTGAACATCTTTGTGCCGCGCATTTCATCACGGGCCTGGAAATAGTCGGCGATCTGCTCCAGCCGGGCTTCGACAGATGCATCAATCTGGCTGTCCAGAAACAGGCTGGCATCAGGCGCATAATCGAAAATCGTATCCATGGCCGGGTGAAACAGTGGCAGCCAGTGCTCCATCCCCATATGCCTGCGTCCCTCGGAGACGGAGAGGTAAAGCTGGTCTTCATCACCGACCGCGCCGAACCGTTCACGATACCCGGTCCGGAACCGGGCAACGCTTTCTTCGTCCAGAACGACTTCGCTGACCGGGTGGATATCGATTCGGGAAATCTTTTCGACGGTGCGCTGGGTTTCCGGATCGAACAGGCGGATATCGTCAATATCGTCGCCAAAGAAATCGATTCGTATCGGGCGGTCAGAGCCCGGCGGGAAAACATCGATAATGCCACCACGGGCAGCATATTCGCCGGTTTCCATCACGGTGTCGGTTCGGTGAAAGCCATTCGTCTCAAGGAACGAAATCAGCTTCTCTGTCCGGATGGCAGAGCCTGCCGCCAGGGCAATCCGACGCCCGGTCAGCGATTTCCGCAGAGGGACGCGCTGCAGGACCGATGCCGTTGTGGTGAGAATGATGGCTGGTCGCTCGCCAAGCGTCGCCAGACGGACCAGACCGGCAACCCGCCGTCCGGCGACATCCGGTTTTGGTGACAAACGGTCATAGGGCAGACAATCCCATGCCGGAATTTCGATGATTTCGGTGTCTGGTGCAAAGAAACGAAGCGCATCTGCGGTGCGGGCCATTCTGGCGTCGTCACGCAGGACAAACATCGCCTGTCCGCCGTCAGCTGCAATCTGTGCCAGCAACCAGGCGTCATAGCCTTCAGGTGCACCGCCGACTGTTAAGCGACCGGTGTCTTCCGGTTTCGGTGTCAGGGCATTCACCGTTTCGTATATCCGTTCTGAAAGTCCCGCATCATCTGCATGACATCATGGTCAACATCATCTGGTACAGGCGCGGTTCCGGTGATCCACTTGTACAGATCGGTGTCGTTTTCGTTCAGTAATCCCTCAAACCGGTCTTTCTGAATGTCGCTCATCCCGTCAAGATAGGTCGCGGCGAAATCGCCGACCAGATTGTCGAGTTCGCTGGTACCGCGGTAGCGGCTGCGGTGGAGAAGTTTCTTCAGGCGGAGTTTTTCTGGATCGTCCATATCTGCGCTTCTGGAGGAAAACGGTTTCCGGGGATATAGACATTCCCTACCCTGTTGTCAGCCGCCCATTCGCATTGGAGTGTTATGCGACCGGAAATTTTGTTTCCCCTGTTCAAGGATATCACCGGTCTTGCCGGTGTTGGAAAGCGCACGGCTGATCTTATCGAGAAGATCGCCGGCCCTAAAGTTGTGCACCTAATCCTGAGACTGCCCGCCAGCATCGTTGACCGGCGCTATGCCCCGAAACTGGCTGATGCGATCCCCGGACGTATTGTGACTTTGCGGGTCACTGCGTCGGAGCATATTGCCGGAAAAAACCGGAGACAGCCTTATCGGATATTTGTGCATGACGATACGGGTGAACTGGAACTGACCTTTTTCCATGCGAAGCAGGATTATCTGGTCCGGATGTTGCCACCGGGTGAGGAACGGCTGATTTCAGGCAAGCTGGAGACCTATTACGACCGGCTGCAGATGACCCACCCCGATCATATCGGGCTGCCGTCGGACGCAGACCGAATCATGCGGGCAGAGCCGGTCTATCCGCTGACTGCGGGTCTGACGGCGAAGGTCATGCAGAAAGCTGTCGAACAGGCGATGAAGCATGCACCGGAACTGCCGGAATGGCAGGATGGCCCGTGGCTGGCGAAACAGAAATGGCCGGACTGGCTGACGGCCCTGAAATCTGCCCATGCACCGGAAGCCCCGGTAGACCTGGAGCCGGATGCGGTTCCCCGGCGACGACTGGCTTATGACGAGTTACTGGCGAATCAGCTGGCGCTGCTGCTGATCCGCCGGAATGCCCGGAAACTGCTTGGTCGCAGTCTGCTGGGGGATGGCCGGTTGATCGCGGCAGCACGGGCCGCCCTGCCCTTTGAACTGACGGCGGGTCAGGAAGCGGCGGTTGCTGATATCCTGCAGGACATGAAGGCTGCTGATCGCATGTTGCGCCTGTTGCAGGGCGATGTCGGCAGCGGCAAGACGGTTGTTGCCCTGATGATGCTACTGAATGCGGTGGAAGCCGGTGCGCAGGGTGCGATCATGGCCCCGACCGAAATTCTGGCCCGTCAGCATTATGAAACCATTGCCCCGATCTGCGAGGCGATTGGCGTCGGTGTTGTCATCCTGACCGGCCGTGACAAGGGCAAGGCGCGTGGTCAGATACTGGAGCAGATTGCTGACGGGCGTGCGCAGATTGCAATTGGCACCCATGCCTTGTTTCAGAAGGACATCGAATTTCAGGACCTTGCCGCTGTTGTGATCGACGAGCAGCACCGTTTCGGGGTGCATCAGCGGCTGGACCTCAGCCGCAAGGGGCGTGCGGCCGATACTCTGGTGATGACCGCCACCCCGATCCCGCGCACACTGATGCTGACCGCCTATGGTGATATGGATACCAGCCGCCTGATGGAGAAACCGGCAGGCCGTCAGCCTATTGATACGCGGACAATTTCTGCTGACAGAATGGAAGATGTCGTGGAAGGGCTGCGGCGGCAGATCAGTGAGGGTGCACAGGCTTACTGGGTTTGTCCGCTGGTAGAGGAATCGGAAGTCAGCGACCTTGCCGCCGCTGAAGACCGGTTCGAACATCTGAAAGGCATTTTCGGAGACCGTATCGGGCTGGTGCATGGCCGGATGAAAGGTGCCGAGAAGGACGCCGCAATGGCCGCTTTTGCCAGCGGAGAGACGTCCCTTCTGGTCGCGACCACGGTGATTGAGGTCGGGGTGAATGTACCGAATGCGACGATCATGGTGATTGAACATGCGGAACGCTTCGGCCTTGCCCAGTTGCATCAGTTGCGGGGACGCATTGGCCGGGGAGCAAAGAAATCGACCTGCCTGCTGCTCTACGCCCAGCCGGTGACCGAGACAGCCCGCAAACGTCTGAAGGTGATGCGGGATACCGAAGACGGCTTCCTGATTGCTGAGGAAGACCTGCGTTTGCGCGGTGCGGGGGAACTGCTTGGCGTTCGCCAGTCCGGTCTGCCTGAATTCCGGATTGCCGATCTGGCCGCCCATGCTGACCTGATGGCTGCCGCCCGGGATGACGCGCTGCTGATTCTTGAACGTGACCCGGAACTACAGAGCGACCGTGGCAAGGCATTGCGGGTTCTGCTGTATCTGTTTGAACGCGATGCGGCTGTGGGGCTGTTGCGATCCGGGTGAGCTGCCGCCGTTATGCAGAGGGCGGTGTTGTTCTGACGGATGTTCTTAAATCCGGAGCGTTCCAGCAGTACGAAAGGCTTTCAGGATCAGCGCATGGCCGCAGCCGATATCGAGAACTTTTGCCCCCTGCTGAATATGATGATGGTCGATCAGTGCGGGCACCATGCGGGCTGGGATCGACAGACGGGGCGCTCCCAGCGGTTCCGGATAGATATCCCTGATGCGCTGATTCAGGAAGGCATCGAGGCGGGTATAGTTGCGTATGGTCGGTTTCCATCTGTGTGGCGGGCAGCAAAAAACTAGCATTGAACTGATGATCACGCACGGCACAGGAAACTGACGGTTTCTCTTCTGCTGTATGCGGTTGCCGGTCGTGGTATTTATCGAGTCTCTCAAATCACCCACGACCCGATAGAGTGAATGTCGACAGCGGCTGAAAAACTACGCGAAACCGAACGCGGTCTGGAACAGCGTCAGGCAGACTTTGAGATGGTTTGTCTGGCCTTGCAGCAGGATGACCGTGCGGCTGCGGTTGCGGCTATCCGGCGCGTCATGGCGGCACATTCTATTCGCCCGGAATGGGACAAGTTCCGGCAGATGACTGCACTGATGAACCGGGCGAATGCGACACTGGATGAGGAGCCGTCTTACAACCTTGCGGCAGCAGACATCCCGGTTGCCTTTGCCGGGCTGGCAGAGCGGTGGCCAAAATACTGGCCGTTGCTTGAGGCGGAACAGACGACGACCGGAAACCTGATGGCAGCAACGGCTGCCCTGTTGTTTGCGCGGACCAGCCCTTATCGCGGACTTGATCTGGCCCGTGATGCGGCACTGCGGAATGATCTGGACGCACCGTCGCTGAATGCCTGCGGGAATATGCTGCTGGAAGGTGGCGAGCCTGAGGCGGCACTGGCCGCTTACCGCAAGGCATCGGTCGTCGAGCCCCGGAATCCGGCTATCTGGAGCAATCTGGGACGGGCGCTGGAAGGTGTCGATCAGGTTGATGAGGCGCTGCAGGCGCATCGTAATGCCGTGGCCCTTATGCCGGAACATCCGGAAATTGCCTTCAACTACGGCAACCTGCTGACCCGCGTCTGGCGTCTCGATGATGCCGAGCGGGAGTTGCGGCGAACCCTGTCTATCAAACCGGATCATTATCCGGCTATGCTGGCGCTGGCCAATAACCTGCAGGCAATGCGCCGTTGTGGTGAGGCGGCAGATATTTACGCCCGTGTGTTGCGTGCGCGGCCTGACGATCCGCTGGTCTGGTCTAACTATCTGATGAACCTGCCCTATCTGCCGACACTGGGAACTGACAAGGTACTGGCTGAACATCGGCGCTATGCCGGGACTTTGGAACAGGACGTGCCGGTATCCGTGCCTGTAAGACATTCGCGTGCGGGGCGCCGGTTACGGGTTGGCTATTTTGCGGCCTATTATCGTAACCATCCGGCGGGCTGGCTGAGCGAAGCCGCAATTGCTGCCCATGACCCGGGCCGGGTCGAGATTTATTTCTATATCAACAACCGCAGTGAAGATGGTGCGCTGGACCGTCTCGCTCCGGGACTTGCTGCCGTGCGTGATATTTCCGGATTTGATGATGCTGCGGCGGCTGATCTGATCGCAGAGGATGAACTGGATCTGCTGATCGATCTGTCCGGGCATACCCGCGATAACCGGCTGGCTGTTCTGGCCCGGAAACCGGCACCTGTGATTGCGGCCTGGCCAGTCTCCTACTGGAACACGACGGGATTGACCGCGGTCGACTGGCTGATTGGTGACCCGCTGCTGACACCGGCGAAGGCGGAAGAAAATTTTGTCGAGAAGATTGCCCGTCTGCCTGATGCCAGCATCTGCTATCGCCCGCCGGAACATGCACCGGATGTAGCGACACTGCCGATGCTGGCAAACGGCTTTGTGACCTTCGGTTGCTTCAACCGGCTGGCAAAGATCAATAATGCTGTGATTACAGCATGGTCGGCCATAATGGCCCGGCTGCCAGAGGCTCGCCTGCGGCTGCAATGCCGGTCGCTGGATACACCGGGTGTTGCGGATGATATTCTCGGAAAGTTCAGGGAACTTGGGATTGCCGGTGACAGAATTGATCTGATCGGTCGCCGCTCACACGCAGACTTGCTGGCGGATTACGGCAAGATCGATCTGGTGCTGGACCCCTTCCCCTGGACTGGCTCCATCGTTACCTGCGAAGCGATGTGGATGGGCGTGCCGACCATAACGCAGTATGGCGACAGTATCGTCTCGCGTTACAGCATGACCTACCAGAAGGTCGCCGGGCTGGATGGATTCTCGGCTGAAAGTATCGAGGATTACGTCACACTTGCCGTGCAATGGTCGAAGCGTGCAGAGGATCTGGCGTTATTGCGGGAGAGATTGAGGGCTCAGGTCGCCGGGTCACCGCTTTGTGACGGTCCGGGTTTTGCCCGTAATCTGGAAAACCTGTTTGAGATGATGACGGCTGACCGGGGCTGAACCCGTGTTAGCGCAGCCAGGGTGTCAGATCGACGCCGGTCGCCTCAATTGACGAACGGCGCTGCTGGTCTTCCGTTATCGGAATGCCGGTCGTATTCCCGATGTCGGACTGCACCGCATAGCGTACATCAGCACGGGTCGGTGGCACGTATGGTTCGGGCGTCGCATACCGGCTTGAATAGGCGGATGTCGATGTCTGTTGCGAATAGCCGGTTGTCGGGCTGGTTTGCCGCCAGGGCAGAACTTCCGATGTGCCGGGCGTCACGGCGGCCCCGCCAGGCGCTGGCGACCAGGGAAAGACGGAAGGGCCTGCTGCTGGTCCGGTTGTCTGCTGGTCGGCCCAGACAGCGGTTGCCGGCGGCGTGACGGGTGGCCGGGCGTCGGCGGCGTCTGCCAGCAATGTTTCCGGAAACCGGGGTGGTTCGGCACCGGGAAGAATCAGCCGGTTGAACTCATCAAACATCGCCTTGAAATCGGTAGCTTCCTGTCCGGCACAAGGCGATGGCCCGCTGCGCAGCTGCAGTGCCTGAAGGCCAGCATCGAAAAAATTCATATATTCTGCGATATCGGCAGAATTGAGGCCCTTGGATTCAAGAAACTGCAGCAGATCTGGCCGGGAGGCGGATGTGTCCAGCCCGCATTGCCGGGCACGATAGACCATCGGCACAGCGATCAGTGCCGGCGTCATGGACGGGTCCATATAGATTTTCCCGTCATAGACCATATCAGCCATAAGCTGGTCCTTGCGGGCCTGAACCAGCAACTGATCGAACCGGATAAAGGCGTTGTCATCAGGCTCGGGAACGATGGCTGTAGGCTGGTCATGCAGACAGCCGCCCGCCAGCAGCAGCGCAATCGCTCCGGAAAAATGTGCAGCAAGTCGCCGCATTTGCTTCGCCCTCAAAATCAGCATCTCTATGCAACGCCTTCAAATATAAGAAATCAAGCCTTTCCGGTTGAAAGCGCTGTGGCGGTGGATACAGTCGCGGACACAAACAATCAGGCAGAAAATAATGACAGACAGGATCGAGCCGGTTCACGTCATTGGCGGCGGTCTTGCCGGCAGTGAAGCCTGCTGGCAACTGGCCCGTGCCGGTGTGCCCGTAATCCTCCATGAAATGCGGCCCGTTCGCAAAACGGATGCCCATGCGACGGAGGGACTGGCAGAACTGGTATGCTCCAATTCATTCCGCTCCGATGACCATGAATATAATGCGGTTGGCGTGCTGCATGAGGAGATGCGCCGTGCCGGATCGCTGATTCTGCGGTCGGCGGATCAGCACAAGGTTCCGGCCGGCGGGGCGCTGGCCGTTGACCGTGAGCATTTTTCCGACGCGGTGACCGCAGCGCTTGAAGCCGAGCCACTGGTCGATATCCGCCGTGAAGAAGTGGATGCCCTGCCACCGGCGGACTGGAGCAGTGTGATTCTGGCAACCGGCCCGCTGACCTCCGATGCGCTGTCGGCAGTTATCGGCGGCCTGACCGGGGCTGATGAACTGGCGTTTTTTGATGCCATTGCGCCGATTATCTATAAAGAATCCATCGACTTCTCCAGCGCCTGGTATCAGTCGCGGTATGACAAGCCCGGCCCCGGCGGCACAGGTAAGGATTACATCAACTGTGCGATGACAAAGGACCAGTACAACAACTTCATAGATGAGTTGCTGGCCGGTGAGAAAACCAGCTTCAAGGAATGGGAGGAGAACACTCCCTATTTTGAGGGATGCCTGCCGATTGAAGTAATGGCAGAACGCGGTCGCGAAACTCTCTCCTTCGGACCGATGAAGCCGGTTGGCCTGACCAATCCACATAGTGACGAGCGGTCACATGCTGTTGTCCAGTTGCGGCAGGACAATGCGCTGGGCACGCTCTACAACATGGTCGGATTTCAGACGAAGCTGAAATATGCTGAGCAGACCCGGATATTCCGGATGATTCCGGGGCTGGAAAAGGCAGAGTTTGCACGACTTGGCGGACTGCACCGCAATACCTTCATCAACAGCCCGAAACTGCTCGATCCGGCTTTGCGGCTGCGCAATCAGCCCCGGATTCGTTTTGCCGGGCAGATAACCGGTGTTGAAGGCTATGTGGAAAGTGCTGCTATTGGCCTGCTGGCCGGGCGTTTTGCAGCGGCAGAGCGTCTGGGTCGCGATATCTCCTTCCCGCCGGAAACGACGGCTCTTGGCGGGTTGCTGTCGCATATCACGGGCGGCGCGGATGCAGAGACATTCCAGCCCATGAATATCAATTTCGGTCTGTTGCCGCCGCCACAACCGCCAGAAGGCAAACGCAAGATCAAGGGACGCGATCGCAAGAAAGCCATGAGTGACCGTGCCCTGACAGATATCGGCACCTGGCTTGATGATTCACATATGGCAGCGGAGTAAGCAGATGGCACGGGCCGTTGTTCTGATCGTTGATGGTTTGCGTGGTGATATGGTTCGCCCGGAACTGACACCGAATCTGGCTGCCCTGGCGGCAGCCTCCCGCCATTATCCAAACCACAGGGGTGTGTTTCCGTCTGCAACGCGGATTACGTCAGCCTCCATATCAACCGGCTGTCTGCCGGGCGCTCATGGCCTTCAGGGCAATGCGATTGCCATTGATGAAGGTCAGGGCCTGCAGGCGGTATCCGTTGGTCCGCCGGAATTCCGGGAACGCTGGCGGGCGGCGACGGGCCGGACATTACATCGTCCGACCCTGACGCAGGTTCTGAAAGATAAGGGCGGTGCCGTCATTCATACCAATTCCTCGGCAGGTGCGGCGCATATGCAGGACCCGGATGGTCATGGAACCCTGTTTCATCGCTCCGGGTCGTGGCGGCCGGGTTTTGAGCCGGTTACCGGTGATGAACATCCCGCCGTTGCTTATGACGCAGGCGGGGATGCAGAAGTGACCCGGCGGTTCTGTGACTGGCTTCGTGACGGCCCTGTCTCTGCGCTCAATCTGCTGTGGATTTGTGAGCCGGATCATTCGCAGCATGTGCAGGAACTGGGGTCAGCAGATCATCTGGCGAACATCGCCGGTGCGGACAGCCGGGCCGGAGAGGTCATGGCGGCGGTTCAGGGCCTGCGTGACCGGGGTGAGGACGTGCTGTTCATCGCCGGATCCGATCACGGTCATGAAACGGCACGAAGTGTGGTGCCGGTGACGGAAATGCTGGTGGAACAGGGCTTCAAGGAAAGCCCGGTCTCCAGTGATGTGGTGCTTGGCTCCAGCGGAATGGGCGCCCTGCTCTACTTCGCGCCGGAGGCTTTGTCGCGTGTTGATGACATCGCCGGCTGGCTGCGGGCACAGGCCTGGTGCGGCGATGTCTTTGCGGGTGAGGAGCTGGCTGCTGCCGGGCATCGTGTCGATACACCGATGCAGATTGCCTTCTCCATGGCAAAGTCCGGTGAAGCCAATCGTTTTGGCGTGCCGGGGCTGGGGGATGTCTGCGGTGATCCGTTCAGCCCGAAAGACAGTACCGGCTTTGGCCAGCATGGCGGTCTCGGCCCGTATGAAACCAACCCGATGCTGATCGTCTCTGGCCGGGGTTTTGCGACTGGTGTGAGTGATCATCAAAGCTCGGTCACCGATATCACGCCGACAGTGCTCCGTCATCTCGATGTTGATGGCCCGGCAATGGACGGCTCGCCCCTGCAGGGGCTTTAACCCGGGTCAGGCCAGACTGGTCAGGACCATGTCACGCTGCGGCACATCGAACTGACCCCCAGTGGCGAATTTCGCCGCTGGTGTGAGCCAGAGTGCCTTCACTCAGTTCCCGTAACTGAAGCCGGTTCTGATCCTCGTCCGGCATCCAGATTCCGCAAGGTGACGCCGGATGAAAACCGAACCGTTTGTAATAGTTTGGATCGCCAACCAGAACAGTTAGCCCGTGCCCCATGCTCGTCGCCAGATTGAGGCTGTGATGCATCAGGCTGGCGCCAATGCCGCGACCATGAAGCGCCGGATCAACCGCAATCGGTCCCAGCAACAGGACCGGATCTGGCGAGGCGCCGATCAGTACCGGGTAATAGGCGATTGAGCCCAGCAAGGTGCCCTGAGAGCGGGCGACAAAAGACAAGCCGGGAACCGGATCGACGCCAACCCGGTAACGATAAGAGGTCTTGGCATGCCGGTTCGGGCCAAAAGCAGTATCAAGCAGGTTTTCGATGGCCGGAAGGTCAGCCGGCTGAGTCGCGGAAAGTTCAAACATCTGGAAGGTCGTCCCGTGGTCAGATTGACAGTAAAGTCAGCACGGGCTCGTCAGGGCGGAGGCGTGCGGTTAGCGCCGGTCAGTGACCGGCGTGCAGATTCGTCGTCGCAGCGCACTCATGAACATGGTTTCTTCCCTAATCAGTAAAGCGTCATTACCGTGATGTTGTTTCCACGTCAAGAAATCATCAGTAACGACCGATGGTTGCGCGCAGCCAGAGATTGGCCGCCAGCATTGGTGAGGCAGTCAGTATGGCCCGGCTGGCCGGATCATAACCGGCTTTCGCAATACGTTTGAGATTGGAGGCGGCAACACTGGTCAGCAGCAACAGGGGCATGGCCGCCCTGCCCTGCCTTGTCCGTGCTTTCCGGGCCTGGCGGATCAGTTTATCTGCGGTCCGGGCGATCCGGGAAACGGCGACCTTGAGTTCTTCGCTGGACCGCAGTTCAAACAGATCATCCAGACCGGCACCGGATTCGGCAATGACATCATCCGGGATGAAGCGCCGCCGGTCCCGTGAATGGAAAGGTATGGCCCGGATCAGACCGACAACCGCATGGGCAGTTCCTGCATCTTCGACTGCTTTCAGTGTGTCCGGATCATCGATATCCAGCAGGCTGGCGGCAGTGAGGCCCAGTTTGCCCGATGTTTTTCTGGCGTAAGCGACCAGTTCGTCCAGTGTCGCGGGCGCTGTTTCATCCAGATCAAACTCGCGGGCATCAATCAGCGGGCGAAGGCTGTCGATTTTCAGACCTGACTGCTGTGCGCGATACAGAGCTTCGACAACTTCATGTTTGCGTGGTTCGTTGGCTTCGATCCCATCGAGCGCCTCACGCCACCATTGCAGGCGGATTCGTCCGACCATCGGTTCGCTGACGCTCTCCCGCGTCTTCGCGATCTCATGGTTGAAGGCATAGAGGGCGAACAGGTTCTCTCGTATGGCAGGCGGTGCAAACAGCGCGGTCAGGAAGCGGTCACGGTCATATCGCCGGATTTCTGCGGCACAATAGGATAACGCTGGTTCATCTGGCATCGGCTGCCACTCCTGTTGATCTGTCGTTTTGTGTGGCATTGACTTGTGGAAAACAGATTAGTTATAAGAATATAACATTTGACGTGACCTTACGGGCAAACAGGTAATTATCGTAAAGATCGGGGTGATACCCGGAAAAACCGTCCTAAACCGGGAAACCGGGCTTCAAATTTCGGGCCGGAGGTTCTATGTGTCTCCCGTAGTCTTGTAACTGACAACCAAACAAAGAAGAGGCATCATGGCATTCTCACTCCCCGATCTGCCGTACGCGCAGGACGCTCTCGAGCCGCATATCACTGCGAACACGCTCAGCTTCCACCACGGCAAGCACCACAACACCTATGTCGTTAATCTGAACGGCATGATCAAGGACGGCCCGATGGCCGACGCCTCGCTGGAGGAAATCATCAAGGCTTCGGCTGGCGATGCTTCGAAGGCCGGTGTTTTCAATAACGCAGCCCAGATCTGGAACCACACCTTCTACTGGCATTCGATGAAGCCGGGTGGCGGCGGTAAGCCGACAGGCGCGCTGGCAGCGAAGATCGACGAAGATTTCGGTTCCTACGACAAGTTCGTTGAAGAATTCAAGGCAGCGGGTGCCACGCAGTTCGGCTCCGGCTGGGCATGGCTGGTTCTCGACGGCGGCAAGCTGAAGGTCACGAAGACCCCGAATGCAGACCTGCCGATGGCTCATGGCCAGACTGCCCTGCTGACCTGCGACGTCTGGGAACATGCTTACTATCTCGACTTCCAGAACCGTCGTCCTGACTATCTGTCGACTTTCCTCGACAGCCTGGTCAACTGGGACTTCGCAGCGGAAAACCTCGCGAAAGCGTAATTTCCGAGAATATCGCCGGCCTCCGTGCCGGACTGGAAACGGGCTCCTTCACAGGGGCCCGTTTTTTGTTGTCTGCTCCCGTTCCGGAATGTGTCAGGCCATTACAGATGGAAGGCTGTTTTCTTGCAGACCGTTCTCAGGACAAAGCTGGAACGGGTCCGCTCCAGTCCCGGTAATTGCGCCAGATTCTTGTGAATGCGTTCGAAGTCGGCTGTATCGGCTGCAGCAACCCGGAGCATGTAATCGGACGATCCGGACATCAGATAACATTCCATGACATCGGGCAATTCAGCGACAGCTGCTTCAAAAGCCCGGAGAGCCTCGTCGCGCTGTGAGGCAACGGTAATTTCGACAAAGATATCTGATGGCTTCCCGATGGCTGTCTGATCGAGAAGTGCGACATAGCTGTCGATCACCCCCTCATCCTCCAGCCGCCGGACACGCCGCAGACAGGCAGAGGGGGACAGGTTTATCTGTTCGGCCAGATCAGCGTTCGATATTCGTCCTTCGGTCTGAAGTAAATTCAGAATCTTGCGGTCTGTCAGGTCAATTTCTGTCATCGAATAATCTCTCTCTATCTGTCGGTTTATCCGCAGGATATTCGCATAAATCGGACAATTCTGATTATCTTAGCAAGGACATTCTGGTTTTCGACGCGATACGCTCTACTTGAATGGGAAGGAGTTTGTTTCCCGCAGCACCGAATTCGGAGGTTCCAGAGATGCATGTCGGCGTTCCAAAAGAGACCAAGACCCATGAAAACCGCGTTGGCCTGACCCCTGAATCGGTCGCAGAACTCACGCGTCGCGGGCACCGGGTGACGGTCGAGACCAATGCCGGCCAGGGCATCAGCAAAACCGATGACGACTATCGCTCTGCCGGTGCCGAAATCTCCGGCGATGCTGCTGCCATCTTTGCTGAAGCAGAGATGATCATAAAGGTGAAGGAGCCACAGGCGGCTGAACGTCGGATGCTGCGTGAAGGTCAGATTCTCTTCACTTATCTGCATCTGGCTCCGGATGCGGAACAGACGCGGGATCTGGTTGATAGTGGTGCAATCTGTATTGCATACGAGACTGTAACCGGTGCTGACGGGCGGGGTCTGCCATTGCTGACCCCGATGTCGCAGGTCGCCGGTCGCCTGTCCATTCAGGCCGGGGCTCATGCAATGGAATGGATCAATGGTGGCCGGGGTCTTTTGCTGGGCGGCGTGCCCGGCGTTCGTCCGGCAAAAGTAACGGTTATCGGTGGCGGGGTTGTTGGTGAAAATGCGATTCAGATGGCGATTGGTCTGGGGGCGGATATCTCGGTGCTGGACCGGGATGTCACCGTGCTGGACCGTCTTTCCCATCGTTATGGCCCTGCCCTGACGACACTTTATTCAACCGCCGCAGCCCTTGAAGAAGAAGTGCTGTCGGCAGATCTGGTGATTGGTGCCGTGCTGGTTGCTGGTGCGGAAGCCCCGAAACTGGTCACGGCTGACATGGTCAGACGCATGAAGGCGCGTGCGGTGATGGTTGATGTGGCTATCGATCAGGGAGGCTGTTTCGAGACATCAAAGGCGACAACTCATGTCGAGCCAACCTATGTGGTTGATGATGTCGTTCATTATTGTGTAGCGAACATGCCAAGTGCGGTTCCCGGAACATCAACCTATGCGCTGAACAATGTCACCCTGCCCTATGCACTGGCACTGGCAGACAAGGGATATGCAGATGCTCTGCTCTCAATTCCGGGTTTCCTGCCCGGACTGAATGTGTACCGGGGACAGGTTACCTGTCAGGCAGTTGCTGAGGAACTGGGGTACGGTCATGCGGACGCCCGTAAGGTTCTGACGTCCTGACGGCAGCGGCTGTCTGCTCAGCCCTTGCCAATCTGTTTACGGAAGAAGCCGGTTTTTACGGCATCCATCAGCCGGACAACGCCAGCAGCCGCATGACCGGCTGCACGGGCGTCCCAGTGGCGCAGGCGCTGGTTACGGTGCTGGACAGTACGGGCATCGGGCACCCTCTCCTCCAGTGCGTTGCAGGCAAGGGCATAGGTTTCCTCATCATGGGCCTGCTTCATGCGTTTCCAGAGCATGCGGCTCAGTCGCTCGACCATGGCTTCGGTAAATTCAGCGGTAGCCTGTCGTTTGGCCTGAGGGTTTCGTTTTGACTGGTAGATCCGACCCTCCCTGAATGTCTTCAGCCCGTCTTCCACTGCGCGGTTCAGCACCTCCGTCAGGTAAACGGCAATATCCGGTCCGGGAGCCTTGCCGATATAGCGGACGGTCATCGTGCGGTCGGACTCCGGCTGAAAGAACACGGCTGTATTGGTCGACATGGAGACCCAGCGCCATAACCGGTCACGGGGCGTCAGGCGTTTGCCATGCTTGACGATACTCGCTTCATCAAGACTGGTGACAGTTTCACTGAGACCGTGGCGCAGCATCAGGTCCAGTGCCTTTTCTGCCGCGACGGCGGCTTCGGCCTCCGTGCAGCCATTTTCGACAGTCATGGCCCGCAGGCGGCGTATACGGTCGCGAATCTGTTCGATGTCAGTGGTCAAGGCTGGTCCGGTATCGGATGAAGACTCCGATCTTCATTTCAGACTCAGGCACCCGGTGCAACAATCGGATTGCGCCGGGGCGATTATTGTCATGCTTTCTGTCCCGGCTTCTCTTCCGGAATATGGCAGGCTAGGTTTTGGATTATGGATCATCTCAGCATCAAACAGGCGCGTCGGATTACGCTGGCAGCTCAGGGGTTTATTCCGACCCGCCGTCGTGGCCGGCGCATAGACCGGCGGCATTTCGATGCTGTTCTGGGCGATCTGCAGCTTTTGCAGATTGATTCGGTGAATGTGCTCGAACGTTCACATTACCTGCCGCTGTTTTCGCGCCTCGGCAATTATCGCAAAAGCCTGCTGGATGAGGCGGTTGACGGCCCTCCCCGAAAACGCGGTTATTTCGAGTACTGGGCGCATGAGGCGTCGATTCTACCGCTGGATTTTCAGCCTCTGTTTCGCTGGCGAATGCAGGATGCACTGGATGGTTTGGGACCGTGGAAAGGCATTGCCCGGTTTGGCCATGAAAAACAGTCCTATGTCAGCGAGGTGCTGGCGATGGTCCGAGATCAGGGGCCGGTTCGGGTGGCGGATATTTCCGGAGGGGAAAAGCGTAAAGGTTCCTGGTGGGGCTGGCAGGATTCAAAAATCGCAATGGAATGGCTGTTCTGGACCGGACGGGTTACGTCATCCCGCCGGGTTAATTTTGAACGGCATTATGACCTGACAGAACGGGTTATCCCTGCGGATATCTTCAACCAGCCGACACCGGACGCGGCCGAGGCACATCGCAGGCTTTTGCGTCTGGCGGCTGCAAGCCTGGGCGTTGCGACGGAACCTGACCTTCGTGATTACTTCCGGCTGTCAGCGGCGCAGTCCAGACCACGGGTTGCCGAACTTGCGGAAGCGGGCGACCTGATCCCCGTTACGGTTCAGGGCTGGGACCAGCCGGCCTGGCTCTGGCGGGATTATGTGCTGCCGGGGCGTGCCACCTGTTCTGCCCTGCTGTCACCGTTTGATCCGCTGGTATGGTTTCGCCCGCGAACAGAGCGCCTGTTTGATTTTCACTATCGGCTGGAAATCTATACCCCTGCCGAAAAACGTCAGTTCGGCTATTACGTCCTGCCTTTCCTGCTGGGTGACAGTCTGGTTGGACGGGTTGATCTGAAAGCAGACCGGGCGGCAGGCATTTTGCGCGTCAGGGGCGCCTATGCTGAACAGTCTGTGCGCCGGGATGATGTGGCGATTGCTCTGGCAGAGGAACTGCGGCTGATGGCAGACTGGCTGAATCTGGAGGCTGTCGCAGTTGAAGAACAGGGGAATTTGGCCCCTGCCCTTCGACAATGTTGCGCCCGTATGTGATCAGGAAACCTGTGAGACAGCTGCGACACGGAATGTGCGCATATGGTCGTCATGTTCCTTGATTGACACATACTCTCCTTCGACAAACCGGTGATCGCCGAAACGGTAGCCGGTTTCATCATCATCTGCGTCACCATTGATATCATAATGGAACGCCCATGATCCTCCCGGTTTACGGACGAGATGACCGACTTCGTCATCACTGTTCCCCCAGAAGCGTCTGACTCTGCAACTGGCTTTCAGGGTCCTGAACTGTTTTGCCTCTATCAGATGGTTGGCATCCAGCGGCGCAACGAATTCATAGCCGTGTGTGGTGCTGCCATTCGGGAAATCATGATCGCGGGCCAGCTCAAGTCTGATTTTACTAAGCGACATGCCTGCTTCTCCCTAATGCGACATCAGCAGCGGTGTCGTCATGTTTTTCAGCATATGCCGCGAGACGCCGCTGAAGATGAATTCCGCAAAACGGGTATGTCCGTAGGCACCCATTACCAGCAGGTCGGCATTGGCATCTGCCAGCCGGGCAAGCAGTTCGTCGCCCGGATGCAGGCTGCTGCCGGATGACATGGAAACGTCACAGGTAACGCCGTGACGGGCGAGAGCCGTTGCGATTTCACTCCCAGGAATGAAGGTCTGGCCATTCTTTTCACTCGATTCGACAGACAGAATTGTGACCATCTCTGCGAGTTTCAATGCAGGCAGGGCATCGAAAGCGGCGCGGGCGGATTCACGGCTGCCGTTCCAGGCCAGCATGATATGCCGGCCAAAATCACGGGCACCGCTGAAGGCCGGAACGATCAGAACCGGTCTGCCACAACCGATCAGCAATTCTTCCGCAACACCGGCATAGTTCGGGTCCGGGTTTTCACTGTCGGTCTGTGGTGCAATTAGAATGTCGGCCATCCGGGCCTGCTGTACGATCTCGTTTGCCGTCTGGTAGTAGCCGGTATCGGCATGGCGCCATTCCGCGCTGAATGGCTGTCCTGCCATCGCTTTTTCGAATTTGGCATGAATGCCGTCGGCTTCTTCCTTAAAGGTTTCTGCGTGAGCCTTGAGGATTTCAGCTGTCATGCCGGGACCCACATCCGGGAAAACCTGAACTTTCGGTGTGACAAACAGGCCGATGACATGGCTGCCGTGGCTGGTTGCCAGTCTGACAGCCGCTTTGATCAGACCGTCAGCACTTTTCTCATTGTTGAAATAAACAAGAACGGTTTTGTAGGACATCTTGTCCTCCCAATTGTGGCTTGATGGTCGGATGTTAGTCATGCAGCGATGATGACGCCTTGATCCGTATCAATTGCCCCGCATTTCTTTCGTCAATCCCATTGCGATGCATCAATGCCGGTCACCGGTTTGAATGCAATGGTTCCCGTTACATCCATCCCGTTGGGAAACAAACATGCAGAAGCCTGTTGCCTTGCGACGGCGGTTGGGCCTGACATTGCTGGTACTCTATGGCGTCGGCGTGACGGTTGGTGCCGGTATTTATGTGCTGATTGGTGCCGCAGCACGTGAAAGCGGTATGAATGCGCCGATTGCTTTTCTGGTTTCTGCCTTTGTGATGTCCTTTACTGCGGCATCATTTGCCGAATTGTCCGCCCGGTTTCCCGTTAGCGCGGGAGAAGCAGCATATGTCCAGGCGGGATTCGGCTCAGACATCCTGTCACTCGTCACAGGTGCTCTGGTTGTCGGCGCAGGTATTGTTTCGTCCGCCGCAATAACCGTTGGTTCCGTCGGCTATATTTCTGAATTCACATCTCTATCGCCGGTCTTGCTGAAGACCGCCGTGGTGCTGGCTGTCTGTGCCGTTGCCTGCTGGGGTATTCTGGAGTCCGTTGTCCTCGCCGCAGTATTCACCGTGATCGAAGTTGGCGGTCTTGTGGTGATTGTCATTGCGGGTCTGGCTGCTGATCCGGGGATGATCCTCAGGATAAGCGAGGTTCTGCCGTCAGTTGGCGACATGCCGGCTCTTGTTGGCATTGGCAGCGCCGCATTGATCGCCTTCTTCGCCTTTATCGGCTTTGAAGACATGGTGAATGTCGCTGAAGAGACGGTTGATCCAGTCCGAAACATGCCCCGTGCTATTGCCCTGACACTTTTCATTACAACGCTGGTCTATTTCTGTGTCGTGTATGTTGCCGTGATGACGGTATCACCTGCGGAACTGGGAGTATCTGAGGCACCGCTGGCAGTTGTCGCGGCGAGAGTTGGGAGCATCAGTCCGGTGGTGATAACCGGCATTGCGATTATGGCGACTCTGAATACGATCATCATTCAGATCATCATGGCGTCCCGGGTGATCTATGGTGTGGCAGATCGCGGGCAGTTACCGGGATTTCTTGCCCGGATCAATCCGCTGACCCGGACACCGGTAATCGCAACAATATTGGTCTCCGTGATCGTTCTTGTGCTGGCACTGGGCTTCAATGTTGAGCGTCTGGCGGCGACGACATCGCAGATTGCGCTCACAGTTTTCACTATTGTGAACCTGTCGCTTATCCGGCTCAAGATGCGTGAAAACGCTCCGTTTGTTCCACTGAATTTGCCAATGTGGGTGCCTGTATCAGGTGTGATCTGCTGTCTCGGGTTACTGGCTGTCGATATCGCTCAGGTTTGGGTATGATTCGAGCAACTGGCGTTTGACGATCTTGCCATAGGCATTTTTCGGCATTTCCTGAACAAAAACATACTGTTTGGGGCGTTTGAAGCGGGCGATATGGGTCAGGCAATACTGATCCAGGCGTTGTTCCAGGGCAATCGGGTCAATGCTGCTTTCAGGAAGGACGAAGGCGACAACACGTTCTCCCCATTCCTGATCCCTGACCCCGACAACCGCCGCTTCCCTGACATCGGAATGTGAGGTCAGGACATTTTCCACCTCAATGGGATAGATGTTTGTGCCGGCACTGACGATCAGTTCCTTTGCTCTGCCTTTCAGGGTCAGTAATCCCCGGTCATCCAGTGTGCCGAGATCTCCTGTCAGTAGCCATCCGTTCCGGATTGACTGCCGGGTTGCTACAGGATTGTTCCAGTAGCCGGGCATCACAGTAGCACTGGATACCGCGATTTCTCCGGTCTCACCGGGAAGGGCGTCATCTCCTGCCTCGTTCAGAATTCTGACTTCTGTGCCGGTAAAAGGCGCGCCCACGCTCTCCAGATAGCCTGTGTCATTTGCCATCAGGGCAGCGGTCATGTTTCGCCGGCTCATCGATGTAATGGTCATCGGGCATTCGCCCTGTCCGTAAATCTGGGCGAACTTCGGCCCGAACAGATCGGCAGCGGCGCGGAGGTCATCAAGATACAGCGGCCCGCCGCCATAGACGATCGTTCGCAGATTCTGATGATCCGGATTGCTGGCCCGGGCTCTCGCTGTCAGACGCGATACCATGGTCGGGGCTGCAAACATGCTGGCATCAGGCCATTTGGTCAGCAGGTCAAAAAAGGCGGCTTCATCAAAGCCACCGCTGTCCGGCATTACCTGTACGCCGCCAGCAGCCACAAATGGCAGGGCATAGAGGCCTGACCCGTGCGACATCGGTGCCATATGCAGGATGGCGGCACCGGGCGCGACAGAATCGACATCGCTGAAATAGGCCTGTGTCATCGACAGCAGATTGCCATGACTGATCATCGCCCCTTTTGGCTGGCCGGTGGTTCCACTGGTGTAAAACAGCCAGGCCAGATCATCCGGTGAGCGTGTGATCAGGTCTGCCGGGTCTGAGGCTTGCAGATCCGTGAGGCCTCCGTGGTCGGCGATGATGACCTGTCTGAGGGTTCCGGACGGGGCCTCCATGCCGGTCAGCAGTGGCGCTGTTTTCGGGCAGCCAAAGCAGAGTTTGGCGCCGCTGTTCTCCAGAATGTAGCAAATTTCTTTGCTGTGCAGTTTGGCATTCACGGCGACGATGGCCGCACCAGCCCACCAGCAGGCAAAGGCAATCAGGGCGTAATCCGGCCGGTTCGACATACAGATTGCAACACGGTCGCCCGGGGTAATGGCGAACCGCATCTTCAGCCCCTGCCCCAGATGCGCCGCATTGCGGGCAAAGTCCGAATAGCTGGCAATCACCTGTTCGTTCAGCGCAAGGGCGGGCCGGTCTCGATAAAGACCGGCTGCACGCTGGAGAAAACGGGCGATGTTCATGGGCGGGCTGTCTGCCTGTTGAATATCCGCTCAGATTGTTTCGTAAGGGCTACTGACGTTTCCAGGTCTCAACAGATTTTCCGGTGACCCAGGGCGTGACCTTTTCATTGAAAGACTTGAAATGATCGGAATCCAGATGGGTCTGGAAGGCAGCGGCATCCGTGTACAATTCGTACAGAAAGAACCGGTTGGGATGCTGTTCTGATGTGCAGACATCGAAATAATGGCAGTCGGATTCCAGTGCCAGCGAGTTGGCAGCCTGTGCCATCATTGCTTCATAAAAATCCGCCCGCCGTTGCGGCTGAACATCAAACCAGACCAGGACAGCATGCATTCGTCGTTCCCTCATACCTTGTTCATTGCTAGAATCATATCAGACGCATAATCAGGCATCTGCAGATGATCAGTTTGCTGTAACAAACATGATCGCACAACGTCTGGTGATAATAATGAATGCGATGGAGGAGACGGGTTTCGCATGGATGTCACGGAACGAACCGGTTCGCGAATTCCCTATGCCGAACAGGCTTACCGGGAACTTAAACGCCGCATTCTGGATAACGAGTTATCGCCGGGAGCAAATTTGCTCGAACAGGAAATAGCTGCCGAGCTGGGGATGAGCCGAACCCCCGCCCGTGAAGCTATGATGCGTCTTGCAAATGAAGGACTGGTTGAGGTCAAGCCCCGGCATGGCATGCGGGTGCTGCCGATTTCTGCTGATGACATGGAAGAGATCTATCTGGTTCTGACATCGCTGGAATCGACCGCAGCTGCAGAAGTCGCAAAACGCGGGCTCTCTGTGGAAGAGTTCGAAGCACTGGAAAAGGCTGTCAGCGATATGGATGATGCGCTGGTCAGCGACGATTTATCTGCCTGGGCAACAGCTGATGAACGGTTTCATCAGTTGCTTCTGAACTACTGTGCCAACCGGCGGCTGATGGCGCTGGTGGAGAATTTCTGGGATCAGGCACACAGGGTCCGGATGGTGACGCTCAAGCTGCGACCGAGGCCGACAAATTCCAACAAGGATCACCGGGAATTACTGGCTGCCATTGCCGCCCGTGATTCGGAAAAAGCGCGGGAAGTACACAGTCGGCACCGGGAGGTAAGCGGCCGGACGCTGGTCGATATTCTGCGAACATCCGGCCTGAACAACGTCTGATCCGCGTGCAGATCAGACGGCGTAGGCCCCGTATATATCATAGAGCATCCGCAAGCCGGTGATCAGCAGAAATATGGCAAAACACAGCCGCAACATGCGGGTGTTAATCGTGTAGGCCAGTTTTGCACCGACCGGTGCCATGAAGACAGACATCGGCACAATCAGCGCAAAGCCGATCAGGTTGATGTAGCCAAGGGAAAAGGGAGGAAGCTCTGCCCTGCCCCAGCCGAAAATCGCAAAGCTGGCAGCACCCGGAATGGCGATGATCAGCCCGATCGCTGAAGCTGTGCCGACAGCTTTGCGAATAGGATAATTAAAGGCTGTCAGGGTTGGTACGGCGAGTGTTCCGCCGCCGATACCCATCATGACCGAGAAAAATCCGATGATGGTTGCAATGATTTGCCGGCCGGGCGCACCGGGCAGCGTTTCGCGCATATGCCATCCATCCGGCCGGAAGGCCATGTTGGCTGCCACGAACAATGCAATGACGGCAAAGATACCGGACAGCACAAGACCATCCAGATTGGCGCCAAGGACGGCCCCGAGGAGGACGCCGAGGGCAATGAAGGGGCCCCAGGATTTCAGGAGGTCAACATCGATCCCACCCTTGCGGTAATGCGCCCGGGCGGACGAGATGGAGGTTGCAACGATTGTCGCCAGTGATGTGCCCACGGCGATATGCATCAGCACTTCCGGGGCAATCCCCAGCAGGGAAAAGGCGTGATAGAGCACGGGCACGATAACAATGCCGCCGCCGACGCCGAGCAGACCGGCCATCAGACCACCAATCACACCGGTGGCGAGCAATGCGGCAACGAGACCGGCGAGAAAAACGGGATCAAATTCTGAAAACATCAGCTGGCAATCACTAGATTCTGTGGAGGGTGGCGACTGATAGCTGTCAGGCAGCCCTCTGTCATGCGCTTTGGCCGGATTTTCATGTAACGGAATCAAAAAAGGCGGATGCCGCCGCGCCCGCCTTTCCGGTATTGATGCCGGTTTACTTACTTACTCAGCTCTTCTGCTGCCGCATCATAGGCGCGTTCCATGTCCTGCATGGATTCCACCATGCTGGCCTTGGCGCTGTCCCAGGCATCAGCCGATGCATTCTTGAATTTTTCAAGATCCCGGGCCACAGCCTCACGCTTGGCAGCAAGGTCGATCTTGACCTCTTCCCACTTCCTGGCCATCGCATCACCGGCGTTGGCCATTTTCTGGTCGAGTTCATCAATCTGACGGTCGAGGTCGTCAGCGCGCTCTTCCAGCCAGGTCACCGCCTCGGTCTTTTGCTCGACGGTGTAGTCCGAAACCTGTTCGTAGGTAACCGGATCTTCCTTTTTGGATTCTGCATGGACTGACGTTGCAACAAGTGTGGTTGCCAGAGCAACGGCGGTGGCAAACTTGAGATAGGTCGGTTTCATGTTCTGGTCCTTTCTTGGGTTCGTCAGGAAAATGTTGCTTGATTAGCCGGAGAGACGATTACGGGCATTCGAGATTGCTTTTCTGAGGTCAAGGTAAGCCATCTCGGCGCTCTGTTTGACCTGCTCCAGACTGGCCTCACCGGAAGCCCGGAGCTTTTCCATCTCAAATCTCGATTTTTCGTACTGGGCGGAAACCTCCCGCCGGAACTCGTCGAGGTCATTTTTGCCGTCAGCCTTGGCGCGCTCGATATCGGCCTCCAGATGCTTCATTTCAGCTTCAATGTCCTTCAGTTCGGCTTTCAGTTTCTGACTGTACTCTTCTGCTTTTGACATGGTGGTCTCCTTATTTCGTGCCCCGCTGTTGAGGCAGTACAGGATAAACGCCAATGATTTTCGGAAGTTCCATGGGAACAAATATAAATAATCAGCGTTCACGCAGTGCATATAAGAAGAAAAGGAGTTTGATATGACTGACCCAGTTAAAATCGAAAAAGAACAGGTACGTCAGGGAGAAACGTCCGGGCGTATGAGAAAGGTTGTTGTTTGCTCAACTGTACTTTCTATCGCTGTCATTTCTGCGGCTGTTTATTTCTCCGCATAAACTTTCTCGGAACTATTTCAACCCCGCCTCGTTAAAGGTCGGGTAAGGCGTCGAACAGGCGCTTCTCCAAATTAATGAAGTAAAAGGAGACCATTCCATGGCCTACCGTAAAATTATCACAGCAGTTGTTGCGTCTTCCCTTGCTGCGGCTTGCAGCACCTGGGATGTCGAGCCCAATATGACGGCGCTTCGCGGTGCTCAGCCGACAGGCTCACAGCATCAGAATGCGCTGGTTGACGAGTATCGCCAGATCGCAGCTTTTGAATATGACAAGATGCAGGATTGGCGGGATGCTGATCGCTGGGCTGAAAAAGGCCTGACAGCCGCTCAAGGCAATGATGTCAAACCGACCACTCTGAAGGAATGGGACTTGCCGGCCGAACATCAGACCGAGCTTTCCATTGCCCGTACCCAGCTGGTTTCAGCGCTTGATGGTGGTGCCCGTACCAAGGCACCGATGGCTGTTGCCGAAGCGCAGGCAAAATTCGATTGCTGGGTCGAGCAGCAGGAAGAAAACTGGCAGACAGCACATATTGCGGCGTGTCGTAACCAGTTCATGGCTGCCATGGACCGGGTCGATACGGCAATGATGGAACCGAAGCCGACGGCAAAGGTTGAGGCGCCTGTATCAGCACCTGCACCGACGTCACTCTTTGAACTGTACTTCCCGTTTGATAGTGCGGTTATCGGAGAGGAAGACCAGACAGCGATTGGCGATGCGATTACGACCTATCGTTCGGATGCCAAGTTTGCCGGTAAGGAGAAGATTCTTATTTCCGGCCATGCAGACAGGGTTGGTCCGCAGGACTATAACCTGGAGCTTTCCAAGAAACGGGCTGAGGCGGTTCGTCAGCAGCTGATGATCGCCGGTATCCCGGAGAAAGACATTACGGTTCTGGCCTTTGGTGAAGTCGATCCGGCGATCAAGACCGATGATGAGGTGAAGAATGCCTGGAATCGTCGCGTCGAAATCCTCGTTGAGTAATCTCTCTGCATTACTGGACGGCAAACGGGGCACCTTCGGGTGCCCCGTTTTTTATTGTCTCCGAAGAACACCAAAGTTGCGCGTATTCCCCCTGCCCGCTTCTGCAGAGATTTTCGGTTCTTGAGCCAGCAGACCGCGGCGCAGAAGTTCTCTGATTGCTGCGGCCCGTGTCGGCAGCCGGTTTTCAAATTTCCAGATATCAATGGCTTCAAGTTCTTCTGGTTCCAGCATGACCTGAAGGCGTTCGGTGCGCTTTTTGCCGCCGGTCACAGCAGTCTGCGTCTGTGGTTGTCCATCAGACATCTCCATCTTTCCACTTGTTTCTGCCCTGACAGCTAATCGTGTTCGGTTGTCTTTTTTTATGAGTAACTTACTCAATTTAAGTAAGCAATGGATTTCCCTGATAATGCGTAATCTGGTTAACTTAATGTATGTGAGTATAGTACATAAATTACATTATATAATATATTACATAATATGTTTATGATGTATAACTAATGTCAGCGGTTTTTATTGTAGTAATAATTTGTTCTGGGTAGATTCTGGTCATCGAACAACACGACTGGAGTCGACAGATGCAAAGCGAAGTCTACGAAATGATCGAAGAACAGTTGCCGAGTATTCGCCGTTATGCCCATGCGCTTGAGCGGAATCCGCATGCTGCTGAAGATCTGATACAGGACTGCGTTGAGCGTGCGCTCTCGCGTCAGGAACAGTTTCAGCCTGGCACCAACCTGCGGACATGGATGTTTACGATCATGCATAACCTGCAGTGCGATCGTAAGCGCAAGGATGTCCGTCGTGGCGTACATGTACCGCTGGAAGAATGGTCAGATGGTGCCAGCACCAATGGTGATCAGCTCGGTTCTCTTGAAATGCGTGATTTCCGCCGGGCCTTTGCCAAGCTTGACGCACGGGATCAGCAGATCATGATCCTTATCGGGATGGAAGGCATGGCTTATGAAGAAGCTGCTGAAGTTCTGGAGATCAAGGTCGGGACTGTGAAGTCCCGTCTGTTCCGGGCCCGTGAGCGTCTCCGGGATATCCAGACTCAGGCCGCAGCGCCGAAAATGCGCCGCCGGCGGGAACAGTCAGCTCATAATGTCGTTCATGCTATGTGAGTTGAATGGATGAGCTGAGGGTCTTTTGAGTGCTGATGACAAGAAATGGTCGGAGGAAGATCTTCATGCCTACATCGATGGTCAGATGCATCGTGACCGTCGATGCGAGTATGAGAAATATCTTGCCACCCGACCGGATCTGCTTCGCCGCATTCATTCCTATCAGTTACAGATAGGCGAGATGTTCAGAGCATTCGGGTCCGCAAAGGACTGGCGTTCATAAACCCGGAGAACCAAGGTTCTTCGGGTTTTTTGTGCCTGCTATCCGGAACCTCCATAACTCCCAGGCGTTTGTCTTATGACATTCATTCCAAAGGAGTTCTTGAATGAGCATCTTCACTTTGCTGAAAGACGACCATGACAGCCTGCGCGAGCGAATCACTGCTGTGCAGCGGGCTAAAGGTCAGGACCGGAAGGTTGTTGCCCGCCATTACGATGATCTGGCGCTTGAGCTGATGGTTCACCATGAAGCGGAACAGCATGTTCTGTTCGCTCATCTCGCCCGGCTGGAGTCGCTTGGCGATCAGGCGCTGCATGCGGTTGAAGAGCATGGTGAACATCGCAAGCTGATCGAAATGATGCAGGAGACACCGTCTTTCGGCGACGAATGGTGGAACTCGTTCGATGAGCTTGCCCATGATATTCTTCATCATCTTGACGAGGAAGAAGAGGATATCTTTCCGCTGGCGGAGAAAAACCTGCATTCAAAGACGATCGAAGAACTTGGTCAGGCCTATGGGGCTTCAAAAGGTGGCCATAAAACCCAGATGCAGAGAAGCGCCTGACTGAAAGTGGATTTTCAGGATGAAGACGGGATGCCATACAGAGAGCTGATGGAGACATGATGACAGATCACCGGCACCATCGCCTGGCCCGGATGGACCGTCTCAGCCACCTTCTCGACAACCAGTTCCGGATTCCCGGGACTGGTTTTCGATTCGGGCTGGATGGACTGCTGGGGTTGCTGCCAGGTGCAGGCGACCTGGTGGCTGCGGCGCTATCTGCCTATGTCATCATCGAAGCCCGCCGTGCCGGCGTTCGTGTCCCTGCCCTGATAAGAATGGGGATCAATGCTGGAGCTGATCTGGTGATTGGCTCTGTTCCCCTGCTGGGGGATGCCGTTGATTTTTTCTGGAAGGCAAACCGTGCCAATTTACGTCTGGCGCAGAAAGATATTGAAGCCCAGGAACGAAAGAATCGCTGATTCCAGGCATAAAAAAGCGCCCACCGGAGTGAGCGCTTTTTTAACCTGTTCGGGACAATCAGTTATTTTTGTCCATCTTGTCCTTAACATAACCGGCGCCGGCACCAACCGCACCACCGATTGCGGCGCCGCAGGAGACACACCCGCCGGTGATTGCTGTACCTGCAGCACCCACTGCGGCACCTATTGCGCCACCGCTGACGACTTTCTGTTCCTGTGCAGACATACCAGAGCAGGCCGAAACAAGGAGGGCTGTGCCTGTGGCTGCGACAATTGCGAACTTACGCATGATAAATTCTCCTTCATCTGTAAAAGCCAGCCGTTGTCCCGGCTGATGTCGGCATTGCCAACATTAAGACAGGAACGCTCTGTGCCGGTGTTTGTTCCGAAATAAATGACACGGTTGGCCCTAAAACCTTCCTCTTCACATTGCTAGGCTGCATCACTAGTCTTCTGGATGAATTGATGCTGGCCCAAGCGGTCGCACGAACGGGGGTAAATATGACGATCAGGCTTTCACATTTTGTCGGCGGTGTTTCAAAGTCCGGTTCGGAACGAACGGGGCCGGTCTTCAATCCGTCGACCGGAGAGCATTTTGCGGATGTTGAACTGGCTTCCGCAGCCGAGGTCGATGCCGCGGTGCAGATCGCCCATGAAGCCTTCCGGGAATGGTCGGAATGGACACCGATCCGGCGTGCACGGGTTATGTTCAAATATCGCGACCTCGTCGAAAAGAATATGGGTGAACTGGCAGAACTGGTTGGCCGTGAGCACGGGAAGACCCTTCCGGATGCGGCGGGTTCTGTACAGCGCGGGCTGGAAGTTGTGGAGTTTGCCTGTGGTATTCCGCAGTTGCTGAAAGGTGAATTCTCGGAACAGGTCGGCGGCGGTATTGACAGCTTTAACATGCGTCAGCCGCTGGGTGTCTGTGCGGGTATCACGCCGTTCAATTTTCCGGCGATGGTGCCGATGTGGATGTTCCCGGTTGCTCTGGCCTGCGGTAACACATTCATTCTCAAGCCGTCAGAGAAAGACCCCTCCTGCCCGATTCGGCTGGCTGAACTGATGACGGAAGCTGGCGCACCTCCGGGTGTTCTGAATGTCGTCAATGGTGACAAGGAAGCCGTTGACGCCCTGTTGCATCATCCGCTGGTCGAGGCTGTCAGTTTTGTCGGATCAACGCCGATTGCTGAATATATCTATCATACGGGAACCGCGAATAATAAGCGGGTTCAGGCGCTGGGTGGCGCAAAGAACCATATGATCATCATGCCGGATGCTGATCTTGATCAGGCGGCTGATGCGCTGATCGGTGCCGGATTTGGCTCTGCGGGAGAACGCTGCATGGCGGTTTCCGTTGCCGTTCCTGTCGGGGATGAAACCGCAGGTGCGATCCGGGAAAGACTCATTCCCCGAATTCAGACCCTGAAAGTCGGCGCCTACAATGATCCGGACGCAGATTTCGGTCCGTTGAATACCAAAGGTCATATGGAAAAGGTCCGGGGGCTGGTGGATCGCGGTGTCGCGGAAGGTGCGGAACTGGTCGTTGATGGCCGGGATCTTCGCCTGCAGGGCTATGAGAACGGCTATTTCCTGGGCGGTTGCCTGTTCGACCGGGTGACAACCGATATGGATATCTACAAACAGGAAATCTTTGGCCCGGTACTCTCGATGGTTCGTGCGCCGGACTATGATGCGGCGCTCGCCATGGTCAATGATCATGAGTTCGGTAACGGTACCGCAATCTTTACCCGTGACGGTGATGCGGCCCGTGAATTCTCCCGGAATGCCCGGATCGGGATGGTTGGTATCAATGTGCCGATTCCGGTGCCGGTCGCCTATCACAGCTTCGGCGGCTGGAAGCGGTCACTGTTCGGCGATCATCATATGCATGGCCCGGAAGGTGTGCGTTTCTATACCAAGCTGAAAACGGTTACGGCTCGCTGGCCGTCGGGTATTCGCACGGGTGCCGAGTTCACCATACCGACCCTGAACTAACAGCCTCCGGGGTCGGGTCAGTCTCTGAACCGGCCCCGGCACAGGCTTTTCTGAATAATATGTAACCTGCCCGGTTATCTGGCTGCGTCTGCTTCTCCGGTTGATCCTCTATCCATGGAGAGAAAACGCAAAGATGAAAAAATTCATATAATTTTCACGACAGAATAATTTTTACGCCCTATTATTTTCCAGACTGGTAACAGGGCGGACAAATGGGCCTTTCCCGAACAGACAGCATTCCTGTCGGACAGCAAATACGCGACCTGCGGCGGGCCAAGGGCCTGCGTATCGCTGGACTGGCCAGCGAAATCGGGCGTTCCGTCGGTCATGTCAGTCAGGTCGAGCGGGGTCTGTCCCCGGTTACAATTCCGGACCTGAAAAAAATTGCTGACGCGCTTGGTGTGGAAATCAACTGGTTCTTTCAGGGACAGGCCATGGCACCTCCGGAAGAACGGGACATTATCGTTCGCCGGGCCAATCGCCGGGAGCTCAATTATTCGGGGACCGGCGTGCGGGAAGCCCTGCTCTCCCCTCACCTTCATGGCACTTTTGAAATGGTCATGACGACGCTTGAGCCCGGCGCAGACAGTGGCGTCGCCTACAGCCGGACCGGTGAAGAAGGCGGTTTTGTGCTGGAAGGAACGCTGGATCTCGAAGTGGATGGCCGGAAGTACAGCCTGTCCGCCGGTGACAGCTTCAGTTTCGAGAGTACCAGACCGCATCGTTGTGCCAATTCCGGCAGTCAGGTCACCCATGTTCTCTGGGTCATCTCGCCACCCTCCTATTAACTCCTCCTGCAGAAGGACCGTCTCATGGCCGTTCAACTCCCCTCCCGTGCACAGGTTGTCATTATCGGTGGCGGTATTATCGGATGCAGTCTTGCCTATCACCTCACCAGACGTGGCTGGACCGATGTGGTGCTGCTGGAGCGTAAACAACTGACCTGCGGGACGACCTGGCATGCGGCCGGGCTGGTTGGCCAGCTTCGTGCCAGTCAGAACATGACGCGACTTGCCCAGTACACGACCGACCTGTTTCGAACGCTGGAAGCGGAAACCGGTCAGGCAACAGGTATGAAGCAGAATGGCAGTGTCTCGATTGCCCGCACACCGGGCCGGCTGGAAGAACTGGTTCGCGGCGCTGATATGGCGAAGGTTTTCGGTCTGGATGTCGAGGTCATTGACGCGGCGGAATGCAAACGTCTCTGGCCGCTGATGTCGATCCACGATGTCATGGGTGGCGTATATCTGCCGAATGATGGCCAGACCAACCCTTCGGATACGGCGGCGGCACTGGCCAGGGGGGCAAAGCAGGCTGGTGCGACGATCATCGAAGGCGTCCCCGTGACCGGGGTTACGGTCAGAAATGGCCGTGCCTGCGGCGTGACAATGGATGCTGGCAGCATTGAAGCTGAATATGTCGTGAACTGCGCCGGTATGTGGGCCCGTGATGTCGGCAAGATGGCGGGTGTGAATGTGCCGCTGCATGCGGCTGAGCATTTCTATATCGTCACTGAGCCGGTGCCGGACCTGCCCCCGACATTACCGGTGATGCGCGACCCGGATGGCTGTGTCTATTGGAAAGAAGATGCGGGAAAGCTGCTGATCGGCTGTTTCGAGCCGGTTGCCAAGCCGTGGGGGATGGATGGTATTCCCGATGATTTCGAGTTCGATGAACTGCCGGAAGATTACGATCATTTCGAGCCGATCCTGATGGATGCGATGGAGCGCGCTCCGATCCTGGCTGAGACCGGCATTCGTCAGTTCTTCAATGGTCCGGAGAGTTTCACCCCGGATGATCGATATCTGCTCGGTCCGGCCCCGGAAATCCGGAATTTCTATGTTGCTGCGGGCTTCAACTCGATTGGTATCCAGTCCTCCGGCGGTGCCGGCAAGGTACTGGCGGACTGGATTATTGATGGTCATGCATCAGCGGATCTGTGGGATGTGGATATCCGGAGGGTGGTGCCGTTTCAGGGCAATGCGAAATATCTGCATGACCGCACGGTTGAAGGGCTGGGGCTGCTGTATGCCATGCACTGGCCGTTCCGGCAGTTCGAGACCGCCCGTGGTATTCGCCATTCGGCACTGCATGACCGGCTGGCGAAAGCCGGTGCCTGCTTTGGTGAGGTTTCAGGCTGGGAGCGTCCGAACTGGTATGCGCCGGATGGTATGGAGCCAGCCTATGCCTACAGCTACAAACGGCAGAACTGGTTCGATGCGAATGCGGCAGAACATAAGGCGGTCCGGGAGGCGGTTGGCCTGTTTGATCTGTCATCCTTCGGCAAGTTCCTGATTCAGGGACGCGATGCCGAGCAGATGCTCAACCGGGTCAGTGGCAATGATATGTCGGTTGAGCCCGGCCGGATTGTCTATACCCAGTTGCTGAACGAACGTGGCGGGATTGAAGGTGATCTGACGGTCACCAGACTGGCAGAAGACCGCTATATGGTGGTCAGCGGTGCCGGCACGCAGGCTCGCGACCTGTCCTGGCTGACACAGGCCGTGGGAGAGGATGAGCGCTGTTGCGTGACAGATGTGACATCTGGTCTGGCGGTGGTCAGTGTTATGGGGCCGAACGCCCGTAAATTGCTGTCACGGGTCAGCCCGGCAGACCTGTCCAACGAAGCCTTCCCCTTTGGTCATAGTCAGGAGATTGAAATCGGCTACGGGCTGGTCCGGGCATCCCGGATTACCTATGTCGGCGAACTGGGCTGGGAACTGTATATGCCGACGGAATTTGCGACCCATGTCTATGACGCCCTGCTGGCGGCTTCAGATGGTCTCGGATTCCGTCATGCGGGTTATCACACACTGAACAGCCTGCGCATGGAAAAGGGCTACCGTCACTGGGGGCACGACATTACGGACGCGGAAACGCCGCTGGAGGCCGGACTGGGCTTCGCTGTGAAGTTCGACAAGCCCGGTGGCTTTCAGGGCCGTGATGCCCTGCTGCGGCAAAAGGAAGCAGGTGTGACGCAGCGTCTGGTGCAGTTCCGGCTGATCGATCCGGAACCGCTGGTCTATCACAATGAACCGATCTTGCGGGACGGTCGTATCTGCGGCTACGCGACTTCCGGTATGTTCGGTCATACCATCGGCTCCAGCCTCGCCATGGGCTATGTGGAGGCCGGCGGGGATGTGGTAACGCCAGATTATGTGAAGGCTGGTGCCTACAGGCTGCGGATCAATGGCAGGGAATATGAGGCAGAAGCCTCACTGAAGCCCTTTTATGATCCGAAAAGCGAGCGGGTGAAAATCTGACACCGGGCTGTCTGAAGCGGGTTCAGGATAAGGTCTGCTGTTTGGCAGGGCAGCACGGCCCGGTCGCCTGAAATGACGACCGGGTATCTGCGGCTATGTTCAGTTGCTGGTCAGCAGCCTCATCAGGCTGGAGGTGTCCATGCGGTTGTCGCCGCGATATTGCAGCTGGGCATAGAACTGATCGACCAGTGCTGTTACTGGCAGGCGTGAGCCGTTGCGTTTGGCTTCTTCGAGGCAGATGCCGAGGTCCTTGCGCATCCAGTCGACGGCAAAGCCGAAATCGAACTCTCCCTTGCACATGGTATGGGCCCGGTTTTCCATCTGCCAGGACTGTGCGGCGCCCTTGGAGATAACGGCGATGACTTTGTCTGTATCCAGATCAGCCCGCTTGGCGAAATTCATCGCTTCCGAGAGACCCTGTACCAGACCGGCAATGCAGATCTGATTGACCATCTTGGTGAGCTGACCGGCACCGGCGTCGCCCATCAGGGTGACGGCCTTGCCAAAGCAATCCATCAGCGGCTTGGCCGTGTCGAACGAAGCCTGATCGCCACCACACATGACCGTCAGCGCACCATTTTCTGCGCCAGCCTGTCCGCCAGACACGGGTGCATCGATGAAAGCCACACCCTGTTCAGCGGCCTTGGCATAAATCTCGCGGGCGACATCAGCGGAAGCCGTGGTGTGATCGACCAGAATGGCACCGGATTTCATCGTCGCCAGAACACCGCTGTCGCCATAAATGACGGAGCGCAGGTCATCATCATTGCCAACGCAACTGAAGACCAGATCGCAGCCCTTTGCGGCATCGGCCGGGGTTTTTGCAAAAGAACCCTTGTAGTCGCCAACCCATTTCTCAGCCTTGGCTGTGGTGCGGTTATAGACGGTGACATCATGTCCGCCCTTGGCCAGATATCCGGCCATCGGATAGCCCATTACGCCGAGACCGATGAATGCTACTTTCGCCATGTTTCTCTCCAGTTCTGTTGGATGCAGTCAGGGCTGCGGATTTGGCGCGAAGGATAGTCGCTCTGCCGGCTGGCGGCAAATTGACTGGAATGTCAGCGACAGATTTTCCGCAGTGTGGACGCTCTCAGCCGTCAATCAGCTGCTGCAACTGATCCCAGCTTGCCTGATCAGGGGCGATCAGCAGCGGGCCAGCATTGGCAACCGGCTGATAGGGCGTTCCGTTCAGGCGTTGTGCTGCTCCGCCTGCTTCCAGCAGCATCAGCACCCCGGCCGCGAAATCCCAGGGCTTTGTGCGGTGGTACAGGGCGATCTGGTGTTCATCGCGCAGTAGCGAGAGAAACATCTGACCGACACAGCGCAGATTGATGTTCTCGCTGAATTTCTCCCGTATCTGCCGGATGCGTTCGCTGCGGGCCTTGTCCTGCCCGCCGGCGCCGAGCCATCCCGAATAATCGAAGATGCTGGTTTCCGGCGACGAATCGGCAATCAGGGTCCGGGTTCCGTCGATAAAAGTGCCGCTGCCTTTTTCAGTAATTGCGGTGACATTGGTCAGCGGGTCATGGACCCAGCCGGCAACGGTTTCACCGTTTCTGACCAGGGCGATAATGACGGCAATCCGGCGGTCGCCACGGGAAAAATTTGTGGTGCCGTCTATCGGATCGACAATCCATACCGGATCATTGCCATGAAGGCGTTCCAGTATCGCCGGGTTAGCGGCAACCTCTTCCTCGCCGACAGTTATGCTGCCCGGCAGGATCCGGGTCAGTGAGGCGCGCAGGTGATGTTCCATCGCCTCGTCGGCAACAGTCACCAGGTCGCCCGGTGCTTTTTCACGTATCTCGTGGGCTTTCAGCAGCCCGAAGCGTGGCAGTAACTCAGCTTCAACCGCCTCGCGTATGGCGGCGCTGACTTTCTCGACAGAAATTGTGGTCATGGAATCCGGTTCAGTGCGTTCGGCGAAGGCAATACACGTCCCTGCCCCTGAAAGCAAAAGGGGGCTGCGTTTGCCGCAGCCCCCTTCACATCATGATCAACGTTTCCGTTGATTACATCATGCCGCCCATGCCGCCCATGCCGCCCATATCGGGCATGCTGCCACCGGCACCGCTGTCCTTCGGTGCAGGCTTTTCAGCGATCATGGCTTCTGTGGTGATCAGCAGACCAGCGATCGAAGCTGCATCCTGCAGCGCCGTCCGCACGACCTTGGCCGGATCGATAACACCGGCTTTGACCATGTCTTCATAAACGCCGGTCTGTGCGTTGAAGCCGAATGTTGCGTCATTCTTCTCCAGCAGCTTGCCGGCAACCACTGCGCCGTCTGAACCGGCGTTTTCAGCGATCTGGCGAACCGGTGCCTGCAGGGCACGGCGGACGATGTCCACACCAACCTGCTGGTCGTTATTCGCGGTTTCGATCTTTTTCAGAACGCGGACAGCGTACAGCAGAGCGGAGCCACCACCGGGGACAACACCTTCCTGAACAGCTGCACGGGTTGCATGAAGTGCATCATCAACGCGATCCTTGCGCTCTTTCACTTCAACTTCCGTGGCACCACCAACGCGCAGAACAGCAACACCGCCGGACAGTTTCGCGAGGCGCTCCTGGAGCTTCTCACGGTCATAGTCGGACGTGGTTTCTTCAGCCTGACGCTTGATCTGCTCGCAACGGGCATTGATGTCTTTCTTCTTGCCCGTGCCATCGACGATCGTTGTGTCTTCCTTGGTGATGGTTACCCGCTTGGACGTGCCGAGCATATCGAGGGTAACGCTTTCCAGCTTGATGCCAACGTCTTCGGAGATCACCTGGCCACCGGTCAGGATGGCGATGTCTTCCAGCATGGCTTTGCGGCGATCACCGAAGCCCGGTGCCTTGACGGCAGCGATCTTCAGGCCACCACGGAGCTTGTTGACGACCAGGGTCGCCAGTGCTTCGCCTTCAACATCTTCAGCGATGATCAGCAGCGGACGGCTGGACTGAACAACGGCTTCCAGAATCGGCAGCATTGCCTGCAGGTTCGAGAGTTTCTTCTCGTGCAGCAGGATGTACGGATTGTCGAGTTCAGCGATCATCTTGTCGGCATTGGTCACGAAATAGGGTGACAGATAGCCGCGGTCGAACTGCATGCCTTCAACGACGTCGAGTTCGTTATGAAGGCCCTTGCCTTCTTCAACAGTGATGACGCCTTCGTTGCCAACTTTCTGCATGGCTTCGGCAATCATCGAGCCGACTTCCAGATCACCGTTGGCAGAGATGGCGCCAACCTGTGCAACTTCGTCGGAGCTCTTGATCTTCTTGGAGCGCTTCTGGATGTCCGCAACAACGGATTCAACAGCGAGGTCGATGCCGCGCTTCAGATCCATCGGGTTCATGCCAGCTGCAACAGCCTTCACACCTTCGCGGACGATGGACTGAGCCAGAACCGTCGCAGTGGTCGTGCCGTCACCGGCCAGATCGTTGGTCCGGGAAGCGACTTCCTTGACCATCTGGGCGCCCATGTTTTCGAACTTGTCGGACAGTTCGATGTCCTTCGCAACCGTCACACCATCCTTGGTGATACGCGGTGCGCCGAACGACTTGTCCAGAACAACGTTACGACCCTTCGGGCCGAGCGTTACCTTGACGGCGTTGGCGAGAATGTCGACGCCGCGCAGCATGCGGTCGCGTGCGTCAGTCGAAAATTTTACTTCTTTACCGGCCATGTTTCAGCCCCCTATTCCAAAATGCCCATAATGTCGGATTCGCGCATGATCAGCAGATCTTCGCCATCGACTTTGACTTCCGTACCCGACCATTTGCCATAAAGGACCTTGTCGCCCTTCTTGACGTCCAGCGGTGTCACCTTGCCGTCATCAGCGCGTGCGCCGGTTCCGACAGCGACAACTTCGCCCTGCATCGGTTTTTCTTTAGCCGTATCAGGGATGATGATCCCGCCGGCGGTCTTCGTTTCCAGTTCAAGCGCCCGGATCATTACCCGGTCGTGGAGCGGACGAATGGCCATAGTGTTCCTCCTGCCAAAATTCGTTACCAGAGAAGAGAGCACCTGACGGATTGTCTTTGGCACTCTCTTCGATTGAGTGCCAGCGAGATAGGAGGGTTCGGGCTGGAAGTCAAGCCGACTGTAGCGGTTTGCCCAGCCGGCTTTCCAGTTTCTGCCGGTTTTCCGGGCTAAGCCGGACAGTTATGTTGGCCATCATCTCCTCGTCCCGACGTTCCAGAACTTCCCCGTTCTGATACAGCCAGGCGATTGTCGCACCATCAGAGATATCCAGCGACAGGTCGATGATGACCTCCTTGCTGGCCAGCATCAGATCGATAGCTGCCAGCAACCCGTCAATATTTTCGCCGGTCACGGCAGAGACGGCGACAGCATCGGAGCGGGTCAGAGCCGTGGCAAGCCGCTCGCGGGCTTCCCCGTCCATCAGGTCAATCTTGTTGAGGGCTTCAAAAACGTGGCGATCCCCGTCCAGATCGATATCCAGATCTTTCAGGACAGCCTGTACATCGTCGCGTTGCTGTTCTGTATCCGGATTGGCCATGTCGCGGACGTGAATGATGACATCCGCCTCGACAACTTCTTCCAGTGTTGCCCGGAAGGCGGCAACCAGCATTGTCGGCAGATCGGAAATGAAACCGACGGTGTCGGAAAGAATGATTGTCTTCCCGGATGGCATATCCAGCCGGCGCATGGTCGGATCCAGGGTCGCGAATACCTGATCGCGAGCATCAACGGTAGATTTGGTCAGCCGGTTGAACAATGTGGACTTGCCCGCATTGGTGTAGCCGACCAGAGCGACAATCGGATAGGGAACTTTTTTACGGGCAGAACGATGCAGGGTCCGCGTGCGAACCACTTTCTCCAGATCATTCTTGATCCGGATGACACGGTCATCAATTTGCCGGCGATCAGATTCAATCTGGCTTTCACCGGGACCACCAAGGAATCCGTAGCCCCCCCGCTGGCGTTCCAGATGGGTCCAGGACCGGACAAGACGGGACCGCTGATAGGTCAGCGAAGCCAGTTCAACCTGCATCCGGCCTTCCCGCGTGGCTGCACGCTCTCCGAAGATTTCCAGAATCAGGGCCGTCCGGTCGATAACCTTACATTTCCAGGCTTTTTCCAGATTACGCTGCTGGATGGGCGTGAGGGCACCATCCACGACGATCAGGCCGATCTCATTGGCCTCGATCTCCGCAGCGATCTCCTCAACGATACCGCTGCCGATCAGGGTAGCGGGTCTTCTCCGTGACAGGGCAATAGCCCGGGCGTCGATAACCTCAAGCGCAATCGCGTTGCAGAGGCCGACAGCCTCTTCAACGCGTGCTTCAGGCGTGCGGACATCAGGGCTGCCCCCACGCTTGCTATAGGGATGAATAAGCAGGGTGCGCTGGCCATAGCTGCGGCCAAACTCATCCGATAACTGATCAGCTATCGGGTTCCTCCTCTTTCGACGGCTCGAACAGGCTCACCGGCATGCCGGGCATGACTGTCGAGATGGCATGCTTGTAAACCAGCTGGGTCGATCCGTCGCGACGCAGCAGCATCGAGAAGTTGTCGAACCAGGTAATGATCCCCTGGAGTTTAACGCCATTGATCAGGAATACGGTGACAGGGGTTTTGTGCTTACGCACATAGTTTAAAAAAACGTCCTGCACGTTCTGTGTCTTTTCATTGGACATGTTCATTTCTCTTCGTGGTGTGTGGATAACGGAAAATGGTCCCCACCATTGTCACCAAGCGCCGCAGTCTAACAGACCTCGGGGCTGCTTGGAGTCTTATTGGCTTACAACTTTGTGATCTCCGCGATAAACAGTTCAAAATCGGCGTAATTCCTGTGTGGTGGCCAGATTTTCTGCTTATCAGATGGTAGCGATTTCTCATGCATCAATATGGCCGTACAGCCAGACCGATGCGCGCATTCCATATCAATGGCATTGTCACCGACAAACCAGACAGACCGTCCGGACTTCAGTCCTGCCGGACCAAGTGCTGCCTGTATAACCATTTCATCGGGTTTGTCCCGCTCCAGATCACCGGCACCGAGAACCGGGTGAAAATAATCTTCCCAGCCCAGTACCCCGACTTCCTTGCGGAGAAAGTCACCGGTCTTGTTGCTGACGATTGCCATCGGGATGCCAGCGTCGTGCAAACCTTTGAGTGCGTTTTCAGCACCGGCCAGAGGTTTGATATAGCTGAGATGGATCTCGTCATAGCGGGCATAGAAAATATCCCGTGCTTCCTCCCAGCGGTCACCAAACAGCTCCGGAAAGGCTTCGCGCATGGACTTGGCAACATTCTGCCGGGTTTCTTCCAGCGTCCATGGCTTCAGGCCCATTGCTTCGAAGGTGAAGGCATTGGCCGCATGAATGACGGCCCAGCTATCGACGAGGGTATTATCCCAGTCAAAGATGACGGCCTCGGGAAAGGGCAGATCCGTCAAGCCGCAGGCTCCGCAAGCGATTCGAGGTAGCCGTCAACGAGACTGAGTGTCACCTCACCCGGTGCGCCATTACCAACCGACCGGTCATTGATCCGTACCACGGGCATGACGTAGGAACTGGCGCTGGTGATGAAGGCTTCCTTTGCGTCATAGGCTTCTTCGACCGTGAACGCCCGTTCGACAAGTTTCAGGCCACGGGCCCTGGCAAGTCCCAGCAGTGTCTCACGAGTGATACCACGCAGGATATCATGGGTCGCCGGACGGGTGACCAGTTCATTATCTTTCGTGACGATCCACGCATTTGTGGATGAACCTTCGGTGACAAAGCCGTCATTATCGACCTGCCAGGCCTCATAGGCGCCGGCTTCGCGGGCTTCCTGCTTGGCCAGAATATTCGGCAGCAGGCTGACAGATTTGATATCGCGCCGGGGCCAGCGCATATCCGGCACTGAAATCACGGCAACGCCCTTGGCTGTCTTTTCGGGATCCTGCGCCACAGCGCGTTTGGCCGTAATGACCAGCGCACTTTTCACATGATCCGGCGGGAACGGATGGTTCCGGGGATAGACGCCACGTGTGACCTGCATGTAGACGAGACCATCGCGGACACCGTTGCGACGCGCAATTTCATCCATGATGATTTCAAGGGCAGCGCGTCCGACAGGCGGTTTGATACGCAATTCGGCAAGTGATCTGTCCAGCCGGTCGAGATGCCCCTGCTTGTCGCAGTATTTGCCGTTTCTGAGCGCGACAACCTCGTAAATTCCGTCTGCGAACTGATAGCCGCGATCCTCGATATGAACACTGGCTTCGGCATGCGGGACGTAGCGACCGTTAACATAGGCTATGCGTGACATGGGGGAACTTCCTGATTCCTAGAAATATTCGAGGCGGACGGAGAACATCGCCTCAACCTTTTTGACCGATTTGCTGGCCGCAAACAACACCACCCGGTCGCCGGTTTTGACGACCGTATCACCGCGTGGCGAAATCACTGTCGATCCGTCCCGGACAACAGCACCGATCAGCACCCCCTGCGGCAGGTTGACCTCGCGGAGTGGCTTTCCGACCAGTGGAGAGGTTTCCAGCGCATCGGCTTCAATCAGTTCGCCAAAACCTTCATGCAGGGAATGGACGGCATGAATGCGTCCGCGCCGGATATATTGCAGAATCGTGGAAACGGTGATCGCCCGGGGACTGACAACAACATCGATCCCCAGTGATGTGATCAGCGGACTGTAAGTCGACTTGTTGATCAGGGTTACGGATCGTTTTGCGCCATAGCGTTTTGACAGCAGCGACGCGAGAATGTTGGTCTCGTCATCATTGGTCACGGCAACCACGGTTTCGGCCAGCTTGACGTTGGCCTCGTTCAGCAGTTCCGGATCAAGCACATCGCCATGCAGGACTACGGTTCCCGGCAGAGCGCGGGCGACGGATTCTGCACGATCCTTAGAACCCTCGATAATCTTGATGTTCACACCGGGATAGGCTTCGTCGATCATCTGACCGAGGCAAAGCCCGATATTGCCGCCGCCCAGAATCACGATGCGACGTGCCTCGCTTTCTTCATGACCGAATGCCGCCATTGCCCGGGAGACATGGTCGGTATCGACCACAAAATAGGCGATATCGCCTTCCAGCATCTGATCGTCAGGATCGGGAATGATCGGCTTGTCGTCGCGCAGGATACCGACGATGACAATATGCAGGTCCGGAAACAGCTGGGTGAGCTGCCGCAGCGGGGTGTTGATCAGCGGGCAGTCCTTGAGGCAGCGGACGCCAATCAGCCGAACCTTGTCATTTGCCAGCGGGATCATGTCCGTGGCACCGGGAACCTGCAGGCGACGGCTCATCGCCCGGGCAACCTCGACTTCCGGAGAAATGATATGGTCAATCGGCATATGGTCGCGGCTGAACAGATCACCCCAGAGCGGGTCGAGGTAATTCTGGTTACGAATACGGGCGATTTTGGTCGGCACGTTGAACAGGGAATGAGCGACCTGACAGGCGACCATATTGACTTCGTCTGTCGCGGTGACGGCAATGATCATATCCGCATCCGCAGCCCCTGCTTTTTCAAGCACCGGGGGATGTGATGCAAATCCCTGAATTGCCGTAACATCGAGTGAATCACTGATTTTACGTGTCAGTTCCGGGGTCTGGTCAATCACCGTGACATCGGCATTCTCCATCGCCAGATACCGGGCGATGTTGAAGCCTACCTGACCTGCGCCGCAGATGATGACCTTCACGCCTTGTCTCCATGAATGCCAAGGGATTTCAGTTTCCGGTGCAGGGCAGAACGCTCCATACCGACAAATTTTGCTGTCTTCGAGATATTGTCCTCAAATCTTTCGATCTGGGCCTCAAGATATTGCCGTTCGAACAATTCACGTGCCTCCCGCAATGGCAAAGACATGATTTCAGCGGCTCTTGCGGCACTCAGCGATTCCGGGGCCGATGCACCGAGTTCCGGCGGCAGCATGTCTGCAGTAATCGGTTCGTCCGCCTCACCTGAGGCCATGATCAGAACCCAGTCAATGACATTGCGCAATTGCCGGACATTGCCCGGCCAGGAATAGCTGTGCAAGGCTGCCATTGCCTCATCGGAAAAAGTTCGTGCCTTGATGCCGGCAGCCGCAGATGATCGCGCCATGAAATGGCTGGCAAGCAGGGGAATGTCATCCCGCCGCTTTGACAGGGGTGGTGCCACAATAGGTACGACATTCAGCCGATAGAACATGTCTTCCCGAAAACGTCCGGCGGCAATTTCGGCTTCGAGATTGCGGTTGGTTGTCGCGATGACGCGAACATCAACGCTGACTTTCCGGTTGCCGCCGACACGCTCGAAAGTCTGCTCCTGGAGGACGCGGACAATTTTACCCTGAGTTTCCAGTGGCATATCAGCCACTTCATCCAGCAGCAGGCTGCCGCCATGGGCACGCTCGAACAGGCCGACAACGCGGCGTTCATCTTCCGTGTCAGAATCTGGCTCAATGCCGAACAGTTCCGTCTCAAAGGCATCTGGGCGCATGGTGGCGCAATTGACGACGACAAAGGGCTGGTTAGCCCGGCTTGAACTTGAATGAATGAGGCGGGCAATGACTTCCTTGCCGGAACCGGCAGGGCCGGTAATGAGAACACGTGAGCCGGTTGGTGCGACCTTGCCGATGGCCTGACGAATCTGGACCATCGCCGGTGACTGACCGACGAGTTCTTCCGCATCCCCTGCCCTCAGCCTCAGTTCGCGGTTTTCCTGGCGCAGACGCGATGCCTCGATGGCGCGATCAACGATGACCAGCAGACGATCAACCTGAAACGGCTTTTCGATGAAATCATAGGCGCCGTCTTTCAGCGCCTCGACGGCCGTTTCGATCGTACCATGACCGCTGATCATGACCACCGGAACATCCGGATGATTGCGGGCGACGCGCTTGAGAATGCCCAGCCCGTCGAGATGACTGCCTTCAAGCCAGATATCCTGAATGATGAGACTTGGCTGACGACTGGAAATCTGGGCGAGAGCTTCGTCGCTGTTTGAGGCTTCCCGGGTTTTATAACCTTCATCCTGAAGCAATCCGGCGATCAGAGCCCGGATGTCGTCTTCATCATCAACAATGAGAATATCGTGCGCCATATATCCCGCCAGGTAGAGTTATTGCGCTGCCTGCGGCGCATTTCCGGAACCGGTGACCGGGGCCGCATTGAAGACCAGACGTACCCGGGCACCGGCATTTTCCGCATCTTCAAGGTACAGCCGCCCACCATGGTCTTCCATGATTTTCTTGACGATCGCGAGCCCGAGGCCGGTTCCCTTGGCACGGGTGGTCATGTAGGGCTCTGTCAGCCTGCCGCGGTTTTCGGTCGGTAAGCCACGGCCGTTATCGGTCACCGAGACGATGAAGTGATTGTCGGTCGAGGTGATTTCCAGATGTACCTTGCCGGGGGGCAGTGGGGTTTCATCCTCCGGAACCGGCCTGCCCTCGATTGCATCGACGGCATTCTGCAGCAGGTTTGTGATGGCCTGGCCAATCTGTCGACGATCACAGGCGACAGTCACGTCCTGAAGCAGGTCGCTGGTGAATTCAATCTCGCGATGGGCCTGCTTCTGCAAAAACAGGGCGTCACGGCAAATTTTGCCAAGGTCTTCGCGTTCCAGAACGGCTCTCGGCATCCGGGCAAAATTGGAGAATTCGTCGACCATCTGCCGGATATCACCAACCTGCCTGACAATGGTGTCTGTGCAGTTCGAAAACGTCTCAGGATCATCATCTATCTGTTTGAGGTATTTACGTTTAAGGCGTTCAGCGGAAAGCTGAATCGGGGTCAGCGGATTCTTGATCTCATGGGCAATTCTGCGGGCAACATCAGACCAGGCGGCCTGACGCTGTGCGTTCAGCAGCTCTGAAATATCATCATAGGTGACCACGAAACCGGCAATGCCTTCTTCGGTCGTCTCAATAGCCACCCGCACATTCAGGGTCTGGGGATGGCCGTTGCGGGTTCGTTCGATATCGCCGCTGATCATCGGTGTCTGATTGCCATGGGTGCGGTTCAGCAGCCCGGAGAACTCGGGGATGACATCATGCAGGAGTTCACCAACATGAGCATCCATGTCAATGTCCAGCAGGTCTGATGCCGCACGGTTTGCGATGTCGATCCGGCCCTCCGCATTCAGTCCGATCACGCCTGCCGAGACCCCTTCCAGAACGGCTTCGGAAAACCGGCGGCGCTCGTCGAGCTGGGAGTTGGTCGACAGCAATTCACTTTGCTGGAATTCGATCTGTTGTGTCATCCGGTTGAACGCCCGTGCCAGCATGCCCAGTTCGTCACTGGAGCGGTTCTCAGGCGTACGGGCCGTCAGATCACCACCACGAATGCGCTCGGCAGCATCGGCAAGCTCTCCAATCGGTTTGGACAGCCGGTTAGCAACCGCAAACCCGACCAGAACGGCGATAAACAGCAGTAACAGGGCAACGATCACGAAGATCATGGCGAAAGTGATTTCAATGCCGGACCGTTCCCGTTCCAGCCGTTCGTAATCCTCTACCGCCCGTCGGGTTGTCTGCAAGTGGTTGAGAACACTGACATCAACAAAGCGGCCGACATAGAGATAGGTGTCCGGCAAAGATCGCAGCCGAACCATGGCCCGCACCCGCTCGGTCGAATTGTCCGTAAGCACGGCAATTTCGCCCCGGTCAGCCTGTGTAAACGAGATGTCCGGAATAGGTTCGTCGGCCAGTGACAATCCGAACCCGCCACGGGCAATAACCAGCCGGTTATCACCAACCTGCCGGAAAACCATGGCTTCTGACAGGTTGCGCTGCAATGTCTGATCAATGACCAGATCACTGAACAGGTTACTGTTGCGCACCAGTTGCTCTGCCTGCTGGTCAATGACCAGCGCCATGGCGGCAGTGTCGGCGGCAATGGCCTGCATATGTTCGCGTACATAAGCTTCCGCGACATTCAGTGATTCGCTGACGGCTGTTCGCACCCGGTCACTGAACCAGCCCTGTACACCGATATTCAGGAACAATGAGGAAAACACCGCAACCAGCAGGGCCGGAACCACAGCAATAATGCCGAAAAAGAAAACGAACCTGACTTGCAGGCGTGACCCGGGCTCCCCGCGTTTGCGCGCTTTCCAGACCTTGATGATCCGCCCGCCGAGCAGGACACCCAACAGCATGAGCAAGGCAAAATCGACAGCCAGCATGATCGTGATCGTGCGGGAATTCTGTCCGGCAGAACTGACGGCCATAGCGGCGAAGGTGATGACTGCACTGAGCCCGGCCGCGAAAAGCAGCGCGATGGCAAGTTTGTCGCCCAGGCCATACCGTTCCGCAAAAAACTGTGCACGCCTCAGCCAGTGCGGTGCCTGAGTCTGTGGGGTCGTAGCGGGAAGACTGCCGGCAGACTCAGATCTGGCCGGGATCTTCGGAACTGATGGATCAATGGACATATCTGGCCGGTGTTGGAAGCGCCCGTCAGGGCGCAGCAGAATCGGCGTTAGTTTACGCCCCTGATAACGGGGATGTCCAATTCCCGGATTTTCTTTCTGAGTGTATTCCGGTTCAGACCGAGCAGGGCCGCAGCCTTGATCTGATTTCCCCTCGTCGCTTCAAGGCAGATGCTGATCAGGGGACGCTCGACCTCATGCAGAACCCGTTCGTAAACGCCGGCTGCCGGCAAGGAATCGCCATGCGCGCGGAAGTATTCACGGATATGCCGTTCAACGGCTCCGCTGAGGTTGTCGCTGGTTTCGTCTGCTTCTCCTCCGGCTTTCCGGCCATGACTGTTCAGTTCAATCTGAACTGTTTCATATCCGATCACTTCCTCGGAATAGAGCGCGATCAGTCGTCGGATCAGGTTTTCCAGCTCGCGTATGTTGCCGGGCCAGTCATATTCCTTGAGTTTTTCGATCGCCTCCGGGTCAATCGTCTTTGACGGCAGGCCTTCTTCAACCGCCTGGGCAAGGAAATGATTGACCAGTTGCGGAATGTCTACCTTCCGGTCGCGTAGTGGCGGCAGCCGCAGCGGGACAACATTCAGGCGGTAATACAGATCTTCCCGGAACAGCCCCTGTCGCAGGGCCTGGCTCAGGTCACGGTGGGTTGCGGCAACAATCCGGACATTGGCGCGTACCGGTGTACGACCACCGACGGTAGTAAACTCGCCTTCCTGCAAAACGCGCAGAAGCCGGGTCTGTGCCTCGATTGGCATATCTCCGATTTCGTCGAGAAACAGAGTGCCGCCCGCAGCCTGCTCAAAACGTCCTGCAGTTCGTGCCGTTGCGCCGGTAAAAGCCCCCTTTTCATGCCCGAACAGTTCGCTTTCGATCAGTTCGCGCGGAATAGCCGCCATATTCACGGCGACGAAAGGCCCGTTCCGGCGGCGGCCATATTCATGCAGGGCGCGGGCAACAAGTTCTTTTCCCGTGCCTGATTCTCCGTTGATCATGACGGTCAGGTCGGTGTTCATCAGGCGGGCAACCGTTCGATATATTTCCTGCATTGCAGGAGAACGGCCAATCAGACGAATACCGCCATCTTCCGGCAGTTCATCACCTTCCACCTTGGCGTTTGAGCGGGCCTCAAGGGCACGTTGCACAACACGTACCAGTTCATCTAGGTCAAAGGGTTTCGGCAGATACTCAAATGCACCGCGTTCGGTCGCCTTCACTGCGGTCAGCAGGGTGTTCTGGGCACTCATCACGATGATCTTGAGATCAGGGCGGATATGCTTGATTCGCGGAATCAGGTCGAGACCGTTTTCATCCGGCATCACCACGTCTGTGATGACCAGATCTCCCTCACCTGCTGCGACCCAGCGCCATAATGTTGCAGCATTGCTGCTGGTCTTCACCTCATATCCTGCCCGGGCGAGTGCCTGGGTCAGTACCGTGCGTATTGAACGGTCGTCGTCTGCAACAAGGATTGTGCTTTGCGCCATCAGGGGGTGTTCTCCTCGTCAGCAGGTATCGGGCTGGGGCGCGGTGACATGGGCAGCGAGACGCGAAATTCTGTACGTCCGGGGCGTGTGTCATGTTCAATGACGCCACCATGATCGCTGATAATCTTTGCGACGAGAGCCAGCCCAAGGCCGCTGCCTTTTGGTTTGGTGGTCAGGAAAGGGTCAAACAGGTTGGCGCGGATTTCATCCGGAATGCCGCCGCCATTATCGATGATGCCGATAACCAGCGGCAGACGCAGGATTTCATTGGTTCCCGGAACCGCGAATCTGACGCCATGCTGATAGGAGGTGGTCAAAACGATTTCACCACCAATCTCCGGGGCTGCTTCGCAACCGTTCTTGATGAGATTGAGGAAGACCTGAATCAACTGATCGCGATGGCCATAGACCGGCGGCAGTGACGGATCATATTCTTCCTTGAACCGGATATTCCGGCCGAAGCCGGCCTGTGCGATCTTGCGGACATGCTTCAGAACCTGATGAATATTTACTTCATCACGTTCAACGGGCCGACGGTCGGCAAACACATCGATACGGTCGATAAGGTCACAGATCCGGTCGGTTTCGTCACAAATCAGGCTGGTCAGTTCGCGGTCTGACTCCTCAGCCCCGCGTGAAAGCAACTGCGCTGCTCCGCGAATACCGGAAAGCGGGTTCTTGACCTCATGTGCCAGCAGGCTTGCCATGGCTGTGACCGACCTGACAGTCCGCTGGCGACTGATCTGGCTGCCAATCTTGCGGGCGATGGTCTGCTGATGCAGGGCAACGACAACAGCGCCCGGCTGCTCGACGACCGGTGATGCATCGACGCCGACAAACTGTTCACCGATCTTCGGGCTGTGTATCAGGACTTCATACTCGGAAACGGGGCTGTCGGTCTCACGTGCCTGTTCAATCAGCATGATGAGCGGACTGTCTGACGGCAGTAAATCTTGAATTTTCTGGCCAATCAGCAGCGAAGTGCTGACCGCGAAGAACTGTTCTGCGGCGGTGTTCGCATAGCTGATGCGGTTATCGGCATTCGCAACAATGACGGCACCGGTCAGCGCATTCAGCACAGCGGCTGGTTCGGACTGGACGGCAACCTGTTTGCGGCCCCGCAAGAATGACAGGCTTGCCATCAGGCTGCCTGACGCTCGATGGCAGGCAGGAAGAAATTGTCGATGGCGGCCATCACCGTTGCCGCCTCGCCGGTATTGTTTACCGCCTGACGAAAGGCACCGCTGTCGCTGAGGCCCTGACTGTACCATCCGATATGTTTGCGGGCGATACGCAGGCCCGGTTCTGCGCCGTAGTGGGTCAGCATGTCATCCAGATGGCGGCGTATGGTGGTATAAATCTCACTGAGATCGGGGTCAGAAGGTGTCTTGCCGGTTATGAGGAACGCCGCCACCTGTGCCGGAAACCACGGGCGACCATAGCATCCGCGACCGATCATCACCCCGTCCGCACCGGACTGCTCAAGGCAGGCCCGCGCTTTTTCGGTGGTGGTGATGTCGCCGTTTGCGACAACCGGGATGCTGACGGCCTGCTTGACCTCGCGAATCGCTTCCCAGTCAGCGGTGCCCGTATACATCTGGCATCGGGTACGACCATGCACGGTCAGCATTTCAACGCCGGCCTGTTCTGCGACACGGGCCAGCCTGGCGGCATTCCGGTTCTGGTCATCCCAGCCCAGCCGCATTTTCAGGGTGACGGGAATACTGACCGCCGATGCCACCGCCTCAATAATACGACCGGCCAGACATTCGTCGCGCATCAGGGCCGATCCGGCATAGCCGTTCACAACCTTTTTCACCGGACAACCCATATTGATGTCGATAATCGCCGCCCCTCTGTCTTCGTTCAGGCGGGCCGCTTCGGCCATGACTTCAGGCTCGTTACCTGCCAGTTGTACAGCCATGGGATGTTCTTCTGCACAGTTCGTGACCATTTTCATGGTCCGTACATTCTGCTGGATCATCGCGCGGCTGGCGATCATCTCGGACACAACCATGCCCGCGCCCCAGCTTTTCACCAGGCGTCGGAATGGCATGTCTGAAACGCCCGACATGGGGGCAAGCAGGACGGGTGAGTCCAGCGTGATATCCCGAATACAAATGGTCAATTTTTAGGCACTCATGATTGATGCGCGAATTTTCATCACACATTGACTTTATTGGCAAGCAAAGTTGCTCAGGTAAGGAGTAATTCGGTCACAAATTTGACGCCGGGATAGCCGAGAGTAAGCAATATCCAGGCGATCAGAACCAGACGAGCCGCCAGTTTTCCACGCATGCCGACACGACGATGCAGAACGATCAGGGTGCCGATAACCAGAAAAGCGAGTACGGACAGCAATGTCTTGTGGTCGAGGGGAAACGCCACCCCTGCCCGGTCAAATGACAGGATTGAGCCGGTTATCAGTCCGGCCAGCAGCAGAACTTCAGCACCGGTCAGCAACAGAATCAGGAAATTCTCAGACTCGGTAACAGCGGGAAGCCGGGAGGCCGCGAAGCCGGAGCGGCGCAGTTTCAGGGCGCGCTCTTTCAGTGTTGCCCCCAGTGCAGCCATTGCGGCCAGTGTCAGCATGGCATAAGTGGCGAGAGAGAATCCGATGTGTACAGGAACAGAGATGTCGGTTGCATGATAGCTGGCAGAGACCGGGTTTGTACCAGTCAGGGCGATCCCCAGACAGCAGACGACAAACAGGTAAGGTGACAGCAGGAAAAGATAACGGTTCATCAGCGGGCGGAAGAGCGATATCGCAGCAGCCAGAACAAGCGTTGACGCCACGGTCGCCAGCAGGGCGTTGCCAAGATCTGCACGCCATCCGGCTTCGATATGATGAATGAAGGTGCTGCTGACGCCGGCTGCAGTTGCACCGAGCAGTGCAAACATGACCAGACGTGTTGTGGCCTCCATGCGAAGCGACACCACGATCAGCGGGGCAAACCCGATCAGGGCTGCCAGATTGAACAAGCTCTCCTCTGTCATGCACAACACATACCCTGCGCTGCCGTTCCTGCAAGCCGTGACATTGTCACCGGCTTGGCAATTTATCCTGAGGCAGGTAGGTTCCGGCGCCTGAACAACTGCGAATATTCATGAAAACAGCAGCTCTTATCGTTGCCGGTGGCCGTGGCTCCAGATTTGGCGGTGACTTGCCAAAGCAATATGCCGACCTGGGTGGCATGCCGGTGATTCGTCATACCATCGAGATTTTTCTGCGCCATCCCGCGATTGACGCCCTTCTTGTGGTTATTCATCCGGATGATCTGGACCTCTATAACGCCGCTGTTGCCGGGCTTGATTTGTTGCCTCCCGTTCTTGGCGGCTCAGAACGACAGGATTCCGTACGCAACGGCCTGGAAGCGCTGGCAGAAGCCGCACCTGAAGCAGTCCTGATTCATGATGCGGCCCGACCGGCTGTGGCACCGGCAACGATTGACGGGGTCCTTGCGGCGCTGGCAGATGCTGGGGGTGTCATTCCTGTGCTGCCGATCGTCGATACCCTGAAACAGCGTGCCGACGATGACCGGCTGGGCGGGACGGTTGATCGCAACAGTCTGGTCCGTGCGCAAACGCCGCAGGGCTTCCGGTTTGGCGACATTCTCGCGGCACATCGGGCGTCAGCCGGTAAAAACCTGACCGATGATGCGGCTGTCATGGAAGCAGCAGGCCATGTTGTTACGGGCGTTCCCGGTACCGAACAGAATGTGAAGATAACAACCAACGATGATCTGGCGCGCATGGCGCAGCAACTGGATGGGCAGGCGGAAATGCAGTGGGAATACCGGACCGGCAACGGCTATGACGTGCACAAGTTCGAGGCAGGATCAGAGGTGACGATCTGCGGCATTGTCATCCCTCATTCTGCCGGTCTCGCCGGTCATTCCGATGCGGATGTCGGACTTCATGCTCTGACTGATGCCCTGCTCGGGTCAATTGCCGAGGGGGATATTGGCGATCATTTCCCGCCGAGTGACAGTCAGTGGCGGGGCGCTCCCTCTGACCTGTTTCTCAGACATGCCCACAGCCTGTTGCTGCAGCGTGGTGGTGTTATTGCCAACCTGGATGTCACCCTGATCTGTGAGGCACCGAAGATCGGCCCGCACCGTCAGACGATGAGAGAGCGCATCGGCGATATTCTGGGGCTGGATACGGGCCGGATCAGCGTCAAGGCGACGACCACCGAGAAACTGGGTTTTACCGGGCGCAGTGAAGGCATCGCGGCAGTTGCGACGGTATCTGTCAGACTGCCGGCTGTGTCTCGCTGATGATCCAGTCACCAAACCCGGCTCCGGCCGATATATCATTCAGGACGAGGATACAGGGCAGCTCATAGCTGTGCAGTGATGTGACAACGGTTCTGATCTCTGCTGTCCGCTCATGGGTGGTTTTGACGATCAGGGTTGCCTCGTCGTCTTCATGAATGTCTCCCTCCCAGCGATAGATTGCAGTTGTCGGAGCAATGACGTTGGCGCAGGCCGCCAGTCGCCGGGCCACCAGCTCCCGGCCTATCGAGACAGCCTCGGCCCGGTCGGTTGTGGTGATGTAGACCAGACATAATTTTTCCGGGGTTGCTGTCTCGGTCATGTGAACCTCCCTTTCTGTCTGTCATCAGCTATTCACGGATTGATCTGGAAAGCGTAACATAATTTCCGGGTTTTCATCGTGGTTCATGGGGGTGACCGATGAGCAGGCCAACAGCGGCCCAGATTGTCTGGTTGCAGCGCGGACTGTCGCAGGCTGGCGGCAAGTTGCCGCTGTTCGATGCGGAGGGGCAACGAGTCAGTGAGCGTACTGTCCGGTCCTGCATCAAGGCCGGATGGGCTGAACCCTGGTTCGCCAATCCGATCAAGCCGGATTGGCTGATATGCCGCCTGACTGACAAGGGAAGAAAAGTCGTTACGAAAACGAAATGATATTCAGGGCGATTATAAACGTGAAACTACAAATGCTATTTCATACTGATAAACAGTTCGGGACTGTCGTCTGATGATTGAAGCCCATGGCTGGAAGGGTTCTGCGTCCTGCAAGGTTGCCCGTTTTCAGGATCAGATTGTCATCCGGTTTGGTACGGTCACCACGCGCGGCGGTACCCTGAAAAAGCATATGGCCCGGCTTGCCCGCCTTCAGCTTCGGGATATGCATCCTTCATTCCTCGATTATTCGGTGAAAATCTGGATTGAAGGGGCTGGTCTGGCCCGCAGCTATGATGCTGATAATGTTGCAAAAGCCTGTCTTGACGCCCTGAACGGTATTGTCTGGCGCGATGACCGGCAGGTTGTTCAGCTGCTCATCGAAAAGACGTTCGGTGAAACCCCGGCGATCACCATTCATGCACAGCCCTTCGAAACCGCATTTGCGGCGGATGAACTGGCCTTGCTTCTGGAGCGGGTCGACGCGATCTGAGGCGGTGCTTATCCGCCGGGGTAAAACATGGTGAGGTCGGGCCCCTGTTCTGTCTTCAGGCCGAAGGCGGCTTCAAGCCTGTCGGCAATGACCGGGAGATTATCAGGCGTTACCATCCGAAAGATGTCGCCACCGGGAATGACTCGCATTGCCGGCCCTTCCTGACACAGGTTGAGGCAGACTTTCGGCTCCAGCCGGACATCAATATTTCGCTGATCGACGAGCTGTTGTAGCTGCGCAATCAGCTCAAGCGATCCACGCTGGGCGCAGGATGGTTTCTGGTCAGCGAACCGCCGGTTAACGCAGACGAAAAAACGGTTCTGACGAGGTGGGTCGGTTTCAGTCATCTTCCCTCCGGCCCGCAATGGGGGCACGATGAGATGCTGCAGACGGGGTGGGAATAAAATGGTCGGAGCGGCGGGATTCGAACCCACGACCCCCACACCCCCAGTATGGTGCGCTACCAGGCTGCGCTACGCTCCGACGGGGGCGGACTATAGTGATGCGATTGCAACTAGGCAATCCGTCAATCCACCTTATCGACAGCTTTCAGCATGCGGCGGATATCGGTTAATTCATCAATGATCTCGCGAAGACCGGAAAGATCCTGTTTTGCCGCCGCCGGGGCCTGCTCCGCAGCTGATGAAGCTTCCGACTTGTCGTCTGCTGTCAGGCGGGCCGACGGGTCTTTCAGGAGCTTCTGAACGCCTTTGATCGTATAGCCATCGTCATACAGCAGCTTGCGGATTTTACTCAGCAACAGCATGTCTTCCGGACGGTAGTAACGGCGTCCGCCGGCACGCTTCATCGGCCGGACCTGTGTGAACTTGGTTTCCCAGAACCGCAGCACATGCTGTGGCAGATCAAGTTCGGCAGCAACCTCACTTATTGTCCGGAAAGCCAGATCAGACTTCCCCCTGGAAGTATCCGGCCCGGAGGAGTCAGAATCGGTCAAAGGTCGTCTTCCGGTAACAGTTCACCGTTGATTCGGGCTTTCAGAACCTGAGACGGGCGGAAAACCAGAACGCGACGCGGCAAAATGGGCACTTCGTCACCGGTTTTCGGGTTACGCCCGATACGTTCGCCTTTCTGGCGGACAGAAAAGCTCCCGAAAGATGATATTTTGACTGAATCCCCGTCTTCCAGTGAGCGGGTAATTTCTTCCAGAACGGTTTCTATAAGTTCAGATGATTCATTTCGTGACAGACCGACTTCCTGATAGACGGCTTCTGTCAGTTGGGCTCGAGTCACCGTAGCGCCCATTACTGATCCCCCTTGTGACGCAGACAATACCGGTTCGTCTCCCTCTCCCCGGTTGTGCGTATGTGATTCTTTGACATTGGTTAATTCTATCGGAGGAACGGTAGCGGTGAGGCGTATAACCGTCAACCGCTTTGAATATCAATCAGCTACCCGTTTATCTTACATTCTGACGATGGCTGCGCCCCATGTCAGCCCGCCCCCCATGGCTTCGAGCAATACATTATGCCCGGCCCTGATCTTTCCGGCCCGCACGGCTTCATCCAGTGCGAGTGGCACCGAGGCGGCAGAGGTGTTGGCATGGCGGTCAACGGACAGGATAACCTTGGCCGGGTCGACACCAAGCTTTCTGGCGGTGGCATCAATGATCCGCTTATTGGCCTGATGCGGCACAATCCAGTCGATATCGGCTTCCGTCATATTGGCCCGGGCAATGGCGTCCTGGGCGATTTCAGCCAGATTTGTGACAGCATGCTTGAAAACTTCCTTGCCGAGCATTCTCAGCAGGCCGGTTTTCTGATTGGTCGACGGGCCACCATCCACATACAGCAGGTCATGGTGCCGGCCATCGGACCGCAATGTTGTTGAAATGATTCCGGGATTGTCCGCCCCCCCCTCGCCTGCCGACAGGACAACAGCACCCGCACCATCGCCAAACAGGACACAGGTGCCACGGTCTTCCCAGTCGAGAATGCGGGAGAAAGTTTCAGCCCCGATAACGAGGGCGTTTCGCGCCTGCCCGGTTTTGACCATCGAATCGGCAACAGAAAGTGCATAGAGAAAGCCGGAACAGACAGCCTGAACATCAAAGGCAAATCCGCCGTTCATCCCCAGGCGCGCCTGCAGCTTGGTCGCAGTCGCCGGGAAAGTATTGTCTGGCGTTGCGGTCGCCAGGACGATCAGGTCAAGATCAGCGCCGCTTATACCGGCAGCTTCCAGCGCGCGCAGGCTGGCCTGTTCGGCGAGGTCACTGGTGAATTCGTTTTCGGCAGCAAAGTGGCGCTGGCAAATACCGCTTCGCTCGCGAATCCATTCATCGGTCGTATCCACCCAGGTCGATATCTCCTTGTTTGAGACGACCCGTGCCGGAAGATAGCTTCCAGTGCCTACAATCCGCGAAACCAGCGACATCAGTCTTTGCCCTCTCCCGTATCGAGCAGCGCGAATTCTTCTTTTACCCGGTCGTTGAAGCCTTCGTTGACCAGATTGACGGCTACACCAATGGCACTGGCAAAGCCGAGTGCATCCGTGCTGCCGTGGCTTTTTATCGCGATACCGTTCAGGCCGAGGAACATGGCACCATTATAGCGCCGGGGGTCCATTCGCTTCTTCAGCTGTTCCAGTGCCGGACGGGCAAACAGATAACCGATCTTGGCTGAGAACGAACTGGCGAAGGACTGCTTGAGGAACTGGCTGATCAGCTTTGCCGTTCCCTGAATTGTCTTCAGGGTCACGTTGCCGGTAAAGCCGTCGGTGACGACAACATCGACGGTGCCTTTCAGCACATCGGTGCCTTCAACAAAGCCATAGAAATTAACCGGCAGACTGCCGTTTTTCAGAATTGCCGCAGCATCCCGTACTTCGTCATTACCCTTGAGCTCTTCCTCGCCGACATTCAGCAGTCCGACAGTCGGACGCTCAATGCCGCTGACGATGCGGGTAAAGGCATTTCCCATGACCGCAAACTGCACGAGATTGTTGGCTGAACATTCGACATTTGCACCGAGATCCAGAACCAGCGTTTCTCCGCGCTCGGTCGGCAGGAAGGATGCAATTGCCGGGCGGTCGATACCGGGCAGCGTCTTCAGGACGAATTTCGCCATGGCCATCAGCGCGCCGGTATTGCCGGCTGAGACAACACCCGCGGCTTCGCCGTCACGCACCGCATTGATCGCCAGCCTCATGCTGGAATTCCGGCCGCCGCGCAGTGCCTGTGACGGCTTGTCGGTGGACGCAATCCGGTCTGGTGTATGGATAATCGTGCTGACAGATCCGACGTCGTACTTGTCGACCAGCGGCTTCAGCTGTGCCTCGTCACCGAATAGCAGGAAACGGACATTTGGAAATCGTTTGCAGGCGAAAGCAACACCCTCAACCACCATATCCGGTGCGTGATCTCCGCCCATTGCGTCCAGAGACAATGTCAAAGGATCTGCCAAACTGCGATATCCTCGTTAAGCTCGCGTCATTCAGGTACAGACAATTGAGCCGCGATAAAATAATTACCGCGACCCGATGCTACACGATACGAGATACGTCTGTCGTCGCGCAATTTAGCGCGGATCAGAGCTTCTCTTTGACTTCAATAACCTGACGGCCACGGTAGAAACCGGTCTTCAGGTCAATATGATGCGGGCGGTGAAGTTCGCCGGAATCCGGGTTCTCCACGTAGGCTGACGCAGTGATGCTGTCATGTGCCCGGCGCATGTTGCGCTTGGATTTCGATGTTTTCTTCTTTGGAACGGCCATTTTTCTATCTCTTTTTCGGTCGCCTTGTGCGCGGCCCGACTGTTTAGACAATATGACCCGCCGCATCAAGCGGCTTTACGCGGAGGCCATGCTGTCAGGTTGGTATTTATCAGTTCAGCTTGTCTTTCAGCGCAGCCAGTGCGGCGAAAGGCGAAACTTTCTCATCTGTTTTCCCGGTCCCGTCATCTTCGTCTTCGACAATTTCGACATAGGACAGACCTTCCTTACGCGGATAAGGGTCAATCTCAAGCAATATCTGTTCAATTATCGCGTCACGGAACGGTACAAGCCCGCCTTCCAGAGGGTCGGGAGGGTCATCAGACAGCGGATCAATATCAACTTCTGTACTGTCGACCGGCGGGCGCGTGGTGAAAACCCGTTTCAGTTCGCAGACGACCCTGCTTTCGATTGGCTCCAGCGTGACAACGCAGGTCTGGGTGATGTCCGCAGCGATCTTAAGAGACAGCCTGACCATATCCTTGCGCCGGGTAATTGTCCCGGTGGCAGCAAGTGACTGAACGGAGACAATGCCGAGATCCTCAGCGGCAGCAGCACATTCCGTCTGTGCGGCTGTTATCAGCAGATTTGTCTGCTTTGGCCCGATGGTGGCGGCATTGAGTTCGCCTGTCAGGTCCAGGGAAATTTCGTTTGTTGTCGCAGCATTCATCCGGCGGCTCCCGGCTCATGCATCCCGGTGAACCCGATTTCACCCCGGACGAGATCTGCTGTGGGGGTGTGGCTGGTGGTCGCAATCTGGCGCCGGACATATCCGGCCATGGCCGCCAGCCCCGCCCCGTTTGGCTGTTCCACTGTGCCGTAGGCGTTACGGCGCAAAACCTCTATCAGAGCCTTGTCACCTTCCAGAATCGCTTCGTCATAGGCGTTCATGCGCCCGTACAGGGCCTCTGCCATGCGTTTCACATTCTTGCCGACCGACATGTCGCCAATGCCGATACGGCGCAGGTTGTCGTCCATATCTGCGAACATTTCGTCGAACAAAGCCTGCGACAATTCAAACTGATCCAATTCCCGCAGGCGGCGGAAAACCAGCCATGCATGCAGGACAATCATGTCGAACCGGCCGTCGACAGTGTCGGGAACACCAAGCTCTGCATAGAAGTATGGTTCACGGGACCGGGCGACAATAGCCGCATAGAGCACCCGCGATTCCTTCGTGTAAGGCTTCGGTGAGAACAATCGTTTCAGCATGTCGACAGCGTTTGAGATGACGGGGCCATGGATTCTGCTTATAATGTACATAGGTTATTGCCAGTAACACTGACCGGCAACACTGCAGGAAATGGACGTAATGCCCCGTAAATTCAAGCAACCGTTGATGACCCGATATGTTCTCATGATCGGACTCGGCCTTGCTGTCACCGCATGCACCCCTCGCGTGGCCAATCGCGGTAACAATCCGGACGCTGAAAATCTGGCCGAAATCAAGACGGGCGAGAGCAATCGTCAGGATGTCGCCGAGATTATTGGTGCCCCCACCCTCACCTCCTCCTTTGACTCGAAGGAATGGTATTACGTCAGCCAGCGCACCGAACGGGAAGCCTGGTTCAAGCCGGATATCAAGGAGCGCAAGGTGATCATGATCCGATTCGATGACCGTGGCGTTGTTGAATCAATGGAAACCAAGACGCTGGCAGATGGATATCAGGTGGATCCGGTGGGGCGTATCACGCCGACGGCGGGTAATGAAATTACCTTCCTCGGTCAGATATTCGGCAACCTCGGCAAGTTTGGTGGCGCCGGGAAAAAATAATTCCGGCCTGACCGGGATATTCTGACGTCCTCCCGGTTCTTTGCTTTCAGAAAAAAAACAAAAGAAAAACCCCGGCTCGTGAAAGCCGGGGTTTTTTAGTCAGACCGTTGTGAATGCTATCAGGCGAGAGCCGCCAGCAGCAGGATCGCAACGATGTTGGTGATCTTGATCATCGGGTTCACGGCCGGACCAGCGGTATCCTTGTACGGATCGCCAACTGTATCGCCCGTAACCGCAGCTTTATGGGCTTCGGAGCCCTTGCCGCCGTGATTGCCGTCTTCGATGTACTTCTTGGCATTATCCCAGGCACCGCCACCGGCGGTCATGGAGATCGCGACAAACAGGCCGGTCACGATCACACCAAGCAGCATGGCACCAACTGCGGAGAACGCAGCACCCTGGTCTGCAACGCCCAGAATGACGAAATAGAGCACGATCGGGCTGAGCACCGGCAGCATCGAGGGAATGATCATTTCCTTGATCGCATGGGTGGTCAGCATACCGACACAACGACCGTATTCCGGTTTGCCGGTGCCTTCCATGATGCCGGGGATTTCCTTGAACTGGCGGCGAACTTCAACCACCACCGCAGCACCGGCCCGACCAACAGCGGTCATGCCCATGGCACCGAACAGGTACGGCAACAGACCGCCCAGCAGCAGGCCGACAACCACATAGGGGTTGGACAGCGAGAAGTTGACCGTGACGCCACCGAAGTAACGCTCAAGATCAGCCGTGTAGGCAGCAAACAGCACCAGGGCACCGAGACCGGCAGAACCGATTGCATAGCCCTTGGTGACAGCTTTCGTGGTGTTACCAACCGCATCAAGAGCGTCAGTGGTCTTGCGGACGCTTTCGTCCAGTTCTGCCATTTCGGCAATACCGCCGGCATTGTCCGTGACCGGACCATAGGCGTCGAGTGCAACAACCATTCCGGCCAGTGCCAGCATCGTGCTCACCGAGATGGCAATGCCGATAAGACCGGCAAGCTGGTAGGTAATGATGATGGCGGCACAGATCAGCAGGGCCGGAATAGCGGTCGCTTCCATGGAAACGGCCAGACCCTGAATGACGTTGGTGCCGTGACCGGTTTCGGATGCCTTGGCAACCGAGCGGACCGGACGGAAGTTGGTAGAGGTGTAGTATTCAGTGACCCAGATAATCAGACCGGTCAGGACCAGTCCGACAATGCCACAGATGAACAGCGAGCCACCGGTGAAGGTCCATTTCTGAACGACAATCTGTGTGTCCATGCCGATGACATAGGATGTAATCGGGTAAAGCAGGACAGCAGAGATGACAGCCGAGCCGAAGAAGCCCTTGTAGAGGGCGCCCATGACGTTCTGGCTTGCGCCGAGACGAACGAAGTAGGTTGCCGCAATCGAGGCCAGCAGGCAGACGCCGCCGATAGCCATCGGATAGAGCATGAACTGGCCGATTTCGACGCCGCTGATACCATAGATCAGGACCAGCACCATGGTGGCACCAAGGGTCACGACATAGGTTTCAAACAGGTCAGCGGCCATGCCGGCGCAGTCACCCACGTTGTCACCGACGTTATCAGCGATAACAGCCGGGTTGCGAGGGTCATCTTCCGGAATGCCGGCTTCAACCTTACCGACAAGATCGGCACCGACATCCGCACCCTTGGTGAAGATACCGCCGCCGAGACGGGCGAAGATCGAGATCAGGGATGCACCGAATGCAAGGCCCACAAGGCCGTTGATGACTTCCTTGTTTTCGCCCGGCAGGATCGAGAAATTAGTGCTGAGAATGCCGTAATAGATGGCGATGGCCAGTAGCGCGAGACCGGCAACCAGCATGCCTGTAACTGCACCGGAGCGGAAGGAAACGCTGAGACCTTCAGCCAGTCCCTTGCGGGAGGCTTCGGTGGTCCGGACGTTGGCGCGCACCGAGACCAGCATTCCAGCATAACCGGCGATGCCGGAGAGGATTGCGCCGATCAGGAAGCCGACCGCACTGGTCCAGCCAAGTGTCACGAACAGGATGATTGCAACAACGACGCCGACGGCGGCAATCGCTGTGTACTGCTTGTTCAGGTAGGCGGCAGCGCCTTCCTGGATAGCGGCAGCAATTGTCTGCATCCGCTCATTTCCCGCACTGAGCGAGATGATTTGCCGAGCCGTAATTAGGCCATACAAGACGGCAATCACGCCACAGGCGATGACTAGCCACAGGGTTTCGGACATTCTGATTTCCTCGATTATTTTATAGCCGTTTTACGGCAGTTGATTGTTGCGCCGAACCCTCCCCAGGCGCCATAAGGCGACTTTTCATGGAATTCGGCATTGAAAAGCGGCGAAAAAATGCCAGAAACCCTGACTGCGTGCAACCTGTCTCAACGGGGGGCTGTTATTTGCCGGCAGGTTAACCGGTAGTTTGTACTGAAGTCCGGCGATGCAGTATGAGCAGGATGATTGCGATTGTGACGAGTGCCAGTAATGGCAGTGTTGCCAGATTGATCACGTTCCAGCCGAAAAGATGGTTCACCGCGCCGGCTGAGAATGAGGATATAGCAACGGTTCCGAAGGTTGTGAACTCGTTCAGCGCCTGAACCCGTGCCCGTTCTTCCGGGCGATAGCATTCGGTCAGCAGGGTGCTGCTGCCGACATATAGAAAATTCCATCCGAGCCCCAGACAGAACAAGGCAGTCCAGAACTGCCAGACTTCCGTGCCACTTATATTCACCGCAACACAGGTGATTTCGAGTGCCGCACCGGCCAGCATGACCGGTAAAACGCCGACTCGACGGATGATATGTCCGGTGAACAGACTGGGGCCGAACATGCCAAGGACATGCCACTGGATGACGAACGCAGTATTGGAGAAATCATACCCGCGTTGCTGCATGGCCAGCGGAGTCGCTGTCATGATGAAGCTCATGACGCCATAACCCACCATGCCGCCGAACAGGGCCACAGGAAAGGCGGGCTGACGAAACAGCTCGGCAAAAGATCTGCCACCGCCTGCCGCCTTGTTCTCAACCGGTTCGGCGATCCGCGCAATCATCAGGATCAGGATGGACAGAACAGGAAGACAGCCGAGGGCCAGATAGGTACCGGCAAATTCGGCATCGGTGAACAGGTCATGCGTTCGTTTCGCAATCTCCGGACCGATGATGGCGGCTATGATTCCGCCGGCAACTACCCAGGAGATGGCTTTGGCCTTTGCACTGGCCGGGGCCATGTCGGCGGCGGCGAACCGGTAATACATGGCGAAGCCGTTTGCGATGCCCATCAGCGATGTCGCGCCGATAAACAGAATGAAATGATGTTCCAGAATGGCCCAGGCTCCGAGCAGTCCTCCGGACATGCCGCAGAGTGCACCGATCAGGAAACCGGCCCGTCGTCCGATGGCCTTCATGATCATCGAGGCCGGTACGGTTGAGGCCGCGGTCAGGGCGAGCTGGAAAGCCATTGGCAGGGTTGCAAGAGACTTGTCGGGCGACAGCATATAGCCGACCAGTGCCGAAGTGGTCACCAGAATGACATTGGCACTGTTTGCCAGTGCCTGGCATAGCGTGAGAAAGCCGATATTGAGCTTCAGCTCACGGCCCATGGGAATGTCGGTCATCGTTCGTAAGCAGCCTGTATCAGCACGTCGTTGACATGATCTTTTCCGAGTACTTGCTGGGCAAGCTGGAACAGCCTTGCCTTCACGGTTGGCAGGTGAACCGTTTTGTTTTTCTTCATATGCTGAGGCAGGAAGACATACATGTCGCGGAGATAGGCATCATGAAGACGGACCTTCTGCTGGGCAGCCCTGGTTCGGTCTGCGGTGGCAAGTTCGATCCGGATATCCAGGTAATAGCTTTTGGTCCGTCCCTGCCCGATGACCGGAACCACCAGCGTGTCCATATCCATGAAGGATGTATTGTTGAGATCGACGAGTTTCTGTTGCGGCTCCGGTGCAGGCTGACCATCAACCTGTGGCGGAGGCGCAAAGGGGCCGATTTCAAGGAAGTAGAGAGCGCCGACGGCGCCGCCCCCCAGAACAATCAATGCGACGACGATGATAATGACAAGCTTCACGCGACGTCTCCGATAAATGACAGGAGGTCTTAATAGTGCCGCCAGCCGGTGTTGTCACAATCGATCTTTGATCCGGTCTCGTCAAAAACCTGAATGCCGCGACCCGGAGCCATTTTTCCGATACAGGTGATTTGCAGGTTGTGGAGGGTCGCCAGACGTTCGATTTCCGGTGTTTTGTCTGCTGGCACACAGAAAACCAGCTCGTAATCATCTCCGGAAGTGGCGAGCGCCAGCGGTTCTGTTCCTGTTGCATCTGCTGCTGCGGAGCGCGGCAGGCGGGATATGTCGATTTCCCCTGCCAGTCCGGAAGCTTCCGCAATATGTCCTATATCAGAGATCAGCCCGTCTGAAACATCGATCGCGGCTGTGGCAATCCCCCGGAGTGCGCGACCCGCTGCAAGTCTTGGTTCCGGAAGCTGATGCCGGGAGACCAGAAAAGACCGGTTGTCCGGGGATGGTACGGCAAGCTTGTCCTGAAGAATCTGCAAACCGAGACCGGCATCTCCGATTGTGCCGGTAACATAGACCAGATCACCGGCGCGGGCGCCGCTGCGAAGAATGGCTGTGCCCGGTTCGGTTTCGCCGAGGATTGTCAGCGAGAAAGCTCCTGGGCCGGGTGTCGAGACGGAATCGCCGCCGAGGAGGGAAAGGCTGAAATTGATCTGATCCTGTTTCAGACCCGCGGCAAAGCCTTTCAGCCAGTCCGGGCTCATCTGGCTGTCCCGGAACATGGCGAGGAGGTAGCCAACCGGTTCAGCCCCCATTGCGGCGAGATCAGAAAGATTGGTTCTCATCAGCTTGCGGGCGATCAGGTCAGGTGACGTTCCGGGCAGATAATGAACGCCCTCAACCATCGCATCCTTGGCAATTACCATCTGCCTGCCCGGCGTGGGGGTCAGTACGGCAGCATCATCTGTCAGGTTCAGAGCCCCTTCGCCGGAAAGCGGGGCGAACAGATCGGCGATCAGGTCAAATTCACCGTCACGGTCAGCCATTTTTCCCAAAGCCGGCGGCAGGGTTGCCGAGTTCTGCCGAACGATGAACATGGGCCAGCCGGTCGAGCACGCCATTGACCAGTTTGGCCTCGGACAGATCGAAAAAGGCGTGTGCGACATTCAGATATTCGTCAATGACCACCCGCGCCGGCGCAGACGTATCAAAGGCCAGTTCCTGAACGCCTGCCCTCAGCAGGACGCGGAGCAGCGTCTCAAGCCGGGCCGGTACCATGTCGCCTTTCAGCGCCTGCCCGAGCATCTCGTCAATTTCTGTCTGATTGGCAATCACGCCCCGGAGGATACGGGCCATCAGTTCGCGGTCGGATTCTGTAATCGGACCGCCATCTTCGGTTTCCGCTTCCGGTGTCATGGTTTCACGGATGACATCGTCGACCCGGGCGTCCGACAGTTCGATCCGATAAAGCCCCTGCACAGCGGCCAGACGACCGGCACTGCGGGCGGTATTCGGTTTCGGACGTTTCTTTTTTTCCATGGTCAGAGTCTGAAGTCCCGTTTGAGTTTGATCATTGCCAGACAGGCATTGGCGACATCTGCGCCCTTGTTCTTGCGTTTGCGGTCAGCCCGGGCCCACGCCTGATCCCCGTTCTCGCAGGTCAGGATGCCATAGCCAAGCGCGATCGAATATTGTGTCGTCAGGTCCATCAGCGCGCGTGCTGACTCACCACAGACATAATCGTAATGCGACGTCTCGCCCCGGATGACGCAGCCAAGGGCGATGAAACCGGCATAGCGGAAATCGGCGGTGCCCATCTGTTGCGCCGCGATGGCATAACGGATGGCGGCTGGTATTTCAAACGCGCCGGGGACCGAAATCCGGTCATAGGCGAATCCGTCGGCGGTCAGGGCCTCGATTGCCCCGGCGGCCATTTCATCAGCGATATCCGAATAAAACCGGGCTTCGACGATAAGAACCTTTGATCCGTTCGACATGCTCTATTCCTGTTTTCCGATAGGCATCCGGTCACGAACCTGAAGTCCGTAGCCTTCCAGCCCGATAATCGTCCGCTCCGTATTTGACAGCAGGGTCATGTCACGGACACCCAGATCCAGCAGAATCTGCGCACCAACACCATAATCACGCAACTCGTTACTGGCTGCGGGCCGGCTATTGCCTGACGCGCTGCCGATCCGCGCCTTGATCCGGTCCGTCAGACTGGTCGGCTGACTTTCGCGGATTATGACCACAACGCCCCTTCCCGCCTTGTCGATGGCTTTCATGGCGGAATGAAGTTCGCCGTTCTTGCCCGCCGTCGTGTCACCAAGAACATCATCCAGCACGCTGAGCGCATGCATCCGGACCAGAAGTGGCTCGTCTGACGGCTCAATGTCGCCTTTCACCAGCGCCAGATGCTCCGCATAGGAGACGGTGTTGACATAGACATACAGTTTGAAGTCGCCGGCATAGGTCGTGTTGATGCTGGTTTCCAGTGACCGCTTGACCAGTGAATCATTCTTGCGCCGGTAGGCGATGAGATCCGCAATGGCCCCGATCTTCAGGTTATGGTGCTGTGCAACACCAACGAGATCCGGCATGCGTGCCATGGTGCCGTCGTCATTCATGATTTCACAAATCACGCCACTGGGGTTCAGGCCGGCAAGCCGGGCCAGATCGACCGCAGCCTCTGTATGGCCGGCACGCATCAGGACGCCACCTTCGCGGGCCATCAGCGGAAAGACATGCCCGGGCGTTGCCAGGTCAGCACGCTGCTTTGACGGATCGATAGCCACGGCAATGGTATGCGCACGATCAGAGGCCGAAATGCCGGTGGTTACCCCTTCCCGCGCTTCGATCGATACGGTAAAGGCCGTCTGATGACGACTGGCGTTGTCTGCTGACATCAGCGGCAGGGCAAGCTGTTCGACACGCTGGGGCGTCAGCGCCAGACAAATCAGTCCGCGCCCATGCTTGGCCATGAAATTGATGGCATCCGGAGTTGCCATCTGGGCCGGAATGACCAGATCGCCCTCGTTTTCGCGCTCTTCATCATCGACGATGATGCACATGCGGCCATTGCGGAAATCTTCGATGATTTCCTCAGGCGAGGAAAGGTAGCGCCGGTACTGCACGTCAGGTCTCCATTTCGGAAAGGCGCGCAACATATCGCGCGAGGACATCAATTTCCATGTTAACCCGGTCACCGGTCTTTCGGTCACCGAAGGTTGTCATGACCGCTGTATGCGGAATGATATTTACACCGAATTTCGTGTCGCTGACATCATTCACTGTCAGTGATGCGCCATCCAGTGCGACTGAGCCTTTCTGTGCAACGAAACGGGCGAGTGTCCGGGGGGCGTCAAACGTAAAGCGGTGAGAGCCGTCTTCCGACTGAATGTCGGCAATGGTCGCAACCCCGTCGACATGGCCGGAGACAATATGGCCGCCGAGTTCGTCGCCAACTTTCAGAGATCGCTCCAGATTGATCCGCTGACCGATCTTCCAGTTGCCGAGAGTGGTCTTCGACAGGGTCTCCCCGGAGACATCGACGGCAAACCAGTCTGAACCGAAATCAACGGCGGTCAGGCAGCAGCCAGAACAGGCAATCGATGCACCAAGGTCGATGCTGGCAACATCATAGCTGGTCTGAATATGAAAACGGAGGTCTTCCCCCTCGCGTTTGATGACGTCGGCGATACAGCCGATATCAGTAATAATGCCGGTAAACATGGCACTCCTAACGGTGATAGAGATCGAGCCGGTCCGGCCCGAGCAGAAGCGATCCTGATCGTGTAAATCGTGTTGCTGAGGCCGGATCGTCAAGTCCAAGCTGTCCGATTGCCGCCAGTCCGTCACTGCCAAAGGCCAGCGGTGCCGAAAAGACCGCAAGTTCGTCAACGCAACCGGACTGAAGGAATGCGGTTGCCAGTCCTGCTCCGCCTTCGACCAGCAACCGGGTTACGCCCCGGTCAGCGAGAGTATGAAGTGCAGCCTGGATATCGGGCTGACCACCAGAACCGGCCTTGACGGGGATAATTTCCACGCCCCGTGCGACAAGGGCCTGCCCGCGGTCAGAATCGGGGCTCTCTGTGGTCAGGAGGACGGTCCGGCCAAGAGATGTGTCGGCCAGTTCAGAGGCGGGATGGAGATTTAACTGGCTGTCGAAGACAACCCGCAGGGGAGAACGATGCTCAAGCCCCGGAAGGCGGCAGGTCAGTGACGGGTTATCTGCGTTGGCGGTCCCGATGCCGACAGCAATGGCGTCATGCTGTGCCCGCATCAGATGTCCGTAACGGCGGGCCTGCGCGCCTGTGATCCATTGGCTGCGACCGGTTGATGTTGCAATCCGGCCATCAAGGGTCATGGCGATTTTCAGGGTAACCAGAGGACGGTGGTTGTTTCTGACGCTCAGATAACCGGCATTCAGCCGAATTGCAGCATCCCGGCAGATGCCGGTCTGAATCCTGATTCCGGCATCCGCTAATCGCCTTATTCCCCGCCCCGCGACTCTCGGGTCGGGGTCTTCCAGAGCGATGACGACATGGCTGACACCTGCTGCAATCAGCGCATCGGCACAGGGCGGCGTCTGTCCGTGGTGGCTGCAGGGTTCCAGCGTTACATAAACGGTTGCCTGGCGGGCATCAGAACCAGCCTGCTCAAGGGCGACAGTCTCAGCATGCGGGCGTCCGCCGGGCTGGGTGATACCCCGCCCTACAACGCGTCCCTGCTTGACGATAAGACAGCCGACTGCCGGGTTGGGAGCAACATTTCCAAGCCCCCGCGCTGCGAGTGCAAGTGCCGCCCGCATATAGTCGCGGTCGGTATCAGAACCGGGCTGCTCACTCTTCGCCACTCAGCGTTCCCACGAAGTCTTCGAAGTCCTTGCCCTCACGGAAGTTCCGATAGACTGATGCAAACCGGACATAGGCGACCGTATCGAGTTCCTGGAGAACATCCATGACCAGCTCACCGATCATTTTTGAGGGGATTTCATTTTCACCCATGCTCTCAAGACGGCGCTGTATCCCGTTGATAATACGCTCTATCTTGTCTTCATCGACAGGGCGCTTTCTGAGGGCGATCTTGAGCGAGCGACCCAGCTTTTCCCGGTCGAAAGGTGAACGCGCCCCGTCTTTCTTGACGACAGTCAGGTCGCGCAACTGGACCCGTTCGAAAGTGGTGAAGCGGCTTTCACAGGCAGGACAATAGCGCCGTCTCCGGATCGCCGAGTTATCATCGGTAGGCCGTGAGTCCTTGACCTGGGTGTCGTCATTTCCGCAGAACGGGCAGCGCATTCAACTTCCTCGTTTTAATGGGGGGGTCGGTCTGCCGCAGCAGATCAGAAGCCCTGATAGACCGGGAACCGGTCACACAGGCTGCGGACTTTGGCCCGGACATCCTGTTCGACCGACGAATTATTGTCACCATTGACGGCCAGACCGTCGAGCACATCGGCAATCCAGTCACCGATCTGACGGAATTCGGCAACGCCAAAGCCGCGGGTGGTTGCTGCCGGACTGCCAAGACGAACGCCCGACGTAACCGTGGGCTTTTCCGGATCGAACGGCACGCCGTTCTTGTTACAGGTCATCCCTGCCCGCTCCAGCGCCTCTTCGGTGATGTTGCCGGTCAGCCCTTTTGGCCGCAGGTCGACGAGCACGACATGTGTATCAGTGCCACCTGCAACAATGTCACAGCCTCGTTCTTTCAGGACGGATGCAAGTACCTTGGCATTATCAACGACCGACTGCGAATAGGACCGGAATTCCGGGGTCAGTGCTTCGCCGAAGGCAACAGCCTTTGCAGCGATAACATGCATCAGCGGGCCGCCCTGAAGGCCCGGAAAAACGGCAGAATTGAATTTTTTGCCGAGGTCTTCGCGGTTGGTCAGGATCATGCCGCCACGAGGTCCGCGCAATGTCTTGTGGGTCGTTGTGGTTACCACATCGGCGAAGGGCAGCGGTGACGGATGGACGCCGGTTGCGACAAGACCGGCGAAATGCGCCATATCAACCATCAGCAGAGCGCCGACACTGTCTGCAATCTCCCGGAAACGTTTGAAATCAAGCGTGCGCGGATAGGCTGAGCCCCCGGCAATGATCAGCTTCGGGGAATGTTCTTTTGCCAGTCGTTCAACCTGTTCGAAATCGACGAGATGGTCATCCTTGCGGACACCATACTGGATGGCGTTAAACCATTTGCCGGACTGGGCCGGTGGTGCGCCATGGGTCAGATGCCCGCCGGCATCGAGCGACATGCCGAGGATGGTGTCACCCGGCTTCAGCAGGGCCATGAAGACAGCGCCATTGGCCTGTGCGCCGGAATGCGGCTGCACATTGACATAAGTGCAGTCGAACAGTTTTTTCGCCCGCTCAATGGCGAGAGATTCTGCAACGTCGACATATTCACAGCCACCATAATAACGGCGACCGGGATAGCCTTCGGCATATTTGTTGGTCAGAACCGAGCCCTGGGCTTCCAGTACGGCACGGGAGACCACATTTTCTGATGCGATCAGCTCAATCTGATGCTGCTGGCGACCAAGTTCGTCCCGGATGGACTGAAACAGGTCCGGATCACGCTCCTGAAGGCTGGCAGTAAAGAAATTGTCGGGTGCGGATGTTTTCTGTGCGGCGGTCATGAGGAAGCTTTTGTCCCTGTAGCTGGAATTTCAGTGCCGAGTTTGGCCACCCGACGGGCGTGGCGGCCACCTTCGAATTCGGTTTCGAGAAAGGCGCGCAGGCAATCCTTCGCAGCTTCTTCCCCGATGATCCTGGCCCCGAGGGCGAGGATGTTCGCATCATTATGCTGCCGAGCCAGCTGGGCCTCGAGGCCGCTGTGACAGAGTGCAGCACGGGCGCCGGGGTTGCGGTTCGCCGCGATGGAGATGCCGATACCGGACCCGCAGACCACCAGACCGCACTCAACGTCGCCAGAGGCAACGGAGGCAGCGACAGCTGCACCAAAGTCCGGATAATCCACTGATTCAAGGCTGTAAGCACCAAGATCCGTGACGGAATGGCCTGCCTGTTCCAGAACAGACTTCAGCATTTCCTTCATGGCAAACCCGGCGTGATCACTTCCTACGGCAACGCTGCGTCTGGTGACGGCGTTTGCGGGGGGCTTTGCGTCCATTGCTGCCTGATTCAATATACCGGTTGATGACGTTGCGGTTAGTACCATATGTCGCGCGGCTTGGCCAAGCTTGGAGCGCGCCCTGAAACAAAATTTGTCTGCCGGGAATGCGGGAGGTGGTATCCGGGTGAAGTAACCGGATCAAGTCAAGCGGGATGCCTGTCTGGTCTGGTGAGAGTAAAGTCATTCTGGCTTTGGATGTCTGCTACGTTAACCAAGTTTTCGCGTCGTTATGGTTAAAATCCGCAAGAAATCAAAGCTTTGCGATGCATTATTCCTTAAAACTTTATTGACACTTCCGAGTCGGCGCGTGTTAAATGCCTTTCGAACAAGCCTGAAATACAGGATGCAAACATGGCGGATAATAAGGGGGCTGTGATATCGCGCAGCGAATTGCTGCAGATGTCGTCAGATATCGTCTCGTCCTACCTCGGCAATAATACGGTTGCGACGTCGCAGATCAGTGATGTCATCGAAAAAGTTTATGGCACCGTTGCATCCCTTGCCGGTGATGAAACGGCGGGCCTCAACATGGAAGATAATCCGGCAGTGCCGGTGCGTCGTTCGGTAACACCTGACTATCTTGTCTGTCTCGAAGACGGCAAGAAACTGAAGATGCTGAAGCGTCATCTGCGCACGAATTATAGCATGACCCCGGAAGAATACCGGGCCAAGTGGCAGTTGCCGGCAGATTATCCGATGGTTGCCCCGAATTATGCGGCGCAGCGGTCAGAATTTGCCAAGAAGATCGGCCTTGGTCGCCGGTCCGGTAAAGCGACGACCCACTAGGGATTTCTGAATTTCAGGCTGACAAAGGCGTATCCTGCGGGATGCGCCTTTTTGGTTTGAGGTGATTGTCGTGCCCTACCCCAGCGTTGCATCCAGAAACATCATGATGACAAAGCCCCCCATCAGGCTGAATGTGGCGAGCGTTGCATTGTTGCGGCTGTGAGTTTCCGGGATGATTTCGTCTGAGATAATGAACAGCATGGCACCACCGGCAAGGCCCAGAATATAGGGCATGAGAGGCTGCGCCAGCCAGACGGCCGAGGCGCCGATAACGCCGCCAACCGGCTCCAGCAGCCCACTCAGCAACGCAATCAGGAAGGCACGTCCCTTGCTGTAGCGCACGGTAACAAGCGCGGCCGCTACCGCCAGCCCTTCCGGAATATTCTGGATGCCGATACCGGTTGCCAGTGCCAGGCCATTACCGATATCCCCTCCGGCAAAACCGACGCCAACGGCCATGCCTTCCGGGAAGTTATGCAGGGTTATGGCGATGACAAACAGCCAGATACGCGACAGTTTTGTCGCATCCGGCCCTTCGCGTCCCGCGATGAAATGTTCGTGCGGGGCATAACGGTGAATCAGCCAGAGAATGATGGCGCCGCTGAGGATACCGGCGATAACCACCAGAACGGCAAGGACATTTGACCCGAACTGTGCTTCGCCATAAGCAATTCCGGGGGCGATCAGCGAGAAAAAGGTCGCGGCCAGCATGATGCCTGCCGCTGAACTCAGCAGACTGTCTTCAAGTTTTGGCCCGAGTGTCCGGACACAGAAAATGCCAAGGGCGCCAATTCCGGTACAGAGACCAGCCAGCAGACTGGCACCACTACCCAGCAGAATGATGTCCACCGACCCCTCCGTTATTTACTGTGCAGGACAGGAATGAAGGTCCGGTCACAGACCAGCCCAAGGATCGCGTTTTTCCGTTTTCTCACGTTTGTTCAGAACATATTCCAGTTTGCGGCGGGCATTCAGTTTCAACACGGCCATCGGTGTGTTGGGTGAGGCGACAATTGAGACCTCGACCAGACTTATCGGATCAACGGCGGTTACCTTCATGAACCTGCCATTCGGAATCATTTCGTAGAGGACTTCATTCAGTTTCCGGTCAGCCATCGCACGCTCAGCCTGATTTACCCTGACCCGCGATCATGCGGATAATGCCGGAAAAATCGACCTCGCCGTTGCCGGCTTCGACAAACTGATCATACAGGCTGGCGGCGTTTGACCCGAGTGGTGTCGAGGCGCCGCTGGACTGTGCCGCCTGCTGGGCCAGTTTGAGGTCTTTCAGCATATTGGCTGCGGTGAAGCCGGGTTTGTAATCCCGGTTGGCCGGGCTTGCCGGGACCGGGCCAGGGACAGGACAATAGCTGGTCAGTGCCCAGCATTGTCCGGAGGCATTGGCTGCGATGCTGAACAGCTTGTCGAGATCGAGGTCCAGCTTCTCTGCCAGCATGAAGGCTTCGCAAACTCCGATCATCGAAATACCAAGAATCATGTTGTTACAGGTCTTCGCCGCCTGCCCTGCTCCCGGGCCACCAGCATGAACCACTGTCTTGCCCAGGACTTCAAGATACGGCCGGGCGGCTTCGAACGCGCTGTCCGATCCGCCACACATCATTGCCAGCGTACCGGCGGCGGCACCTGTAACCCCGCCAGATACGGGACAGTCGACCATTTGAAAACCACCGCTCTCTGCGGTTTTTATCACTTCCCGTGCGGTGTCGACATCAATGGTTGAACAATCAACGAACAGGGCGCCGGGGCGGGCGTTCGCCATCACACCGGCGTCACCGTTATAGACGGCATCAACATGTTTGCCTGCGGGCAGCATGGTGAAAACGGCGTCTGCGTCACCAACAGCCTCGGCAATAGAGGCTGTTGCGATACAGCCGGCTTTTGTCGCTGCACTCAGGTTGTCGTTACTGAGGTCGAAGGCCATGACTGTATGGCCCGCTTTGACCAGATTGGCGGACATTGGCCCGCCCATGTTACCAACCCCGATGAATGCTACAGTTGCCATAGTCAGTCCTCCCCTTCCCCGATGCAGGTTGTTCTGTCTGGCCCGCTTACAGAACCAGATCCTTGTCACCCAGTGATTCGAAATAGTTGGTGACTTCGTCATCATCAACATCCGACAGATGTGCCGGCTTCCATTTCGGCGACTTGTCCTTGTCGACGATAACCGCGCGAACACCCTCCCAGAAGTCTCTGCCGCGCATGAAACTCTGCGAGAGGCGATATTCCATCACCATGCACCCGACAAGGTCGAGGGATTTGCCCCGGCGGATTTCCTGCAGGGCAACCTTCAGGCTGGTCGGTGATTTGGAGATCATCTGATCAACTGTTGCAGACGCCCAGTCATCGTCCTGCGCCGTCAGCGCATCAATTATATACTCGACGGAATCACCGGCAAAACAGGCGTCGATGCTGTTACGTTCCGGTGCAACCACACTGCCTGTCATGTCTGCTTCGGTGACATGGGCATTCAGAATTTCGGTGGCGAGATCATAATTCTCGGGGCCGCCGGGCCATGTTGCCCCGGCCAGCGCAGCCTTCACCTCTTCAAGCGAAGCGGATGCCGTATGGTGAGTGGCGATTCCGGCATAAAGACAATCGGCGGCATTGATGATGGCACCGGTCATCCCGAGATAGGTGCCGACCTCTCCCGGGCAACGGGACAGGAACCATGAGCCGCCGACATCGGGAAACAGACCAATGCCGACTTCCGGCATGGCAAAGCGCGTGCGTTCGGTCGCGACCCGGTGAGAGCCATGTACCGATACCCCTGCGCCGCCGCCCATAACATAGCCGTCAATCAGGGCGATATAGGGCTTCGGATAGGTGTTGATAGCATGGTTGACGACATATTCATCGCGATAGAATGTTGCGAGAAATTCCCGGTCTCCGGCCTGACGGGCATCGTAAAGTGACCGGATGTCACCACCGGCACAGAAGGCTTTCTCTCCGGCTCCTTCGATGACGACGGCAGCGACATCATCATCATCGCGCCAGGCGTCAAGATGTGCGCCAAGCTGCGTCACCATGTCATAGGTCAGTGAATTCAGTGCCTTCGGGCGGTTCAGGGTGACAATGGCGATTGCGCCGTTTCGGGAGAACAGGATTTCCGGCTGGTCAGTCATTTAGAAAATCAGTCTTTCAGTAAATGTCGCGCCACAATGACGCGCATGATTTCGTTGGTGCCTTCGAGAATCTGGTGAACCCGGAGATCCCGAAGAATGCGTTCGATCGGATAATCCCGCAGATAGCCATATCCGCCATGAAGCTGCAAAGCTTCGTTTGTTACCGAAAAGCCGGCATCCGTTGCGACCCTTTTCGCAAGGGCGCACTGGGCGGTTGCTTCCGGTGATCCGGCGTCCAGCAGGGTTGCAGCACGGTGGAGCAGAAGCCGTGCGGATTCAATTTCCGCCGTCATATCGGCCAGTCTGAACTGCAGCGCCTGAAAGGCTGCCAGCGGTTTGCCGAACTGTTTGCGTTCCCGGACATGGGCCAGTGCCGCCGCAAGTGCCGTCCGGGCACCGCCTATGGAGCAGGCACCGATGTTCAGTCGCCCGCCATCCAGTCCCTTCATGGCGATCCGGAAGCCGTCACCCTCCTCGCCCAGCCGGTTGGCAACGGGAACACGACAATTCTCAAAGATCACGGCAGAAGTCGGCTGGCTGTGCCACCCCAGTTTCTTCTCCTGTGCGCCAAAACTGAGGCCCGGTGTACCGTTCTCAATGACCAGTGTTGATATGCCGTCCGCGCCATCGCCGCCGGTCCGGACCATGCAGACATAAATATCGGAGCGTCCGCCGCCGGAAATGAACGCTTTGGACCCATTCAGTACGTAATGATCACCATCCCGGACGGCGCGTGTTTTCAGCGCGGCAGCATCAGACCCTGCATCCGGTTCGGTCAGGCAATAGCTGGCAAAATGCGCCATGCTGCAAAGCGGAGGCAGGAATTTACGGCGCTGATCCGCAGTCCCGAACCGGTCGATCATCCATGCAGCCATGTTGTGAATAGAAATATAGGCGGCGGTTGACGGACAGGCAGCAGCCAGTTCCTCGAAAATGATCGCGGCGTCAAGACGACCCAGATCCGATCCGCCAACATCTTCCCGGACATAGATGCCGGCGAACCCAAGCGCGGCAGCGGCACGTAATACGTCCTCAGGAAAAATCGACTTTTCATCCCACTCCGCAGCATGTGGTGCCATTTCGCCCGTTGCGAAATCGCGTGCGGCATCCTGAAATGCCTGCTGATCAGGGGTAAGGTCGAAGTTCATCGGCTGAGAAACCCGCTTATGTCACCAGATCAGGGACTATGCGCGGCTGTCTGCCGGGGGTCAATCCGTGCTGCCCGGTGCCGCCCTGCTTGTCGCCCGGTCTGTGGCGACTTAGTGTGCCCCGGTTTGTTGTAAGGTTATTGCGGTGAAGGAGCGCAGAGCGTGAGCGAGAGAGATGGATTTCCAGCCGGTGGTTTCCCGGCCGTGCGCATGCGCAGAAACCGCCGTACCGGCTGGTTGCGCAGGATGGTTGCGGAAAATGTTCTCACGCCATCGGATTTCATCTGGCCGTGCTTTGCCATTGAAGGCACGAATGTACGTGAGCCCGTCGTATCAATGCCCGGTGTTGAGCGTCTGTCGATTGACCTTCTGATCAAATCGGCCCGGCATGCCCGGGATCTGGGTATTCCCTGCATCGCAATTTTTCCGGTCACCCCGGATCATCTGAAAACCCCGGACGGGGCGGAAGCGACAAATCCGGATAACCTGGTTTGCCGTGCCGTCTCCGCCGTGAAGGATGCGGTGCCTGATCTGGGTATTCTCTGCGATGTGGCGCTGGATCCGTTCAACAGTGACGGTCACGACGGGATTGTCCGCGATGGTGTCATCGTCAATGACGAAACGGTCGATATTCTATGTCGTCAGGCAATGGTTCAGGCTGCTGCGGGCTGCGATATCATTGGTCCGTCCGATATGATGGATGGTCGTGTTGCCGCCATTCGGCAGGCGCTGGATGCGGGGGGATATCAGGATGTGGCGATCATGTCTTATGCCGCGAAATATGCATCCGCCTTCTATGGTCCGTTCCGGGATGCCGTCGGCTCATCCGGTGCCCTGAAAGGTGACAAGAAAACCTATCAGATGGACCCGGCCAATACAGATGAGGCACTGCGCGAGGTTGCACTGGATCTGGCGGAAGGCGCGGACATGGTGATGATCAAGCCGGGCCTGCCTTATCTGGACATCATCCGCCGTGTGAAAGAGCGATTTGCGGCACCGACCTTCGCCTATCACGTCAGTGGTGAGTATGCGATGATCAAGGCGGCCGATGCGAATGGCTGGATCGACGGGGATCGTGCCATGTATGAAGCCCTGATTGCCCTGAAACGCGCCGGTGCAGATGGTATCCTGACTTATGCCGCGATCGACCTGGCCGAAAAAATGGTCGCCGACGGGGTCAGTTCAGTCCGTCGATAAACTGCGCGGCGACGTGATTGTGCCAGCTTTCAGGCTGGTTCTGCCCGTGAAAGCCAACATGGCCGCCCCGGGGGGATAACAGACAGCGAACAACCCCGGTCCCCTGCCCCAGTTTCCGATAGGCGCGTGAGGGAACCCAGGGATCGTCATTTGCATGGATCAGCAGCGTTGGTGTGACAATCGCATCCAGACCGGCCTCCGGCGAACACTGGCTGTAATAATCACCGGCATCTCCATACCCGTTCCAGGGCGCAATGACCTGATCATCAAACTGCCATACGGATTTGCTGGCTGAGATGCGGTTTTTCATCTCCGTTGTTTCAGCCGCCGTAAGGGTGAAGGCTTTCATCCGCTGCAGCAGGTATCGATGATATACGGCATTGCCGGGGCGCAGGAAATTCCGTGATGATTCAGCGAGGTCTAGTGGGGTCGAGACGGTGATTGCGGCCTTCAGACCACTATCCGGACCGGCGGCAATCAGGTGGTTCAACAGAATGGTGCCGCCGAGCGACACGCCCATCGCCACTATTCCGGCTTCAGTTCTGATACGGGGATCACTGATCAGGAACTGTATCGTATCGGCGATATCCCCGGTCAGTCCGGAGTGATAGCGACGGGAGGCGCGTACCTCACCGGGCCCTGCTCCCCGCAGATTGAGTCGGACGACAGGGTGCCCAAGCCGATGGAAGCAGGCGGTGCTTGCCCGCTGGTTCATGCTGTCTTCGCAGCCTGTCAGGCCATGCAGCAGCAGAATGAGCGGCTTTGGTGTCTCTGCAACAATCACAGGTGACGTGTAACTGATCGCCAGCAAATCGCCGCTGCCATCTGTGACAGGTATCCACAGGCGTTTGCCGGTAACTGCCGGGACACCGGTAATCCGCCGCGCCAGCGCATTGCGGATGGTCTGCAGATGTCCGCCAATCCAGGGTGCGCGCTGACGAAAAACAGGAGTTTGCAGATTAGTCATCCAGCCAGTCGCGAATGAGGTTGATCTGTTCTGCATCCATCAGGGCCGGCGCATGTCCGACATCGGCAATGGTTATCAGGTCAGCCTTCGGCCCGCGCCGGGTCATTTCTTCGGCGGTTTCCGGCAAAAGAAGATCGGAGTCTCCACCGCGAATAACCAGAACCGGACATTTGATCTGGTCCCATACGGCCCACAGGTCAACGTCCTGCAAGGGGGCTGCCAGCAAAGGTTCGGCAATAGCGGGATCGTAATGCAGTCGCCAGTTGCCATCATCATCCTGCCGGGCACTGTGTTCGGCCATCTGTCGCCATTGCTGGTCGGTCAGTTGCCCGAAAGGGGCATGGACAAGACGAAGATGGGCCTCGATATGGTCCAGTGAGCTGAACTCGAACTCCTGGCCCAGATAATCAAGAATTCTCGACAGCGCCTGCTTCGGGATCATTGGTCCGACATCGTTCAGCACAAGACGACGGACCGGCGACCGGTTTGATGCAGCCATCATCATGCCAATCAGTCCACCCATGGAGGTGCCGACCCAGTCAACCTCGTCAACGCCCAGACGGTTGATCAGCATGGCCATATCGGACACGTAATTCGGATAGGAATAGGTCGATGACAGGCGCATCCAGTCACTCTCCCCTCGTCCGACAATATCCGGGCAGACCACATGACGCTGTTTGCTGAGTTCCGCTGCCAGACAGTCGAAGTCCCGGCTGTTGCGGGTCAGGCCATGAACGCAGACCGTGAGCGGATGGCGGTCTGGTCCCTGCCAGTCCTGATATGCCTGACGGTGAAAACCGCCGGGACCGATGCCGTAGCAATAGTGAAGTCTGGGTTCCATGGATACTCTGTTTCCTTCATCCGGGGAGCATGCTTTCCTGCTGCTGAAAGTAAGCCTCCGGCTGCAAACGACAAGATGGATACAGGCATAAGTGATGACAGAACGGCGAAAACATTCCTTCATCCGGTCATTGACAGCACTGGTCCTGTTGCTGGCGATGGGTGGGGTCGTCATGGCTTTTCTGTCACTGCCTCCTGTTCATGGCTCAATGGAAATCAGGGGGCTGCAGCAGCCGGTCAAAATCAGCCGCGATTCTCATGGTGTGCCGTCGATTTCTGCCAGTTCCTCTGCGGATGGTTTTTTTGCTCTGGGATATCTGCATGCGCAGGATCGTCTCTGGCAGATGGAGGGTATGCGACGGCTTGGCGCGGGCCGATTGTCGGAGATTGTCGGTCAGGGTGCCGTTGATATCGATATCATGATGCGCACGCTGGGCCTGTATCGTCTGGCAGAAGGAGATGTCGCGGCCATGCCGGATGAGTCTCAGGCGCAACTGGAGGCTTATGCCGCAGGCGTGAATGCCTGGGTTGGTGATGCCCGGACTATCCTGCCGGTTGAGTTTTCCCTGCTCGGATTTAAGCCGGAGCGCTGGCAGCCTGCGGATTCTGTTGTCTGGGGCCGGATCATGGCGATGCGGCTCAGTGGTAACTGGCGAACGGAACTGTTGCGTCTCGGCCTTTCGGACAAATTGTCGGCAGAGCAGATATCCGAACTCTGGCCAACCGATTCACTTACGGCGCCTGTCACCCTGCCGGCTGAGCGACAGTTGACGGAGATGATGCTGCCCCTGATTGATGCCATTGATCACTCCATCCCGCCAACGACAGCATCCAATGCCTGGGTTCTGGGCGGTGGCATGACCGCATCGGCCACGCCGATACTGGCGAATGATCCGCATCTCGGCTTCAGTGCCCCCGTTCTCTGGTATCTGGCACGCATGGAACTGCCGGATCAGGTGATGGTCGGGGCAACCGTGCCCGGTGTTCCGGCTTTTCTGCTGGGACGCAATCGCAATCTCGCCTGGGGAATGACGACAACCCACAGTGATACACAGGACCTGTTTATCGAGCAGATCGACCCGGATAACCCGGACCGTTACAGATCGGGTGAGAGCTGGAAGACCTTCGGTGAACGGTGGGAGGAAATCGTCGTTCATAAGGGCGATACGGTGCGGCACAGGGTTCGGACAACAGAACGGGGGCCGGTGGTCTCGGATGTGGGTTCTGTCCCGGCGGGCGGCTCGGTGCTCAGCCTGCGGGCAACCTCGCTGGAACCACTGGACGGCATTGCTTCGGCAGTGATGCGTCTGGGCACTGCGGTAAGTGTTGAGGAGGCCCTGGAAGAAATGCAGGCCATTGGTGCCCCGCAGCAGAATGTGTTTCTGGCAGACCGGTCTGGTGCAACGGCCATGATTTCACCGGGTCGTGTTCCTATGCGCCGGACAGGGGACGGCCGCTTGCCGCAAAACGGGGCCGACAGTGCAGATAACTGGTCCGGGTTTGTACCGTTCGCGGAATTACCACTTCGCCGGGGGCGCGATGACGGCTGGATCGGGAATGCGAATAACCGGCTGGTCGATGACAGCTACCCTCACCTTCTGACAGCTGACTGGCCGTCTTCTGATCGCATGAAACGACTGGCCGACCGGCTGGATGCAGAGCCGCCACGAACGGTCGACACCAACCGGGCGTTGCAGATGGATTCCTACTCTGCCTTCGCCGCATCGGTTCTGCCGTCAATGATTCAGGGCGCTGTAGCAACCACGACAGATCAGAAGGCGTTTCTGAAATTACTGACTGGCTGGGATTACATGATGGATGCGGATAAGGCGGAGCCGCTGATGTTTGCATTGTGGGTGCGTATCTTCTCCCGCCAGCTCTATGCGGATGAGACAGGTGATTTCTATTCCCGCCTCGCCGACCCCCGCCCGGATTTTCTGCGGCAGGTACTCGCTGGTCCGTCCGGGGAATGGTGTGATGATGTCACAACAAATGATAAAACAGAGACATGCAGAGATATTCTGACAGGAAGCCTGAGCGAAACTGCGGGCCATTTTGCTGACGATCTGAAGGGGGTAACCTGGGGCGACAGGCATCATGCTGTCTTCTCTCACCCGGTCCTGCAATATGTACCGGTCATTTCCGGTTTTGCGACATTATCGGCACCAACATCCGGCGGATTTGCGACACTGAACCGTGGAACTTACGCGCGGGACCACAGCGGGACATCCTTTCCCCATGTCCATGGTGCCGGCTACCGCGCTGTCTATGAGTTGTCGCCAGACGAAACGGCGTCGATAATTATTGCGGGCGGTCAGTCCGGTAATCCGTTATCGCTCCACTATCGTGACCTGATGGGACGCTGGCTGTCCGATGACAGGCTTACCTATTCGACCCTGCCGGGCCGGTTTTCCGGCTCACCACATCAGCAACTGGAATTGATTGGCACTGATGACTGACAAGCGTCCGACACTGCAAGATATCGAATCTGCTGCAGCCATAATGCAGAACCATCTGGTCCATACACCAATGGTACGAACCGCAGTTATGAGCGATGAGACCGGGGCTGAGGTTTTTCTGAAACTTGAAAACCTTCAGGTCACGGGGTCTTTCAAGGCGCGGGGTGCGATGATCAAGATTGCCTCCCTGACCGAGGCCGAACGTTCAGCCGGTGTGATTGCCATGTCTGCCGGAAATCATGCGCAGGGTGTGGCCTATCACGCAGGAAAACTGGGTATTCCCGCAACCATCGTCATGCCGAAGAACACCCCCTTCTCGAAGGTTGCCCGGACAGAATCCCACGGTGCCACGGTGGAACTGATCGGTGCAGATGTTGCGGAGGCTGCGGATGCGGCGGCCGGTATCGCAGAACAGACCGGAGCGACCTTCATTCATCCGTTTGATGACCCGGCGGTGATTGCAGGACAAGGCTGTGTCGGGCTTGAAATGTTGCGGGATGATCCGGCACTGGACGCCATTATTGTGCCGATAGGCGGCGGTGGCCTGATTTCGGGCGTGGCCATTGCGGCAAAGGCGCTGCGACCGGATATTGAAATCATCGGTGTACAGTCAGAAGCCTTTCCCTTCATGCAGCAGGCAATGGGCAACAAGGTCAGCCCGGCGGTGCCGACCGAGGTGGGCGTGGCGGAAGGTATTGCGGTCAAACGTCCGGGGGCACTGACCCGCGAGATCGTGCGTGATCTTGTGTCCGATATCATGCTGGTCAGCGAAATGCAGATTGAACGGGCGATCCAGCGTCTGGCGGAACAGGAAAAGATTGTCGCTGAAGGTGCCGGTGCAGTTGGCGTTGCTGCCTTGATGTCAGATCCGTCCCGCTGGACGGGCAGACGGGTCGGGGTGGTGATCTGTGGCGGGAATATCGACTCCCGCCTGTTGTCGACAATCCTGCTGCGGGGCCTGTCGCGTGATGGACGGATGGCGCGACTGCGTATCACCCTGCCCGACAAGCCAGGTGCGCTGGCTGCCATTTCCGCGCTGATTGGCGATGCCGGTGCAAATATCGTCGAAATTGTGCATCAGCGCCTGTTCTATGATCTGCCGGTACGCTATGCAGAAGTCGACGTGGCGCTGGAGACCCGTAACAGAGGGCATGTCGACAAGTTGATTGGTCTGCTGACGGAAAAAGGTTTCCCGGCGCGCTTTGCCGGGAATGATTCGTCGCATTAGGTCTGGCTTTCGTTTGAATTGACGGTGGAGCCTGTCACATTCATTCGAATGAAGCGGAAAAAAGCCGTTTAGCTTGACCCGGCAAGCTCTTGTCGGTCAAGTTATCCACATGTTGGCGGCACGAATGGCGATGGACGGAAATAGAGTATGTTAGTTATCGGCGGACTGGTTTTTGTCATTGCCTGTGTTCTCGGCGGTTACATGGCCATGGGTGGAAAGCTTGGTGTGCTCAACCAGCCATTTGAGGTCGTCATCATTTGTGGCGCTGCCATTGGCGCCTTTGTTGCCGGCAACCCCGGTCATGTTCTGAAACCGGCGATTGCCGCGTTTGGCAGGATCATCAAGGGCGGCAAGTACAAGAAAGATGATTATCTTGAACTTCTGACCATGCTTTATGCGGTGTTCAAGCTGGCAAAGTCGAAGGGCGACCTTGCGCTTGAGAGCCATGTTGAAAAGCCTGAAGACAGCCCCCTGTTCCAGAAATTCCCGAAATTCATGTCGGACCACCATACGGTTGAGTCCTTCTGCGATTACCTGCGCCTGCTGACGCTCGGAACCAGCACCTCACATGAAGTTGAGGCGGTTATTGATGCTGAACTCGAAGCGCATCACGAACATGATCATGATGTTTCCAGCGCCGTCGTGAATATGAGTGAAAGCTTTCCGGCACTCGGCATCGTTGCTGCCGTGCTTGGGGTTATCAAGACGATGGGATCGATCACCGAGCCGCCGGAAGTGCTGGGTGCCCTGATTGGTGGCGCACTGGTCGGAACCTTCCTTGGTATTCTGATGTGTTACGGCATTGTCGGTCCGATGGGGCGCTGCCTCGAACTCATCATGAAGGCCGACAGCCATTATCATAACGTCATCAAGGCCGCCCTGCTTGCTCACATGCAGGGCTATGCGCCGCAGGTGTCTGTCGAGTTCGCACGAAAGAATATCCCGCATTCATGGCAACCCAGCTTCGCCGAAACGGAAGAAGCCATTCAGAATATGCCACCGGACTAGATCATGGCTGACGGCTCACCGATAATTGTCAAAAAGATCAAGAAAGGTGGCGCAGGCCATCATGGTGGCGCGTGGAAAGTGGCCTATGCCGACTTTGTGACGGCGATGATGGCATTCTTTCTGCTGCTCTGGTTGCTGAATGCTGTTTCCGACGAATCCCTTGAAGGTATTTCGAACTATTTCGCGCCGCAAAGCCTGTCTGCGACGACCAGTGGTGCCGGTGGTATTCTGGCGGGTCAGGTACTTGGCGATGAAGGCGCTTCACAGCGTAACGCGGCTTCCCAGAGCGTGACCCTCAGCCTGCCCCCGCCCAAGGCTGGTATCGGCGGTGATGAGAATTCGAATGTTCAGGAATTTACCCGCGAAGAAGCGGAGATCATCAAGGAAGCCGTCGAGCAGAAGATGTTCGATGAGACTGAAAAAGCTCTGAAGGAAGCGATTGAATCGGTTCCGGACCTGCAGGGCTTCACGGAAAACCTGAAAGTCGACAAGACCGATGAAGGCCTCCGGATTCAACTGGTTGACCAGCAGGACAGTTCGATGTTTCCGTCAGGACGGGCTGACCTGTTCCCGGACACAAGCCAGTTGCTCAGCAAGATTGTTGAGGTTATCAGCAAGCTGCCGCAGAAAATTGCCATTAACGGCCATACGGATGCGACACCGTTCATTACGCAAAATGGCTACACGAACTGGGAATTGTCGGCAGACAGGGCGCTGGCTGCACGTCGGGCAATGCTGGACGCCGGTCTGTCACCAAAACGCATCGCCCGGGTGGTCGGAAAGGCAGAAACTGAACCGCTTGTGGAAGATAACCCTTTCTCTCCCCAGAATCGGCGGCTTAGTATTATCCTTCTGAAAGAAGCCAAACCCGAGGACGCTGCTGCGAATTAAAGCAAACGTCGGTAGGATTGCCAGGCGCAAACGTGAATGCATAACGCCCCGAAGACCAAACCGCTGTTTTTCTATACGACAGCACCGCTGCCCTGCCCCTATATCGAAGGACGGGAGGAACGCAAGGTTGTGGTTGAATTGTCCGGGCGTGAAGCGGTTCGTCTGCATGATGATCTCAGCCGCGCAGGATTTCGCCGCAGTCATGGCATCGCCTATACGCCGGCCTGCACCGGCTGCAATGCCTGTATTCCGCTGCGCGTCAATGTGGAGGATTTCAGGCTTTCTGCCTCGCGGTCACTGAAGCGGGTCTGGAATGCAAATCCCGGCATGACAGTTGAGGAAAAGCCTGCACTGGCAACGGCTGAACAGTACCGCCTGTTTGCCCGGTATCAGGACGGTCGTCACAGCGACGGCGATATGGCGAGCATGAGTTTTTATGACTATCAGGTAATGATCGAAGATACGTCGATCGATACATTCATTGCCGAGTTCCGAGACCCGGATGGCCTGCTCAAGGCTGTCTGCCTGTTCGACCGTCTGGGTGATGGTCTGTCGGCTGTCTATTCCTTCTTTGATATCTCGGATTCGAAGCGTGGTCTGGGTACCTACATGGTCCTCTGGTGTATCGAGCAGGCCCGGCGGGCTGGTCTGCCCTATGTCTATCTCGGTTACTGGATCCGGGAATGCCGGAAAATGTCTTATAAAACCCGCTTTGAGCCGTGTGAGGCGTTGATTGACGGCGTCTGGAGACGACTTGATTTCAAGGACCTCACCTGATGCTTGCTGATTGCGTGTCTGCGTTTTAGCAACCTATACTCCCGGTCTATGGGCAAGTCTGAACAGACGCCCTGAATTTTAACGGGAGGATTACCGAGATGAAGAGAAGAGAATTTGTCCGTGGCGCGGCGGTAGCAGGCGTTGCGGCAGCGGGTGCTGGAGCAGCATCTTTTCCGGCGCCGGCTCTGGCGCAGGGTATTCGCGAGCTGAAGCTTGTAACGACCTGGCCGAAGAACTTCCCGGGTCTGGGTACGGGTGCGCAGCGTATGGCCGACCGTATCACGGCGGCGACGGATGGTGCGCTGACGGTGAAGCTGTTTGCCGCCGGTGAACTGGTTCCCCCGTTTGAGAGCTTTGATGCGGTCTCCAACGGTACGGCAGACATGTATCACGGTGCCGAGTATTACTGGCAGGGCAAGTCGAAGGCGTTCAACTTCTTCGCGGCAGTGCCGTTTGGTTTCACGGCTTCCGAAATGGATTCCTGGATTCAGTTTGGTGGTGGTCAGGAGCTTTGGGACAAGCTGTCCGGCGACTTCAACATCAAGCCGTTTGTTGCCGGTAACACGGGCGTTCAGATGGGTGGCTGGTTCAACAAGGAAATCAACCAGCTTGAGGATTACAAGGGCCTGAAGATCCGTATGCCGGGTCTTGGTGGTGAAGTGTTGCGCCAGATTGGTGCGGCAGCGGTGTCGCTGCCGGGTGGTGAAATCTTCCCGTCGCTGCAGTCCGGTGCGATTGATGCGACGGAATGGGTTGGCCCGTGGAACGATCTGGCCTTCGGTTTCTACAAGGTGACGAAGTATTACTACTATCCGGGTTTCCATGAGCCGGGTACGGCGCTGGGTGCTGGTATGAACCTGAAGGTCTGGGAAAGCCTGTCAGCGCAGCACAAGGCGATTGTGACGGATGCGATGGCAGCCGAGAACAGCGCGACGCTGGCGGAGTTCAATGCCCGTAACAACGATTCCCTCGATGTTCTGACAGAGAAGCACAAGGTTCTGCTGCGGAAGTTCGATGACAAGACGCTGAACGCGATTGGTGAAGCGTCGGGTGACGTTGTGTCTGCTACGGCGAATGACGGTGGCATCACGAAGGAAGTGTATGACAGCTTTATCGCGTTCCGTAAGAAGGCCCTCGCCTGGTCGAAGATCGCAGATCAGGCCTATACCAACGCACGCGTCCTGCCGTTCAAATACGGCAAGTAATCTGAAACGGGTTTAATTCCCGGGCAGAATTTGGGCCACGTCCTGAGACGTGGCCCTTTTCTGTTTCAGGATGCCTTTACTGGGCTGAATTTCCGGGGCTCTCAGTCCTGCGGCGGGATCAATCCGATCTTGCCAACGAAATCCTTCTCGAGAAATTTCTTCTGCGCTTCGATGATGTCTTCAAGCGGATAGGTTGCTGCAATTCGGGGGCGTAACCTGCCTTCTTCCAGATATCTGACGAGGTTCGGAAACACATTGCTCTCCTGATAGACGCAGCCGTAGAGACTCAGATCCTTGAGGTAGAGGGTACGCAGATCAAGTTCGACGATTGGCCCGGCGATAGCACCTGCTGTGACATATCGTCCGCCGGGGCGCAGGAGATCGAGCAGACAGGGCCATGTTTCGCCCCCGACCAGATCGACGACGGCGGTAACGCTGTTTTCACCAAGATCGGCGATCAGATCAGCCTCGCGTGCGACTGCCTTGCTGGCTCCGGCTGCGAGAACCTCATCCAGCTTGCTTCTGGAAGCAACGGCGATGACTTCCGTGCCGCGAAGCCGGGCCAGCTGTACGGCGGCCAGTCCCACACCGCCGGATGCGCCGGTAACAAGAATACGATCCTTTTCCGTGATCCCGGCTCGCACCAGCATTCCCTCTGCGGTGCTGAACGCACAGGGAATTGCCCCGAGTTCAATGTCTGACAGGTCGCAGTTTATCTCGAAGGCATCGCCTTCATGAACGGCGCAATACTGGGCAAAAGCACCGTTGAATTCGGACCCCAATGTTGCACATTCATATGGTCGGAAATCAACAGGCCCATACATCATTGAGCGTACCAGCACCGATCGGCCAACTTGTCCGCCGGAAACATTCCTGCCAACAGCGACGACCGTCCCAAAACAGTCAGCACCCTGAATAAGTGGAAATGTCAGGGGATTGCCGGTCCAGCTTCCGACATCCGGGGTCTCTGCCGTGTCTGAGGTTGTTGTCTGAGTATCAGAACGGACGGACCTGGCGTACCAGGCTGTTCGGGTGTTGATATCGGTATTGTTGACGCTGGTGCCCCTGACCCGGATCAGCACATCGTTATCCCCTGGCTGAGGGACCGGTATGTCGGTGCGGTATACAAGCTTGTCGAAGCCGCCATGCCCCGACAACAGGACACCGGACATTGTCTCGGGAAGTTTATCTGGCATGCGTCTCTTTCGTTGAATTTGGAAGGTTTGCTGACATGTGGAGACCATACAGGCATCTGCAATACAGTCAGGTTTATCTACCGGGCCTTTTATGCTGCCTGAAGAATCAGGCTTCCGGTGTTACGTGACCGTTCATGATCGCATAGAGGGTCAGTTCGACAACATTCCGGGCATCCAGTTTGCGGCGGAGGTTCTGGCGGTGTGTTTCTGCGGTCCGGACGCTGACCCCAAGTTCCTTGGCAATTTCCTTCGCACTCTTGCCTCGGGCAATCAGCCGGAGAACATCGATCTCGCGGTCTGTCAGCCTGCTGTCAGCTGCCGGTTTCTTGCGGTCAGCATGAATGATTGTGGAGGCAACGGCGTTGCTCAGATAGGTGCCGCCATTGGCAATGCTCTCAATCGCATTCAGCATCTCGACGGCTGACACATCTTTCAGGATATAGCCGCTGGCTCCTGCCCGCATGACATCAACAACATATTCCGGGTTATCGTAGATGCTGAGCATCAGGACGCGACAGCGTGCCCCCTGCCTGCCAATTTCACGCATGGCTTCAAGGCCGCTCATCCGGGGCATGCTGACATCCATCATCAGAATGTCGGGGTCATGTGATGCGATAAGTCTGATGGCATCATGACCATCGGCCCCCTCGCCCACGACGTCGACCCGGGGCGAGGTTGTCAGCAGGGCGCGGACGCCTTCACGGACCAGCCGGTGATCGTCCACGATTACAACACGTATCGGTTTGTCCGGTGCACTCATCACGCGGCCTCGCTGGTGGTGTTTGATCCGGAAGAATCGATTGGCATTACAGCCAGAATACGTGATCCGCGTCCGGTTGTTGAACGCAATTGCAGCCAGCCACCCTGTGCTTCCAGCCGCTCGCGCATGTTGTTGATGCCATGCCCGCCATTGTTCTCCTCGGCATTGACGACATTAAAGCCACGGCCATTGTCTGCGATCATCAGCCGCACGGTGCCTGCTCTCGATTTCAGGCGGACCTTGATGGCGGTGGCATTGGCATGTCGTGCAATATTGGTCAGGGCCTCCTGCATGACACGATATAATGCTGTTTTTCCTTCCGATGACAGGTTGTCCCCCACTTTGTCTGCTTCGAGGTCGATTTCCATTCCTGACCGGCTGGCAAAGTCGTCAGCCAGACTTTTTACTGCCGTCGCGAGGCCCAGGTCATCGAGCACGCTGGGGCGCAGGTCTTTTGAAATACGCCGGACTTCCGAGATGGCTTCGTCAAGAATGGCGACCCCGCGTTCAATGTTCTCGACAGCGCCCTCGCCCTTGCTGTCCCGGATCGAGGCAATGTTGAGACTGTATTTCACGGAGACCAGCAACTGGCTGATCCCGTCATGCAGTTCACGGGCAACCCGTTGACGCTCATCCTCCTGAATCTCAACAATGCGCCGTGTCAGCAGGCGCAGGCGACTGTCAGCTATACGCCGTTCAGAAAGGTTGAGCAGCAGCCCGCCGGAGGTCACGACCAGGATCGCAAGCAGTGTGACGATAACAATCAGCAGAACTGTCTGCCGGGTGTTCCGGTCCAGTTCTGCTTCGATTTCTGCAATCTTGCGTGCGACATCGTCAAGATAGATACCCGTCCCAAACATCCAGTCCCATTTGTCGAGATAGACGGCATAGCTGATCTTGTCGGTAATCATGTCGGTTGACGGCTGGTTCCATTGATAGCGATGGAAGCCGCCACCGGCCTGTGCTTTTGCAATCAGGTTCCGGATCACGAAATCGCCGTTCGGATCTGTCATGTCCCAGAGACTGGTGCCGACGATATGGTGCAGGCGCGGATGGACAAGGTTCACGCCCTTCGAATCATAGACAAAGAAATAACCGTCCTGACCATATGTCAGGGCATTCAGGATCTGCTTTACGGCTGTCTTCGCTGATTCATCATCCGGTGAAGCATCGGCGTAGATATGGTCAATCGAGGTCAGGGCGAGGCTGATATAGTTCTCGATCTCAAGCTGCTTTGAGGCGAGAATCTCACGTTCAAACAGGGCGGCATCCAGCTTCGCCAGTTTTTCGGCCTGCCGGTTGGCGATCAAGGCAATGCAGGCGCAGGCAATCACCAGTGGCACGATGGCCAGCAGAATCAGTTTGTACCGTGGCGGCATCAGCACCCTCCCCATATTTTTACAGAGAATAAAGCATTCGCGACGCCGGGTAACCAGCCTGAGACCTGCCGGAATGCCTCATTCTCTGCCAGTCTACGTTTATAGACTGAGAGTCTATACGCAATGAAAGGCCCTCTGGCGCTGTTGAACCGGTTGATGGAGCGGCTCTGTCGCAACAAATTGCGACTGACTGGATGGATTGGGCTTCCGGTCCAATTCCAGAAATTTATCAGTCAGACCTTAACTGACAATCAGCAGGAAGGATTACCGAGATGAAGAGAAGAGAATTTGTCCGTGGCGCGGCGGTAGCAGGCGTTGCGGCAGCGGGTGCTGGAGCAGCATCTTTTCCGGCGCCGGCTCTGGCGCAGGGTATTCGCGAGCTGAAGCTTGTAACGACCTGGCCGAAGAACTTCCCGGGTCTGGGTACGGGTGCGCAGCGTATGGCCGACCGTATCACGGCGGCGACGGATGGTGCGCTGACGGTGAAGCTGTTTGCCGCCGGTGAACTGGTTCCCCCGTTTGAGAGCTTTGATGCGGTCTCCAACGGTACGGCAGACATGTATCACGGTGCCGAGTATTACTGGCAGGGCAAGTCGAAGGCGTTCAACTTCTTCGCGGCAGTGCCGTTTGGTTTCACGGCTTCCGAGATGGATTCCTGGATTCAGTTTGGTGGTGGTCAGGAGCTTTGGGACAAGCTGTCCGGCGACTTCAACATCAAGCCGTTTGTTGCGGGTAACACGGGCGTTCAGATGGGTGGCTGGTTCAACAAGGAAATCAACCAGCTTGAGGATTACAAGGGCCTGAAGATCCGTATGCCGGGTCTTGGTGGTGAAGTGTTGCGCCAGATTGGTGCGGCAGCGGTGTCGCTGCCGGGTGGTGAAATCTTCCCGTCGCTGCAGTCCGGTGCGATTGATGCGACGGAATGGGTTGGCCCGTGGAACGATCTGGCCTTCGGTTTCTACAAGGTGACGAAGTATTACTACTATCCGGGTTTCCATGAGCCGGGTACGGCGCTGGGTGCTGGTATGAACCTGAAGGTCTGGGAAAGCCTGTCGGCGCAGCACAAGGCGATTGTGACGGATGCGATGGCAGCCGAGAACAGCGCGACGCTGGCGGAGTTCAATGCCCGGAACAACGATTCCCTCGATGTTCTGACAGAGAAGCACAAGGTTCTGCTGCGGAAGTTCGATGACAAGACGCTGAACGCGATTGGTGAAGCGTCGGGTGACGTTGTGTCTGCTACGGCGAATGACGGTGGCATCACGAAGGAAGTGTATGACAGTTTC